>JAFQAA010000021.1 GCA_017417005.1 Elusimicrobiaceae bacterium | reverse complement strand
GCAGACCAAACCGAAGAAATTGTCAGCAATAAAGGCCGCCTTTATGCCCAAATAAAAATAGACGAAGGCGATAATCTCGGCCCGGCCAAAATACGCATACGCTCACTCTTGGCCGCTATGCGTGATAGACAGCCAAAAGATTATTGTTCTAGTGAAAATGAGCAAGAAAATTTTGCCACCTTTACCCCGGAAATGAAAAAGACCCACACCCTTTTAGTGCCGCAAATGTCGCCTTTACATTTTCAATTTATGGAAGATGTCTTTTCTAGTGAAGGCTATAAACTTGTGCAACTGCCCCATGTAAGTAAAGAAGCTATTGAACTTGGCCTAAAACATGTTAATAATGATGTTTGCTACCCGGCTATTGTTGTTATAGGCCAATTACTAAAAGCCATACAAGAGGGCAACTACGATACCCATAAAATTGCCTTGCTTATTTCCCAAACTAACGGCGGTTGTCGCGCGTCAAATTATACTTGGCTACTTAGAAGAGCTCTTGCCCAGTGTAATTTAGCTCATATTCCTGTTATTGCTTTAAATGTAAGTGGTAAAAAAGCCAATACCGGTTTTGCGCCGGGGCGCAAAGTTTTCTTGCGTATTTTAATGCTTGGTTGCTACGGCGATACTTTGCTTGCCCTTACTTGTCGTATGCGCCCTTACGAAAAGGAAAAAGGTGCCACAGATGCTTTAGAACAAAAATGGCTGCCGCGTATTCACAAAAATATTAAAAACGGCAATTTATTTACCTTTGTTTATAATATTTTTGCGATGATAAAAGATTTTGACAGAATACCCCTTAAACGCCAAAAAAGAAAACCGCGTGTCGGTATAGTGGGGGAAATTTTGCTTAAATACCACCCCGATGCCAACAATAATGCCGGTCAAATTATTGAGCAAGAAGGCGGCGAAGTTGTTATAACCGGTCTTTTAGATTTCATTTTATATGGTTTTTATGATCATATTTTCCGCCACCGCTATTTAACGGGTAAATTAAAAGATAGTTTATTTAGCCGTCTTGGTCTTTTTGTGGTGGAAATGTTCCGTTTGCCACAGCGTATCGGTTTAAAATTATCTAAACATTTTGAGCCTTTCGGTTCTTTTAAAAAACTGCGCAAAAAAGTGCGCGGTATTGCTTCTTTAGGCCATCAGGCCGGCGAGGGTTGGCTTTTGACCGCCGAAATTGTGGAGCTTTTGGAAGCCGGCGTTCGCAATATTTTGTGCGTGCAACCTTTTGGCTGCTTGCCAAATCACATTATTGCCAAAGGTTTTATCAAAGAAATCAAAAAACGCTATCCCAGTGCCAATATTATTGCCGTTGATTATGACCCCGGTGCAAGCGAAACTAATCAGGTTAACCGCATAAAGCTGATGATGTCCATATCCAAACAAGAAAACTAGTTTTACTTCGGCTTTTGCGTTTATAGTGCGTTGTTCGTCGCTCGTATATACGGGGTTGCCACCCCCTCGTGATATACTTCGCTCCTCACGCCTACTCTAAACGCAAAATCCTTGCAAAAATTTTACTTCGGCTTTTTTCCTCGCAAAACTTTTGATAGCTTTTTATGTTTTTTTCTCTTTATAAACCCCCTTAAATTTAGTATGATATAAATAGGGCCTTTTGTGCCTAATTTTTTATAGGAATTTCCCCATTATGTATCTTAAAGCAATTGAAATAATCGGTTTTAAATCTTTTGCAGATAAAATGCGCCTTAATTTTGAACCGGGCGTATCTTGTATAGTCGGGCCAAATGGTTGCGGCAAATCAAATGTTATAGATTCTGTGCGTTGGTGTATTGGTGAGATGTCTTGGAAAGCCCTTCGCTCCGGCTCTATGGTAGATATAATTTTTAACGGCACAAAAAAACGCGCGCCTTTAAATATGGCGCAAGTCAATATGATTTTTGATAATACTTCGCGCAAATTGCCGGTGGAATTTAATGAGGTAACCGTTTCACGCAAAATCTTTCGCTCGGGGGAAAGCGAATACTTTTTAAACCGCGTGCCTTGCCGTCTTAAAGATATTAGGGAAATGTTTTTAGATACCGGTATCGGCGGGGCAGGATACGCTATTATTGACCAGGGTTCCGTTAACCAAATGTTAGAAGCCTCCCCGGAACAAAGAAGAGAAATGTTTGAAGAAGTTGCCGGCGTTTCCAAATATAAAGCAAAAAGGGATGAGGCCGTGCGCCGCCTTGAAAGAGTGGATATGGATATTGCCCGTTTGAGTGATACTTTAGCCCTGCTTGAAGAGCAAATTAAAAAACTTGATAGCGAAGCCAGAAAAGCGCGCCTTTACCAAAAATACCGCGAAGAACTAAAAGAAAGCGAAATTATTTTGTGCCTTGAAAATATTAAAACACACGAAGAACAAATAAATAAAATCGCGGCCGAACTAGAACCTATTTTAAAAGAAAAAGAAGATTTACAAAGCGCTATCAGCGCGGCCGAAGGCGAAACCGCCGCTTTAGATTTAAACTTAACCCACAAACAAAAAGAATTAGGCGAGTTTAGCGAAAAAATCGCCGCTGATAAATACCAAATCGGTCTTTTAGAAGGCGCAATACAAAATTGCGAAAATATGGCCCAGGAACTCCAGGCCCGCCTTAAAACTTTTGCTTCGGAAGAAACTTTAAGTTTAAGCAGACTAGGCGAAATTGAACCCGCCCTTGAAAATTTAAAAAAGAAACTTGAAGAAATTTCCCAACAGCTAGAACCGGCCCAGCAGGAATATAATAGAAAATACGAGCAAGTTTCCGCCAGCGAGCAGGCAATTTTAAAAGTCCGTCAAGATTTTGAAAAAGCAACCAATAATTTAATGGGCTTTACCCATAAGGAAATGGAGTTAAGCGGCAAAATCGCCCTTGAGGAATCTGCCGCCCAGCACGAAAACAATAATTTAATTAACCTTGAGCGTTCCTTAACAGCCCAAAAAGTGCAACTGGAAGAAGTTAAAGGAGAACTTGAAACTCTTAAAAACACCCTTGAAACTAAAAAACAGGTAGTGGAAAAACTCCGCACCGAACAACATAATTTAGAAGAACAAAGACAAAAACTCCAAACCCAAAAACAAGAACTTAACGATAAATTAACAACTTTAAAAACCAAGCAAGCCGCCCTTAATACCAAAATGCAAATGATACAAACTCAGGGCAAAAATAATCCTTATTGGGTTGGCACAAAACTTGTGGAAGATACCAAAATTCCCGGTGTAATGGGCACTTTAAGAAAGCACCTTAAATTTGATAAATCTTTAGAACTTGCTTTTGAAGAAGCCTTTGGCAAATACCTTGATTCCGTTGTATGTCAAGATGAAAACGCTTTTAATCAGGCAGAGCAAATTTTAAAACAAAACGGCAAAACAAGATGCCGCTTTATCCTTTTAAATGCCGTTCCCCAAAACACAAATACCGCAAGCCAAGATTTGATGGCCAAAATAACTTGCGTGGATAATTTGCGCCCCTTAGTTAATTATATTTTAGGCAATGCAAAAGCAGAAGCAGGCCGTATTAATTGCGGTTTTTGGCTTTCCGCCGGTGCGGTGGGTATAGAATCGCCGGAAGCCTACTGGGGCAAGGAAGAATCTGCCAAGGCCGAACTTAAAGAATTAAACCAAGAGCAAGAAGATCTAACAAAACAAACTCTTAAAAATATTGACGACCTTGCCAGAACCGAAGACTTGCTTAAAACCGCAAGAAATAAATTCCAGGAAGAAGCCCTTGCTTTAAACTCCCTGCAAAATAACTTAAATAATAAACAAAGACTTTTTACAGATTTAGAGCAGGCAAGCAAGCAAATTGTTAATAATAAACAAGAAATTTTAGACCGCGTGGAAAAGCGCAAAGCCCAAGTGCAAAAATTTAAAGAGGAGTTAAACGCCCTTAATAACCAGCACGAAGAAGCTAAAAAAGAACACGAGGCCCTGCGCGCCAAAAGAACCGCTTTAGAGCAGGAAGAACAAACCTTAAAAGTGGAAATAGAAAAAGCCAGCAGCAAATTATACGAAATCAAAATAAAAAAGAATAATATTGAACTGGACTATAAAACCACTTCCGGCGAGCAAACAACTTTGCTAGAAGCCAAAACCAAACGCACGCAAGAAACAACCGCCGCTGAAGCAAGAATAAAAACCTTGCAGGAAGAAAAACTAACTTCCCAAGCCAAACTTGCCGCCTGTCGCGATAATCTTGCCGCCCTTGAAACAGCCGAAAATAAAATGAGGGGCGATTTAAATGTTTTAAAAGCCGATTATGATAGTAAACTTTCCGCTTTAAACAAAAACAAAACCCGCTCTAGTCAGCTTGCTTTAAAAGCGCAAGAGTTAGAAAACAATTTAACCAACCACCGCCGTCAAAAAACAGCTATTGTTAACACTTTGCTTGAATCTTGGAACACCACACCCCAGGAAGCCCAAATGAAGTGCGAAGGCAAGTCTGTTGATCTTGAAAGGGTTAAAATGATGCGCAAGCGTATTGAAAATATGGGTGCTGTTAATATGACCGCGCCTGAAGAATACGATGCTCTAACCCAACGCAATGATTTCTTAAAAAAGCAAATTGAAGATTTGCAAAATGCTAAAAAAGATTTAAAGGCCGCTATTGCCAAAATTAATGCCACTACAAAAGAAAACTTTAAATATACTTTTGACCAAGTGCGCACGCATTTTAAGAGGATATATCAAATCCTTTTCCGCGGCGGCGAAGCGGAGCTAAAACTTACCGACCCTGAAAACTTACTTGAAACCGGTATAGAAATTATCGCTCAACCTCCCGGCAAGAAACTTTTAAATATTTCTGCTATGTCCGGCGGGGAAAAGGCCTTAACGGCGGTGTCTTTGCTGTTTGCTTTCTTTACGCATAGCCCTTCGCCTTTCTGTATTTTGGACGAAGCGGACGCCCCTTTAGATGAAGCCAATGTGGAACGCTTTGTTAATTTGATAAAGGAATTTTCCGCCAAGACGCAATTTATCGTTGTTACCCACAACAAACGCTCTATGGAAGCTGCCCAAATGTTGTATGGTGTCACTATGGAAGAAAGCGGTGTTTCAAAAATTTTATCCTTAAATTTAAAAGAGCAAGATGCTAAAACAAAACAACTTGTTGAGGCCTCTTCCGCCGCATAACTTTTAAAAAAGGGTTTTGTATGAAATATGCTATATTTTCAGATATACATTCAAACTATGAGGCCCTAATTGTCTGCTTAAAAAAAATGCAGGAACTTAAAGTTGACGCCCATGCTTTTTGCGGTGATTTAGTGGGCTATGGCCCCAACCCAGAAGAATGCACAAGAGAATTAATGAAGTTGGAAAATCTGACCAGCGTAATGGGTAATCACGATGTTGCTTTGTTTAATAAAGACTTTTCCCGTTGGTTTAGCGAATATGCAAGCAAAGCAATGGTATTTACAGCTAAAAATATAACTGCCAAAAGCAAAAAATTTATTTCTAAATTTTTAAAAGAATATCAGGGCGCACATTTTGCTATGGTGCATGGTTCTTTTAACGATCCTTACCGCGATTATCTTTTAACGCCGGAGCAGTTTATTATGAACCTGCCAAAGTGGCAAGGTAATATTTGTTTTGTGGGGCATAGCCATGTGCCTTTTATTATGAGTTATCGCGAAGGCCATATCCCGCAAATTGATGTTTTTTACGGCAGAGATGTTAGTATAAAACTTATGCCCGGTGTTAGATATATGATAAACCCCGGCTCTATCGGCCAGCCGCGCGATACAAACCCGCGTGCCTCTTTTGGTATTTTTGACACGGAAAAATACACTTTTAGGTTGCTTCGCCTACCTTATGATATTAAGGCGGTTCAAACAAAAATTGAGGCAGCCAAACTTCCGCAAATTTTATCTGACCGCCTGCCAAAAGGCGTGTAAAAATCGTATATTTTATTTATTTGTGTCAAAAAGATGGGTTTTGCAAGGATTTTGCGTTTAGATAAGATTATATAGAGCAAATTGTTTTACGAGGATTTTTGAGTAAATTTTAATTAACTTTTTCTTTTAGAAAAAGCGTTTTTTTAAACAAGGTATACCGCGAGGGGATGGCAATCCCGAGTATCCGAAGTTTAAAAAAAATTAAAATTTACCAAAAAGCCGAAGTAAAACTACTTTAGACTTTTGGCAAACATATCATACATAATAATTGCGCCGGCAGCCGCCGCATTTAAACTGCTGACTCCGCCTTTTTGGGGGATACTTATAACCTCATCACAATGTTCCAAAGTTTTCTGGCGTATGCCTGTTCCTTCTGAACCGACAATTAAAACCGCCGGGTAAGCATAATCAAAATTAACAATGCTTTTGCCATCCATATCAGCGCCGTAAACCCAAAAGCCTTCTTCCTTTAAATCAATTAAAGCGCTGTTTAAGTTTGAAACTTCCACAATTCTTAATTTTTCAACAGCACCGCAGGCAACTTTATGCACGGTTGCATTTATGCCAGCTGTTCTGTGTTTTGGCAAAAGTATGGTAGTAAAACCAAGGCAGGCTGCGCTTCTTAAAAGTGAACCTAAATTTTGCGGATCGGTTATTTCATCAACGGCAAGCCAAAGTTCTTTTTTATTATTTTGCGCTTCATAAATAGCATTAGATAAACGCATAGCTTTTATCGGTTCTGCTTTTGCAATAACGCCCTGGTGGTTTCCGCCGGAAGCAAGATTATCCATAAGTCTTAGTTCTAAAGATTTAATTTTTACATTACCGGCTTTTGCAAGGCGTATAACTTCTTCTACTTGTTTAGAAGCAGTTTTATTTGCCACGATATAAAGAACGCTAACCTGGCGTTTTTTTTTTTTAAGATCTTCTCTAAAGGAGTGTAAACCAAAAATTAATTCTTCTTTACTAATTCTTTCCATAAAAATCTTCTTCCTTTATTTGAAATTTTAACCCAAAGTGGGGGAACCAAAACTTGTGCCAACTTCTAAAGCAGTTTTAACTTCCTGGCCGTTTGGGTCAACTTTTTTTAGTTTTGAAACGGCTTCTTTTATTGGCACGCTAACAATATCTGTTCCGCGTAAGGCAACCATATTGCCAAAATCTTCCTTTAAAATTAAATCAACGGCTTTTGCGCCAAAGCGGGTGGCAAGCCATCTATCAAAAGCAGTTGGGGTGCCGCCTCTTTGCAAGTGGCCTAAAACAACAACGCGGCATTCTACATTTAACATTTTTTCAATTTGGGCGGCAATTATTCCGCTGATACCGCCAAGGCGTATGGGGTCAGTAGAACCTTCCACCTTCTTTTGAACGGCCATTTTGCCTGATTCATCAACGGCCCCTTCAGCTGCAACAATGATACTAAAAGTTTTGCCTTTTCTTTGTCTGTCTTCTATGGCTTTTGCAACGACATTGATATTATAGGGGATTTCCGGTATCAAACAAATATCGCCGCCGCCTGCAATGCACGAGCGCAAGGCTATCCACCCGGCATAACGCCCCATAGTTTCAACAATCATAACCCTGTGGTGCGATTCTGCGGTGGTGTGTATTCTATCCACAGCCTCGCTTGCAACAGCTAAAGCAGAATCAAAACCAAAGGTAAAATCAGTCGCGCTTAAATCATTATCAATAGTTTTTGGCACTCCGATAATTTTTACGCCCATATCTATAAATTTGCTTGCCATTGATAAAGTCCCATCCCCGCCTATAGCAACCAAAGCATCAATTCTGTTTGTTTTAAGAGTATGCAAAACCATAGAAGATAAATCTTTTGGTTCCTCGGGGCTTGCAAGTGGCGGTAAAGTATAGTTAAAAGGATTTGCCAGGTTGCTTGTTCCCAAAATTGTGCCACCTCTAGTTAAGATACCGGAAACTATTTTATCATCCAAAATAATATATTGGTTTTTTACAAGGCCGTCAAAGCCGTTTTTAAAACCAAAAACTTCAATATTATTTTTTAAAGCGTGTTTTGTGGCAGCGCGCACAACGGCATTTAAGCCTGGGCAATCGCCGCCGGCAGTTAAGATACCAATTCTTGCAATACTCATTTGCTTTTCTCCCTTAGGTCTTTAATATAGTTTGCTATTTCTTCTACAAGCCAGATAGGCGTTGAAGCCCCGGCCGTAATAAAAATCTTTTTGCTGTTAATAATTATATCTTTGTTAATTTCTTCAGAAGTTTCCACATGGATAACATTTTTGCATAAATCAGAGCAAAGTTTTGCAAGTCGCGCTGTGTTTGCGCTGTGATGCCCGCCGACTACCACCACCAAATCGGCATCTTTTGCATATTTAGTTGTTTCGGTTTGTCTTTGTTTTGTCGGGTGGCAAATAGTATTTGAAATATTGCAAACTTTTGCTTTTTGTTTAATGATACCGGCAATTTTAAGGAAGGTTGCTTCCTTTTGGGTTGTTTGTGATACGATATTAACTTTTTCAAAATTTTGTAGATTTTTGGCTTCTTCTATATTGCCGACAACTTGGCCTTTGCCTTGAGTATATCCCATAAGACCGATAACTTCTGCGTGCTTACTATCGCCTACAATAATAGTATCATAACCTTGTTTTGCATATTTTTCAATAACATTATGTACTTTTTTAACAAGCGGGCAAGTGGCATCAACTACTTTCATCCCAAAATTCATTATTTCTTTTTGAAAAGCAGGTGTAATGCCATGCGCTCGTATAACTAAAACACCTTTTTTATCTTTTGCTTCAGTTAAACTTTCTATGGCTTTTATGCCTTTAGATTCAAGGTTATCTGTTACTTGTTTATTATGAATAAGTGGACCTATGGTGTAAATTGGTTTATTGCCTTGCTCTTCAAGTTCTAAAACGCACTCAATAGCTCTTTTAACGCCCGGGCAAAAGCCGGCAGATTTGGCAATAATAATATCGTTCTCTTCACTCATATAATATATTTTAGCAATTAAAAAGGCATTTTGCCTTTAGCTTGCAATTTACCAAGTATAATTTCGGCTGTGGCCTTTTCAAATTCTGCCCCGGCCGAGCCGGCCATTATAAAGGAAGCCAGGTTTTTTAAATCTTTATCTACAAAAGGGCTGCCGTAAGAAATAAGAATATTTTCCTTATTATTATTGATAGCTTTTTGAATTAATTTTTTTTGTTCTTTAGTAAAATTTATTTGCCCGCTAAAAGCCGCATAGTTAGAATAAGTGGCAATAACTATTTTTTTATTTTTAATTTCTTCAGTGTAAGGTTCTACAAAAACGCCTTTGCTTTTTAACTCGGCAAGAAAAGTTTTTGCCCGCCAGTTAGTATCGGGGTAAGTTTCCGCTTCAAAATAATAAACACTTTCGCCTTTGTTAATATTAAAAGAACCTTTTTGAACTAGACAGCTGGTGGCGATATCGGTATTTAATTGCTTTGCCGGAGTATCGGTTTTGCAAGGTATTGGTATTAAAGTGGCAAGTTTTGAAATAAGTTTTTCCTGTTGGCTTAAAGCTTCTTGCGCGCGAAGGGGGTGTTCCTTTGCCACTTTTTGCAAAGTTTCTATCAAAAGCAAAGGTTCGCTTGGGCAAAGCAAAATATCCGCCCCTGCTTTAAAAGCATCCAGCGGGTCTAGCGGGCCAATAGCTTTCATAACAAGAGCATCAGTTATAATTAAACCTTTATAGTGCATTTTTTGTCTTAAATAATTTTGTATTACATTTGGAGAAAAGGAAGCCGGCAATTTTTTATCCAAAGCCGGTATATTTAAGTGTCCTACCATAATGGAATCAGCCCTTGTTATAAGTTGTCTGTAAGGCAAAAGGTCTTCTTCTTCAAGTAATTTAAAATCTTTTTGTAAAACAGGCATCGCCAAATGGGAATCAATAGTTGTAGATCCGTGTCCCGGGAAATGTTTTAAAGTGTTTAAGCAGCCGCCGTCTTCAAGCCCTATCATAAAAGAGCGGGCAAGACGGGCTACTTTTTGTGGGTCAGCCCCAAAAGAGCGAGTGTTTACAATTGGGTTATTTGGTTCTTGCGCTAAATCTACCACAGGGGCAAAAACCCAATCAACGCCCAAAGCGCGCGCTTGAATTGCGGTTATATAACCTTTTTTATAGGCCAGGTCTTCCCTATCTGTTGCTCCAATAGATATATTTGAAGCAAGCAGGGGCATATCTTTATGCCAACGGCCAAGGCCGTATTCATAATCACAGCAAATTAATAATTGATGTGGGGCATTGGCTCTTAATTCTTCAATTAAATCTTTAACTTCGCCGGAAGTGCCGTTATAAATGCAAAAGCCGCCAACTCCCTGGCGGGCAAGTTTAAGGGCTTCTTCCCGGCTACTTTTACCGAACCAAAACCCCGGGTATATAAGACGATTTATATTCATGGCAAAATAATCTCTCCCAAGATAGTTTTTTTGTTGTTTGCTAAACTAAGTGGGTTTAAATTTATTGTTTGCCAGGCAAAATAGGCCATTGCTAAAGCTTCTTTTGCCATTGGCTCTAAGCCAAGCTGTATAGTGTTTATGATATCAAGTTGCGTTAAGTTTTGCAAATTGGCAATTAAAGTTTTATTAAATATTCCGCCACCGGAAAGGGCAAGAGTATCAATTTTGTATTTACTAAGCACAAATTTTTTAAGGTTTTCACTTATAAGTAAAGCAGTAAAATAATTTAAGGTTGCAATATCTTTTTCCTGTAAATGCGGGAAATATTTATTTAAAAAATTTATGCCAAAAGTATTTTTATCTAGGGAAAGGCCTATCTTTTCAGGTGTAAAATTTTTTGCAAGTTTTTTTGCATAGTTAATATCCGGCAGATATTTTGCGGCAAGCAAACCCTCTTTATCAAAAGTTTTTTTGCCGCGGGTTAAAAGAGCTATTGCCGTATCACTTAAAGCATTGGCCGGGCCGATATCAAAACCAAAAGTTTTAAGATTTTTACCGACTAAACTAAAATTTGCAATACCGCCAAGGTTAAGCAATATTAAAGGCCTGGAATTTTTAAAAAATTCCCTATCAAAAATAGGCATTAAAGGGGCGCCAAGACCGCCAAGGGCAAGATCAGCGGCTCTAAAATTATTAACTACAGGTATTTTTAATCCTTTTGCTAGAAAAGTGCCTTGCCCTATTTGCAAAGTTGCCTTATCTTTTGGGCTGTGGCAAATTGTTTGCCCGTGGCAACCGATAACTTTAATATTTTTTAACTTAAATTCTCTTATAAATTTTTTTGTTAAAGTTAAATATAATCTGCCTAAAGCATAATCAAGTTTGCTAAGTTTTGGGGCAGTAAAATTGACGGCATTTAAAATTTCTTTTTGCAAAGTTTTTGGGTATTTATAGGTTTTATGGCAAAAGCAAGTTTTTTCTTTTAGATCTAAAGCGGCAATAGTTAAGCCATCTGCAGAAGTGCCGCTCATTAAACCAAGGGCAAGCGTGTTTTTACTTATCATTTAAAGCGGCCTCCAAATTGCCTTTATATTTTTTTAGCAGGGTTTTATAATTTTTTTTACCTTTGCCAAGCAAAATTGCTTCTTTAACTTTATAATTTGTTTTCTGGGCTAAAATTTTTGCTTTTTCTTCTGAAATATTTAAAGTTAAAGCAATTAAGCGCGTAGCACGCGCTTTTAATTTTGTATTAGTTGCTTTAACATCAACCATATAATTTTTATAAACTTTATTACATTTTGCCATAGCAAGAGTGGTAATCATATTTAAGGCAAATTTGGCCGCGCTGGCTGCTTTTAGCCGGGTAGAACCGCTTATAAACTCTGCTCCGGTATCAAGAAAAACAAAAATATCCGCATTTTCTTTACTTGCATTTTTATTTGAAGTTATTAAAATTGTTGGCACTTTTTTTTGTTTTGCCGTTTTTAAAGCCCCTTGAATATAAGGCGTGTTGCCACTAGCGGCAATAGTTATAAGCGCGCCAAGGTTTTTAATATTTTTTAAAAAATCTTTTGAGCCTTGCTCGGTGCTGTCTTCGGCGCCTTCAACGGCTTTAAAAACGGCCTTGTTTCCGCCGGCAATAAGGGCTTTAAAATCTTTTGGTAAAGTGCTAAAAGTGGGGGGCAGTTCAGCTGCTTCCAAAATGCCAAGGCGTCCGCTGGTGCCGGCCCCCATAAATAAAATTGTTTTCTTTTCCAGGTAAGTTTTTGCCACTAAATTAATTGCTTCCTTTAAGGAAGTTTTTGCTTTTTTAAGACACAAAACAGAGCGCAAATTTTCTTTATTCATTAAATCAATTTGCTTATCTAAGGTAAGGGTATGTAAACTAGCGGTGTTTTTATTTATTTTTTCTGTTTCGCTTAAATTTGGCATTTTATAAAACGCTTGGCGTTCCTAAATTAATGATTTCTTCTTTTTCTTCAGAATAATTAATTTCTGCTGTTTTATTTTCTTCCAAGTTCGGTATGTCCGGTAAAACTTCCGGTAAAGCGGGGTGTTTAAGCCAGGTTATAACATTGTTAGTTAAATAGCGATCAAGCATCTTTGTTCCGGCAAATTCATAAGCGGTTAAAAATAAAACTTTACCTTGCCCCGAAGATAGAAAAGCCGCATTTCTAAGCAAGTTTGCTTCCATCATAGGTTTTCTGTCTATTGAACCAACGGCAATCATAACGGGGTTTTTATACATCTTTATTCCACCCATAGATAAAACATCCCTTGTTTTAAGCCCCGGTGTTAAAAGGCCAAGACCTGCAATTTGAGGGTTTAATCCCACGGCTTTTGCTGCTACATTTGCGCCCAGGCCTGCCCCGATAATAAAAATATCTTCCGTTTGATAACCTTTGCTGTTTAAAAAAGTTATTGCGCCTTCAACATCACGCACCATTTGGTTAAACTCATTATCGGTTCCGGTTTTTTTGAAATTGGCATAGCTGCCAAGATTTGTGCTTTTGCCATGGCCTCGTAAATCAAAGGCAAGATAGCCAAATTCCTCATTTTCAAGTCTTTTGGTAAAGTTTTTATAATCTTCTCTTGTTCTTGCAAGATCGTGCAGAAGTATAACCATTTTGCCGTTTTTAGAGGCTAAAAAGGTTCCTTTAATATCCCAGTTGTCTGCTGTTTTCCAACTAACTTCGCTTTGCGCAAAAGTAAAAGGCGCAAGCAAAGTTAAAACTAAGAGAAATATAAACTTTCTCATTATAAAACTTCCTCAGGTTTAAACCAAATATTAATTTCGCGTAAGGCTTCTTCTGGTGTGCCGGAAGCGTGCACGCAGTTTTGCATAACGCCGTCTTTAAAGCAGCCAAAAGCACCGCGGATAGTCCAAGGTTCTGCTTTAGCAGGATCCGTTGCACCAAGAGCTGCGCGCACTTTAGAGACAGCATTTTCGCCTTCATATACAAAGGCATAAATTCGGTGGTCTTTAATGCCGTTAAAATCGCCGCGCATAAAACTGATTACGCTTGGTAAAAAAGGCTTGCCTGCCAGGTTTGCATAGTGTTCTTTTGCAATTTCTTCGCTAACAAAGGCAACCTTGGCGGCTTTCATATCAAGGCCAAGGTGTTCAATTCTATCAATAATAATGCCGGTAAGTTTTTTACTAATGGCATCGGGTTTAATTAAGATTAAAGTTTTTTCCATATAACCATTATATAATAAAAGAATACTAAAAGGTTAGTCGTAAGGTTGGCATTTTTGCTATAATAACTTTTAGAGAGGCATTATATGACTGATAAAAAGATAAAATTTGGTGTAATCGGGGCAGGCAGAATTGGCACTTTTCATACCCGCACCTTATCAACTTTAAGTGAAGTTGAGCTTGTTGGCGTTTGTGATAATAATTTTGAAAGAGCAACTGCTCTTGCTAAAGAATATAACTGCAAACCCTATAGCGATTATAAAGAAATGCTAAAAGATATTGAAGCCGTTATCGTTGCCGCGCCAACGCCGCTACATCACGAAATTGGTATGTATTGCCTAAGCCAAAAAAAGAATACCCTTTTAGAAAAGCCTATTGCTTCCACTATGCAACAGGCTAGAGAACTTGTTGAAGCAGCTAAACAAAATAATGTGCTTTTACAAATTGGCCATATTGAAAGATTTAACCCCGCTGTTGTTGAGGCTTTTAAATATATTAAAGACCCAAAATTTATTGCTATTAAGCGTATGGGGCCCTATGACCCGCGGGTTGCAAGCGTTGGGGTTATTTTAGATTTAATGATACACGATATTGACCTGCTTTTAACAATGCTTAAAAGCGAAGTTGTTAGTATTGAAGCTTTGGGTCTTAGTGCTTTATCTAATTATGAAGATATGGCAAATGTCCGCCTTAAATTTGCAAATGGTTGCGTGGCAGATTTAACGGCCAGCCGCGCAAGTTTTGAAAAGGCAAGATATATGAATTTATATCAAAAAGATGCCTATATATCAGTAGATTTTATGAACGCAAGAGTTAAAATTTACCGCAAAAAAACGCCGGTAGTTAAAACTCTTGAAGATGTGGAAGTTATTTTTCCCCAGGTGGAAAAGCAGCTACCCATGACTTCTGAAATTTTGCATTTTACTGATTGTATTAAAAACCATAAAACCCCTGCCCCTAGCGGCGAAAAAGGGGCCCAAGCCTTGCAAGTGGCTTTAGCTATTATTGATAAAATTGAGTGTTATAATATAAAGGAACAATAATAAAACCAGCCCTTGCAAATTTATGGCATTAAAGAGGTTAAAATGATACAGGAAATACAAAAACAAAATAGAATTTTCTTTTGCGCTGGGGATGTTTCCGGCGATGTTCACGCTTCTAATTTGATGAAAGAGTTAAAAACTCTTTCCCCAAGTATTTTGCTTGATTCTATCGGTGGGCAAAGGATGAAAGTTCAAAGCGATAATTTTTTATACGATATGGTAGCAAAAGGGGCAAGCGGCTTTGTTGAACCTATTAGAAAAATTTTTACCTGGCTTGATTTACTTAGTATGGTAAAAGATTATTTTGATAAACAAAAGCCCGATTGTGTTGTTCTAACAGATTTTTTTGGCTTTAACAGCCGCGTGATGCAAGCTGCTTACGAGCGCAAAATACCGGTTTACTATTATGTCTGCCCCCAAGTTTGGGCAAGCCGCAAATACCGCGCAAAAAAAATTGTCAAAATGGCAAAAAAGATGATTGTTATTTTCCCTTTTGAAAAGAAGATTTATACGGAACTTGGCGGTGATGCTATTTTCTTAGGTAATCCTTTGCTTGATACTATGCCCGAGCCTTTAGAAACAACTTTTAAGGAAAATAAAAAGGCGGAATTTAAAATTGGTATGATGCCCGGTAGCCGCCCAGGAGAAATTGAAAAACATACAAAACTCTTTTGGCAGGCTTTTAAAGAAATCAAAAAAACTTTGCCCAATGCAAAAGCCTATTTGTTTGCCGTGCCGGAAGTTAGCGATGAAACCTTACTAAACCATATCGGCGGCAAAAATAAAGATTTTGAAATTATCCGCGAACAAGATTATAAAGTCAGAAAGACTATGGATTTTATTATAACTTGTTCCGGCACGGCAACTTTGGAAAATGCTCTTTTAAAACTACCTATGGTGGTTGTTTATAAAACTTCCTGGATAACTTACTTTATTGCAAGGCTTATTATACAAGTGCCTTATATTTCGCTTGTAAATATTTTGCGTAAACAGCAAGTAGTAAAAGAGCTTATCCAAAACCACGCCACAGCGGAAAATATTGCAAAAGAAACGCTTTTTGTTTTGGAAACTCAAAAAAAATTTATTGCTATGAAAAGGAATATGGCAGCTATAAGGGAACATTTGGGTTTACCCGGAGTAGCCAAAAGAACAGCAGAAGTTGTTTTAGGGGAGGTTTTCCATTCTAAATAAATTATGCAAGATTATCTTAAACGAATTTTAGAAGGTTTTAAAACTTATAACCCAACTCAAGATACTTCTTTAATTGAGAAGGCCTATAACTTTGCCCAAAGCGCCCATAAAGGCCAAAAACGCCTTACAGGCGAAGATTTTTTTATGCATTGCTGTGAAGTCGCTTTAATTTTGCTTGAACATAAACTTGATATTGATACAATTTGCGCAGCTTTGCTACATGACACCGTTGAAGATACTCCGACATCTGTTGAAGATATTGAAAAAAACTTTAATAAAGAAATTGCCTTGATGGTGGAAGGCCTTACAAAAATTGATAAGCTTGAAAATACTTCTAATGATGAACAAACTATGGAAAATTGGCGCAAAATGTTGATTGCTGTTTCCCACGATATGCGCATAATTTTAATTAAACTTGCCGATAGAACCCATAATATGAAAACGCTTGATGCTCTTGCTCCTAAACGCCGCATAGAAAAAGCCCAAGAAACAATTAATTTATATGCGCCTTTGGCCCAGCGCCTTGGGATGTTTAGTTTAAAAAACGAACTGGAAGATTTATCTTTTAAATATCTTCAGCCCGAAGAATATAAAAACTTAGTTGCCGGCGTTGCCAAGAGATCTGAAAGTTTAGATAAAATTTTGCTTTCCTTTAAAAACAATTTAGATAAGGTTTTAGTAAAAGAACAAATACCGCACCGCTTACTTTCAAGGGTAAAAAATTATTATTCTATTTTTAGAAAGATGACTAAGCAAAATATTTCTTTTGAACAAATACAAGATTTGCTTGGCGTGCGTATTATAACGGAAAATAAACTTGATTGTTATAGAGCTTTGGGTGCTTTGCATGCTAATTTTAAACCGGTTAGTGGCACTTTTACCGATTATATTGCTATGCCAAAAATGAATATGTATCAAAGCATACATACAACCGTTTTTTATGAAGGTCAGTTAATTGAAGTTCAAATAAGAACCGAAGAAATGCACCGCACTTGCGAATATGGCATCGCGGCACATTGGAGATATAAACTTGGCACAAAAGAAGATCCCCACTTTGACGAAAAATTAAACTGGATCCGCCAGTGGATAGAGTGGCAGCGCGATTTAACTGCCCCTAGAGAGTTTATTGAAAGTTTCCAAACCGATATAAATTTAAGCCAAATTTTTGTTTTTACGCCTAAAGGCGAAGTTAAAGTTCTGCCCGAACATGCAACCCCGCTTGATTTTGCTTATAGTATTCATACTGAAATAGGCGATCACTATGCAGGAGCCCTTGTTAACGGCAAAATGGTTAAAATGAATAGTGAGTTAAAAAGTGGCGATATTTGCACCGTGCAAACCCGCAAAAATGTTTTACCTTCAAAACAATGGCTAGAAGCCGCTAGAACAGCGCGGGCTCGTTCAAAAATAAAGGTTTCTTTAAGAGCGCGTGGTATTGATTTATGATTTGCTATAACTGCACAAAAGAAATTGATAATACGGATAATTATTGCCGTTTTTGTGGCGCGGGCCAGGGCAGCCATATTGCTTGGTATTATAAAATGTGGGGCGTGTGGATACTGCTTTTTATAATTGGTCCTTTTTGCTTGTGGTTTTTATATAAATCACCTTATCAAAATAAAATAGTTAAAATAATAAATGCCGTTTTAATTACTCTTATTTCTATAATATTTTGCTATAAATTTTATGTTGCAGTTAAAGAAATAACAGATCTTTATAGCGGTCTTTTATCAGGCTCTCTTTTCTAAAGATATTTTTTTAAAACTTTATCTATTTTTTCAGCAATAATTTTATGTCCGGCAGCATTTGGATGTATAGTATCTGCTTTTAAACTTCTATCGGTAAAAATGCCGTTCATAATACCGCTAATATATAAAGTTTTCTTTTCTTTGGCAATTTGTTTATTTATTTTTGTGTAGGTATCCATAGGCCCGTGCCCGCCGGTATCAACCATTACAACAACAGCACCAAGCGTGTGGGCGTAATCAACAAGCTCTTCAAGGGCTTGTCTTGTTCTTTCGCGTGGCACTCTTTTTAAAAAGTCATTTCCGCCAAGTTCAATTAAAACAAAAGAGGGGCCCAAATTTTTAAGTTCTTCTTTCCTTTCAAGAGCCATTACGGAAGTATCGCCCGAAACACCTAAATTTATAACTTCCCTATTCCATATTTTTTCAAGCAAAGCGGGGTAAGTCTCTTCAGCTTTAACCGCGTAGCCATAAGTTATACTATCGCCAAAAGCAACAATCGGGCCTGGTTTAGCGGGGTAATTGGTAATTTCCTCTTTTGCGCAAGCGCAAAAATAAAACAAAAATAAAACTATAAAAATTTTCTTCATAAATTTATATACTATTGTTATGAATATAAATGATAATTATCTTAATTTAGAACAAAGCTATCTATTCCCTATGATAGCAAAAAGAGTGGCCGAGTTCAAAAAGAATAATCCAAGCAAAGAGGTAATTTCACTTGGTATTGGCGATGTAACTTTACCGCTGCCGCAAGTTTGTGTTAAGGCTCTTCTTAAAGCAGCTAACGAAATGGGACAAAAAGAAACTTTCCGCGGCTATGGCCCAGAGCAAGGCTATGATTTTTTACTAAACGCTATTATTGAAGGCGATTATAAACCTTTGGGTATTAATTTATCTAAAGAAGAAGTTTTTGTCTCAGACGGGGCAAAATGTGATGTCGCAAATATTCAGGAAATTTTATCTTCTGATAATAGCGTTCTTATTTGCGATCCTGTTTACCCTGTTTATCTTGATACTAATATTATGGCTGGGCGTAAAATAGATAAACTTATTTGCACAGCTCAAAATAATTTTGTTCCGCAAATTCCTACGGAAAAAGCAGATATAATTTATTTATGTTCACCCAATAACCCAACAGGCAGTGTTTTAACTCATAAAGATTTAAAGGCCTGGGTTGCTTATGCAAAGAAAAATAATTCTTTAATAATTTTTGATAGTGCCTATAAAGAATACATCCAAGATTCTTCCCTGCCACGCTCTATTTATGAAATTGAGGGGGCAAAAGAAGTAGCAATAGAAATACGCTCTTTTTCTAAGACGGCAGGCTTTACGGGGCTTAGGTGCGCTTATATGGTTGTGCCTTTAGAGCTTAAAGGCAAAAGCAAAAAAGGTTTAGTTAGCTTAAATCCGTTATGGAGGCGTCGCCATACTACTAAATTTAATGGAGTGTCCTATATCGTTCAAAGAGCCGCTGAAGCAATTTACACTACTGAAGGGCAAAAAGAAATAAAAGAAATGATTTCTTATTATATGCAAAATGCCAAAATTATCAAAGAAGAACTTGGCAAAAAATTTAAAGTTTACGGCGGGGATAATGCCCCTTATATCTGGCTAGAAGTTGGCAAAGATTCCTGGCAATTTTTTGACGAGTTATTAAATAAATGTGCTGTTGTCGGCACTCCGGGCAGCGGTTTTGGCACGGGCGGGCAAGGCTATTTTAGACTAACTGCCTTTGGCTCACGCGAAAATACCTTAAAAGCTTTGGAGCGTATTAAAAAATTATGAGAACTATTCCCTTTATCAAAATGGATGGCCTTGGCAATGATTTTGTTGTTATTGATGCAAGAGAAAAAGTTATAACTTTGACCGCTCAGGAAATAACCAAAATTGCAAACCGCAGAACAGGTATCGGTTTTGACCAACTTTTTATTTTAACAAAATCAAAAATTGCCGATATTAAAATGGCAATTTATAATGGCGATGGCTCTAGCGCCGGCGCTTGTGGCAACGGCACGCGTTGCATTGCAAGTTTACTTTTTGAAGAAGATTCTTCTAAAAAAGAAGTTCTTATTGAAGCGCCTGGCTCTAAACTGCTAAAAGCCTACAAGAAAGAGCAAATAAGTGTTAATATGGGTGCGCCTGATTTTAGTTGGCAGGGGATTGGACTAGTCGAGGAAAAAGATACTTTAAATTTAACTGATCTTTTGCCCGGGCGGAGTGCTTGCGGTGTTTCTATGGGCAACCCTCACGCTGTGTTTTTTGTGGAAGATGTCAGCAAAATTGAGCTAGCCAAACTTGGCCCTTTGGTAGAAAATAATCCCTTGTTTGTTAACAGAACAAATGTTGAGTTTGCGCAAATTGTAAACTCTGGTAAAATACTTATGCGCGTTTGGGAACGCGGCGCAGGCATTACCCAGGCTTGCGGTAGCGGCGCTTGCGCTACTTTAGCGGCTGCCTATAAAAAGGGTTTATCGTCAAATAAAGCCCAAATTATTATGCCGGGCGGCACGCTTGAAATAGAAAATAAAAATGGCGAAATTTTAATGGCTGGCCCTGTTAATAAAGCTTTTAGCGGCCAATTTTATATATAAAACTCATTAAACTATCTTTTTGTTTTGTGCGTCTATAAGAAAAGAAGTCTTGTGCGTTGCAGCAAGTGCAGGTGCAGTGGCAACCGCGTTTGATTTTTAATGGGTCAACCCCTTCTTGCATAAGTTGCAAAACAATTTCTTTGGTTAAATCTACAAAAATTTTGCCCTCTTTTTTAATAATACTTTCCGGGGAAAAATTTTTTGCCACATCTTCTTTTACTTCAAAGCAACATTTTTCAATATGCGGGCCGATATAGGCAAGCAGTTTTGCGTTTTTATCTTTTTCTTTAATTAAACGCGCAAGTTTTTGTGGTAGTTTTTTAACAATTCCGCGCCAACCGCAGTGGGCAAGTCCAATATATTTGCCACTTTCATCCCACAAAAATAAAGGCACACAATCAGCCGTTAAAATCATAGCCCCAAGATTATTTAAACCGAGTAGCCAGGCATCAGCAATAGGTTCTTGTTGTTTTTTATAGTTGGCAAGTTCGGCTTCGGTGGTAATAGAAATAATGGTATCTGTATGTTCTTGTTTCAAACCAAGTATTTTATCTGCGGGCAAATTTAAATCTTTAAAAATTTGTTTAGCAATTTCGGGGTTGCGTGCATTGCCAAAATCTTTTGATAAAGTGCCACCGATAAAGCCGGCTTCAAGCATTCTTTCGTCGTCGTAAATTCTTTTCATATATAAAACCTTATTTCCTTTGCTTTTATATTAAAACCTAAAATTCTTTTGGCAAGTTCGGCAAAATTTTTTGGACTATCGCTTACAAAAAGTTCAATTTTGCCTTTGCCTGTTTTATTTAGTAAATTTTCTTTTTCAAGCAATAACTTTGCTTCTTTTGTAATTTCTTTTGCGGAATCTACCAAAACGGCTTTTGGCAAAAATTTTGCAATATTTTTTTTGATAACGGGATAATGGGTGCAACCTAAAATCAAAGTGCAAGGACCAAATTTTTTAACTTCACTTAAATATTTTTTTATGACAAGGTTTGTTATTTTATCATCAGCAAGGTCTTCTTCTATCAAAGGCACAAAAAGCGGGCAGGCAATTTGTTTGATATTTGCTTTTGCATCTATTTTTTTTATTTCTTTTGCGTAAGCCCCACTCTTAATTGTTGCACGGGTGCCGATAACAAAAATATTTTTGGTTTTTGTTTTTGTTGCCGCTTTTGCGCCCGGCGTAATAACCCCTAAAATTGGAACGGAAATATGCTTTTGTAAAGTGGATAAGGCCAAGGCAGAAGCCGTGTTGCAGGCAACTAAAATTAGTTTAACTTTTTTTGATTCCAAAAATTTTGCGATATCAAGCGAAAATTGGCTAACTGTTTCTTTTGATTTAGAGCCGTAAGGCACATGGGCACTATCGCCAAAATAGATAATATTTTCTCTTGGCATAGCGCGGCGGATTTCTTTTAAAATTGTAAGCCCTCCAAGGCCTGAGTCAAAAATACCGATAGAATTTTGCGCTTTTTTCATAT
Source organism: Elusimicrobiaceae bacterium (assembly GCA_017417005.1). Taxonomy (GTDB): domain Bacteria; phylum Elusimicrobiota; class Elusimicrobia; order Elusimicrobiales; family Elusimicrobiaceae; genus Proelusimicrobium. The sequence continues at coordinate 28,977 of JAFQAA010000021.1, read as the reverse complement.
AAATAATTATACATAAATAAAATCTCTCAAAAAAGATAGAAACAACTTTATTATAAATGTCTTGTCGTTTATTTTGATTAGGATAAAATAAAACTCCCCTCTTTTTAGTTGGGGAAGTTAACTATCTTACGATTAAAACTAATATAAAAATAAAAAAACTCCGGGACTAGGACTCGAACCTAGGCTAAACGCTCCAGAGGCGCTTGTGCTACCATTACACCATCCCGGAATAAAAATATCTCTTACTCTTATTTTATCATTTTTATATTTTTCTGCCTAGAGTAAATACTATTTAGCTGTATTTTCAAGGAGTTTATCTGCCAAGGTGCTGGTAAAGCCTTTTCCTTTTAAAGCACTTATTTCTTTTAAGGTTTCTTTAGCTTTTTTATCTTCGTTAAGTCTTGTATAAGCAATAAATTTTATAAATAAAGCAAGGCGGTTTTGTGGGTGTGCTTTTAAATAGTCTTTCGCCATTTCCAAACCTTGAGGGGCTTTAGCTTTATCATAAGCAGTCCAAAGGGCATAAGTTAAATAGATATCTTCTCTATTTATATCCATAAGCCAGGCATCGCGGATAGTTAAAAAGGCTTTTTCAAGATTGCCTTGGCTTTTATAAATTTTTGCAATTAAAAGTTTTGTATCCGGTAGAGATTTTTGTTCTAAGGAAATTAAAGCTAATTCAAGTGCTGCTTCAAAATTATTAGCCATATAATTGCTTTGGGCGTAATTATAATAAACATTTGCTGAGTCAGAATTTGTTAACTCAATATATCTTTTGAAATACTGGCAGGCTTTGCTGTAAAACCCTTCCTTTAACATTGCTTGGGCAAGGCCTAAAATTGCTTTAGAATTGTTTTTGTCTTGATTTAGAACTTTCTGATATTCTTCTATGGCTCTGGAGTTTAAATCACAAATATAATAAACTTCTGCTAAAGTTAAGCGCAAATCATTATCTTTTGGGTAAAACTCCAAAGCTTCGCTTAAAGTTAGCATTGCTTTATCGTATTCTTCCATAGCTATATAGGAATCTGCAATTAAGACATAGGCTCTTTTTATTCTTCTTTTGGGGGCATCTTTCAAGGTAAATTCTTTCATTAATTTAATGGTTTGGGGGTAATTTTCGGCGGCAAAGGCCTCACGCGCTTTAGCGATTTGTTCTTTTTGTTCGCTTCTATCTTTTAAGCCAAAAAGGGCATTGGCATTTAAAGCCAAAAATAAAAAGGGAATAAAAATAATAATTCTATTTAAACACATAATCAACACTAAACAAAAGCAAATTTTCTTGCATGGCAGCAAGATCTTTTATAGTTGCTTTTGCTCCCAAATCAACAGCGGTTAAAGTTTCTTTTATATCCATAGCTTTTATATCGCCCACTCTTGCGGCAATAACAAAGTTTGCGCTTTTTTCGGAGTTGGTTGTTAAATAAGCTCCTCTTAAATCTGCCGTTCTTAAAACATAACCCATAATTGTGGAAGGAACATTTTTGGAATAATCAGGCAAAGCAAAAATTGCCAAAACCCAATCTGCTCCCATTTCCCGCACGATATCAACGGGCATATAATCAACCACACCGCCGTCCACAAGATATCTTTGCCTATATTCAACAGGTGCAAAAATACCTGGCAAGTTCATACTCGCTCTAACGCCTCTTGCTACGGGCCCGCTATCAAAAACGATTTTTTCGCCTGTTTTAATATCAGCTGAGACACAGGCAAAAGGAATAGTTAAACTTTCATAATAAACTCCGCCTACTTCATTATCAATAAAATCTTGGAATTTTTGCGAAGAAAAAAGTTTATCATCAAAGATATATTTTATTGCACCAACCAAAGTTAAATCGCTTGACAGGGCAGATATCGGCATATCGCTTGCAAGTTTATGCATGCGTTCTTGGCTTACGCCTGCACTAAATAAGGCGCCAACTATACAGCCCATAGAAGTCCCCGTCATATAATCAACCGGCAGGCCACTTTCCATAAGAACTTCCATAGAGCCTATATGCGAAAAACCTCTTAACCCACCGGCAGAAAGCGTAATGCCGATTTTAGGTCTTTTATCTTTAGGCAGTAAAATAAATTCGTGCCATAAAAAATCACGCAATAAAGTATCTTCCTCTTTGGTGGTTAAAGCAAAAGAGTTCAAGGCCAAACCTAAAGTAAACAAACATAAAAATAGTTTCTTCATTATTTTTTAGCGAATATCTTGTCCTACGGCAAGTTCAAGCCCTGCAATAGCAAGTTTATGCTGGCGTATGCCGTCTAAATATTCCACCCCTGCTTTGTAATAATAATCATAAACTTTAACAATTTCTTCTTTAGACATCTCGTTTAAGTTTAAGTTCAAGATATCTCTGCTTAAATCTTCCCAAGTTTTTTGGCGGTTTTGGGCTTCTTCCTGCCAAAATACAAGTTTATTGTATGCTTGGGATACTTCTATGCGTATTTGATCTTCAATCTCGGCTTGCTTTAAAATAGTTTGTCTTTGTTCTGCTCTTTTTTGTTTAAGTTGGCTTGCATAGTCATAGCCTAAGGGCAGTTTTAAAGCAAGGGTAAGTTGCATGTTTTCATCTTTAATATTATTTAAACCTAAGCGTTCATAAGAAGCACCAAGCATAATATCAGGGTATCTTCTTGCTAAAGAAAGATTAACCGAAATATTATCCATTTCCAGTTTGTAAAGGGCACTTTTAAGTTCCGGTCTAAATTCCATAGCCCAAACGCTTAATTTCTTTAAATCTATTTCTACGGGGGTTAATTCAAAATCACCCTGTATGACAAGAGTATTATTAAGTTCTTTGTTTAAAGATTTTAAAAGATTTAAGTTTGCATTTTTTATTTCTTCATTAATAAAATTTTGGTTGCTTTTTATTTTTGCAAGTTCGGATTTAACCAAAATATTTTCCCAAGCTTTGTTGTTTTTTTTATTTAAAGTTTTTGAAATTTTATTTGAAGTTTCCTTAAAAAGTTCTTGCTTTTTTTGTAAAAAAAGTAAATTAAAAAAGGCTTCTTTTACATCGTAAATAGTTTTGCTTTTAACGGCTTCATAGCGGCTAAGGGCTTCCTTTAAAGTCGCTTTAGCTAGGCTTACGGTGCTGCTGGTTCTGCCGCCGGTATAAAGATATTGTATTGCGCTTACGCCTGCCCCTAAAAATAAATCTTTATTTTCGTGGCCTTCTTCTTGGGTTATAAAACGCATGCCAAGGCTTTCAGGTATAATTGTTGGATAATCCAAGTTATAAGCAGTTGCGCCGGCATTTAAACTAATGCGCGGCAAATATAAAAATTTTGCTTCTTTTACTTTTTGCTCGGCAATAATAACATCTTGTTCGGTTAAGAGGAGTTGATAATTATTTTCAATAGCAAGGCGAATAGCGTTTTCTAAAGAAAGGGGGTCTTTATCATCAGTGGTATATTTAATTCTATATTGTTGGGCAAAAGTGCTTAAAGTAAGAGCTAAAGTCAAAAGACAAAATAGAAACTTTTTCATTATTTTTTCTCCTCGGGATTTTCTAAAATATCCATCATATTATTAAATTCTTTTTCCAAATCTTTTAAGGTATCATCTTGTCTAAGGGCAACGCGCACTTTTTTATTGCCTTTTGCCACTTGTTTAAAGGCTTCTTCAAAGCGGTAAATAGGCCCTGCAATTTTATTTGATAAAAGTGCTGTAAAAAGTAAGATTATGATAAAACAAATTGCTATTTTCATTAAGAAAAATATAATTAAAGAAGGGCCTTCGGCAAAAATACTTTGCAGCAAGGCGGGATGTTTTGCAAAAATATCTTGCAAGAGAGATAAAAATTCATAAGTAATTAAAGCCGTTGCAAAAAGAACACACAGCATAACAAAGGCCACCAACTTAAATTGGAATTTCTTTTTAATAAAAATAATTTTTCTTTGTATTTGTTGTGCCATAAATTCCCCTAAAAAGTGTAATTATATTTTATTTGCAAAATTCTTTCTGCTTTATTATTTAAGTTACGCACGGCAAAATCTAAAGCAAAAAACTCCGCTATATACACTCTAAGTCCGGTATTGACGCGAGAGGTTTTTAAAGAGCGTATATTATCCCATTCAAGCATCAAATCCAAATAATTTGTAAGGTCATAATTTAAAGCAATAAAAGAGTGTAATTTTTCAAATTCAAAACCATCGGTGGTTATATTTAAGCCGTAATTTGCTATTAAACCTTCTACATAGATTTCTTGTGTTGCTGCTAAAAATAAACCTTTTGCTTTTTGCAAATATTTATCTTCGTCGTGATTATAATAAAAGCCCTGATTATTAAAGCCAAGAGCAAGTATAGGCCAAGTTTCGCTTCCGTCATATATTTGAAATTTTAGTTGTAAAGAGGGGGGTAAAATTTTTATATCTTCTTCATTAGTGCCGACAATATGTTCCAAAGTAATTGCCGTTCCTAAGGAAAATCTATCAAAGGGGGTAAAAGTAAAAAAACTAACTAGTCCCCCATCGCTAAAAATACGGCTTGTGGCAGAGAAAGTTCTTATAGGGGCAACTTTTGCCGTAGGGGTGTCTATTAAATATTCCTCAAGCCGGGTGGCATTTAAAGTTGGGCTACCAAGTAAAATAAAAGGCAAAATATATAATAGTTTTTTAAACATCTTAATCAATAAAATTCCTCGGGTCTTTTAAAATAGGTTTTACAATAAGGCGAATATTTTGCAAAAGGTAAGTTTCTTTAGTTGCCATAAAATCGTTTTGATCGTGGGGAAACTCAAGCATAACCTTACCTTTATCTATTTCATCTAAATTATAAACAATGCCTTTACGCCAAATATCTATGCGGGCATTATCGTCAAGTTCTTTTGGGTTCCAATGATTAACCAAAACAACTTGGCCTTTCTTTAAATCTTCTGCGCTAGCGGCTTTAGTTTTATAAATAATATTTTTTGTGCGGATAGTTTGCCCTGCTTTTGGACCATTTTTTAAGACGGCCTGGCTATAGCCTTGTTTATCCGGGTTAGAAGGGGTATAGGCTAAAGAATAGTAAGCATAAAATTTATCTTCGTATAAAAACGGAGCAAAAGCACTATATCTTAATTTGTTTTCATAGCTGGCTTTTTTAGAGCGGTTATAAGTGGAGGCTTCTTCTGCCTGGGAAGATTTTTCGTTTCTTGGCGCATTAGAGCCTATGCAAGCACTAAAGCAAACAGCTGTAATTAATAATAAAGATAAAGATATAATTTTGTTCATAAAATAGATTCTCCTTTAATATCTTGTGCCACGATTAAGGGCATATTTTCAACTTCAAGTTTATAAACGGCTTCACAGCCTAGTTCTTTAAAAAGCACAATTTCGCTTTTTTTTACGCATTTTGCATAAAAGGCGCCAAGGCCGCCAAAGGCTAGCAAGTAGATAACTTTGCCTTTCATAGCCGCTTTAACTTCTTGGCAGCGTTCCCCTTTGCCTATAATACCAATTATACCCGTTTTTTTTATAAAAGTGGGAGTCCATTTATCCATACGGGCACTGGTAGTAGGTCCACAACTGCCGCTTTTACGGCCGGGTCTCGTTGGAGAAGGCCCCATATAAAAAATTATTTGATTTTTTAAATTTAAAGGATAAAAATTTTCCTCCACCATTTTTTTATGGGCTTTATCGCGCATAGAAAATATTGTTCCGCTTAAAAAAATTTGCGAGCCGGCTTTTATATTTTTTATTTTTTCTAGAGTTAAAGGCATTTTTAAATAAGTCATAAAACCTCTGTTATATGTCTTGAAACATGGCACCCTATATTTACGGCAACAGGCAAACTTGCCGTATGACAAGGCTCTTCTTCAATAAAAACTCCTAAGGCAGAAATATTACCGCCAAGCCCTTGCGGACCGATTTTTGTTTTATTTATTTCTTTAAGTAAATCTTTTTCCAAGGCGGCGTAAAGTTTATTTTTGTTAAAATTATTAATTTTTCTAAGCAAAGCTTTTTTGGAAAGAAGAGCTGCGTGTTCAAAATTTCCGCCAATACCAATACCAATAATAAAAGGCGGGCAAGCACTTGCTCCGGCGGTTTTTACGGCAGATAAAACAAAATCTTTTATATCTTTAATAGTTGCGCTTGGGGCAAACATTTTTAACACACTTTTATTTTCAGAACCGGCCCCTTTTAGTAAAAGAGAAAGTTTTAATTTATCGCCCTCTTTAAAAGAATAGTGTATAATTGCTGGGGTGTTATCATTGGTATTTTTGCGTTTAAAAAGGGGGTCTTGTACGATAGATTTTCTTAAATACCCCTCTTTATAGCCCTGTTTTACGCCTTCTTGGATAGCCTTTGTTATATTACCTTTTATAAAGAGTTCCGTGCCGATTTCAACAAATAAAACGGAAGTTCCTGTATCTTGGCAAAGGGGGTAAAGTTCTTTTTTTGCAATTTTGGCATTTTCAAGCATCAAAGCAGTTAAATATTTAGCAAGGCCTTTTTGTTTTGTTTGTGATTTTTTAATAGCAAGTAAAACATCACTAGGCAACTCGTGAGCGGCTTTGATACACATTTTTTTTACAAGAGATGTTATGTTTTTTGCTTCTATAATTTTCATAAAACTTCCTTTAAAGTTTGCTCAAAAACTGCCTGCACTAATTTCTGGGTAGGTTTTTTTATAAGTTTATTTTTAATTAATAGATTGTTAATTTCTTCTCTAAAAAGCAGTTCTTCTTTAACTTGAGTATAAACTTGTTTAGGGGTAATTTTGATAGTGGCAAGGCCTTCTTTTTTTGCTTGCGCAGCAACAGCGGCTGCTTGCAAGGGGTAAATTTCCAAATCGGTTTTATCCGGCAAAATATGATGGCGGTTTAAAGTAGTATCTTGCGCCCTTTTTGCTATTGCTTTTGCTGCTGCAAGGGCCATAGTATCGGTTATTTTTTTTGCTCCGCAAAGTAAAACCCCTTTTAAAATACCTGGAAAGCAAAGGGAATTGTTTATTTGATTTTCAAAATCGCCCCGGCCTGTGCCAACGATAAAAGCACCGGCTTCTATGGCTTGTTCTGGGTAAATTTCCGGCACGGGATTTGCGCAAGCAAAAACAATTGCGCGTTTTGCCATAAGTTTTATTAACTCCGGGGCAATAATATCAGGCCCCGGTCTAGAAAAAGCAATTAAAACATCAGCCTCTTTAAAAGCCTCTTCTTTAGAATTGATTTGTTTAAAATTTGTTTTTTGGCATAAACCCCATTGTTTATAATAGGCAGGGTTATTTTTTAAATCAGTTCTATTTTTATGCAAAGGGCCTTTAGAATCAAACAAAATCATCTTTTTGGGATCTGCCCCTAAAGTTAAAAGAAAAGCGGCAATACTTGTGTTTGCTGCTCCTGCACCAAATAAAATTATTTTAACTTTATCAATTTTTTTGCCGGCAACTTTTAAAGCATTTATTAAAGCAGCGCAAGTTATACAAGCTGTGCCCTGAGCATCGTCGTGCCAAACGGGTATGGGGTAAGTTTCTTTTAGGGTGTCTAAAACTTTATAGCAGTTTGGCTGGCTTATATCTTCAAGATTAATTGCGCTGTAAGAAGGGCTAATCATATGCGCAAAATCAATAATTTTTTGCGGGTCGTTTAGCCCTTTTTCATTAAGAGAATTAATACATAAAGGTTCAGCATCAATTGCCCCCAAGCGGTTCATTAAAAGGGCTTTGCCTTCCATAACAGCAAGAGCGCTTTTAGGACCGCAGTTGCCAAGTCCTAGGACTCTGCTTCCGTCGCTGATGATGGCAACTTTGTTTGCGCGGTTTGTTAAAGTATAAGCTTTTTCTTCTTGTTTTTTTATTGCTAAAGTCGGTGCGCTTACGCCCGGTGTGTACCAAATATTAAGCCAGGCCGGCCCCCAAAAAGCAGCTTTGGGAAAGCTGGTAATTTTGCCTTTATACATTTCGTGCATTAAAAGGGCCATTTTAGAATAAAATAAAGTTTTAAATTGGTCTTTTTTTTGCGCGCTTATATTTTGGGGTAAACATTTTTCCAAATTACTTAAATCTATTTTTATTTTCATAGTTTTATATTGCCGAGTTTATTTTATTTTGTAAATCTTGGGCTTTTTGTTTTTTATCTTCCGTTTCTTTTTGTTTTAACATTTTTTTAATTTCTGCTTGTTTTGTGGGGAAATTGTTAATATCCTTTATAATTTTATCTGCACCTAAGTAAGTTTCTATTTCGCCGCTTTGTATTAAAATAGTATTTTGCGGGTGCTTTAACAAATCTAGAGTATCAACGGAAAGAAGAATTGTTTTTTCATCTTTCATAAGTTTTTCAAAGACTTCCGGTTTTAAAGCAGAAACAAAATTAAATTCCGTTTTTTCTGTATTTTTACTAAATTGTTTCCCTCTTAATTCTCTTGGTAAATTAAGGGTAAAAATACCCTCCTCATCGCTTGCAATAGAAGTTAAAACTTTTTCCGGTAGGGATAGGGTTGTCGGTATCATTATTTTTCCTTTATATCTGCCAGAAACAATTAAAAACTGATGTTCTTTTTGCATTTTTTCGTTAACTTTGGCTAGTTTTTGGCTGATATCAGGGTCGCAAGTATCAATTTTAACGGGTTGTTTTGCAAGATTATTTTGCTGCTCAGTGTTTAACATTTTTTCCATATCACAAGAAGTGTTTACTTCTGTTTCCCATTTTGTTGGATCAAAAGTATCTTTTGGGGGTAAAGGGGGTTTTGGGTTTTCTCCATTATTTTGAGAACCCTGAGAAGAATTGTTGTTTTTACCCGAAGAGTTCTGATGGTGTATGGTGTTTAATCTTGAGGCCACCAAAGTTGATTGAGTTTCAAAAGGTAGTCCGTTTATATCTATTTTGCCCATAGTGGCAGAATTATTTTTGCTAAAAGGACTAAAAATGCCATTTATATAATTGCCAGCTGCAGTGGAAATTTTGTTTGTATTGCTATTGTCATTAAACAGAATAGTTTTGCTTTCCTGAGCATTTGTTTTAACTTGTAAAGGAGAGGAATTTGTTAAAGTCTTTTCTATTTCTTTAGTAGAGGGTAAAAGGGTAAAAGGTTTTGGAGTTAAAATATCAAAAACTTTTTTTCTTGCTAGCAATTTTGTTTCAATAGGGGCTAACTGGGAAGTTTCATAAAGTCCTTCTACAAGAAAATCTTCAAAAGGTTCTTGCGGAACAAAAGTATCTTCCTTTTGTTCGGGTTCAATATAAGGTTGAGCGGAATAATTTTTGTTTTCTTCGTAATAATTGTTTTCTTGCTGGGGTTGTGTTTGCCCGGCACTAGCAACGGAAACAGCGGGGTAAGTATTTTGTTGAGTATTCTTAATGGTGTCTGCCTCTTTTTTTGCTAGAAGGCTATTATTTAATTTTTTAAATTCTTTATTTTTAGGAGTATAGAATTGTTTGAATAAATTAAAATAATGGGTAAAAGGGTTTTGCGTTTTTAAAGGCAAAGCTTTTTGTTGTTTGTTTAGCTTATCTAAAGCTGTTTTTTCCTCTTGAAAAATTATAGGTAAAGCAAGAAAAACTATTATCAAAATAACAAATATAGCCATAATAGCTTTTATGCTTGTTTGTTTTTTATTTTTTTCCATAAACACCTCTAATTATATTATTAATAATTAGTATCAGTTTTACAAGGGGGTATAAAAAAACCACTCACTTAAAGGGAGTGGTTTTTAAAACTTCGGGGTCGACGGGATTTGAACCCGCGGTCTCTGCCTTGACAGGGCAGCGTGTTAGACCAGGCTACACCACGACCCCTAAAATCTTTATAAATCTATTTTATCTTTTTATTTTTGTTTCGTCAACTTTTTTTAAAATTGCCCCAAAGTATCTGTTCCAGTTCCAAGTAAAAACCTGTTTTTTCTTTAACTATTTTTTGAACTTCTTTCATTAAATTTCTGATATCTTGGGCTGTTGCATGATTGTAATTGATAATAAAACCAGCGTGTTTTGTTGATACTTGTGCGCCACCGATAGTTAGCCCGCGTAAATTACAAAAATCTATTAGCCTGCTTGCGTAGTCGCCCTGAGGTCTTTTAAAAACACTTCCGGCGGAAGGATATTCTAAAGGTTGTTTTAGTTTGCGTTTTGCTAAAATTTCTTCCCTTAAATTTTTATCAGCGGGGGTAGTTAAGACCCAAGTTGCGCTTAAAATTAGGCAATTTTCAAGCCCTTTAACTTTGCGGTATTCTGCTTTAACTTGCTCTTTTTTGATAGTTTTAATTTGGCCGTCTTTTAAAACCTCTACACTTGTGATATTTTGCCAAGTTTCCCCGTTAAAAGCGCCCGCGTTCATAAAAACAGCACCGCCCACGCTGCCCGGTATGCCGGAAAGTTTTTCAAGCCCACCAAGATTATTTAAAACAGCAGTAGCAATAACTTTATCAAGCGCCGTGCCGGCTAAAGCTGTAATAGTATTATCTTTTATTTTAATATCTTCAAAATCTTTTAAACAACAAACAAGACCTTTTAAGCCCAAATCACCAACTAAAATATTGGAGCCAAGCCCTAAAATATAAAAATCAAGGTTATTTTCTTTTGCAAAGTTTATGGCTTGTTTTATTTCTTCAATATTTTTTGGCAGGCAAAAAAACTCCGCCGAACCGCCTGTCTTATAGGTGGTATAATCTGCCATAGAAATATTTTTGTATATAAAAGGTGCTTGTTCTTTTGTTCTCATTTTAATATATTATATAAAAGAAAGGGGGCAGATAACTATGATTAATCAAAAAGCAGGCACTTTAAGTAAAGAAAAAATTGATTTAGAAACTTTAAGAAAAGATTTTTTTGAGCCAAAAGGCAATATTGCAAAAGTCAAATTTGGCACATCCGGCCACAGAGGTTCTCTAGGCCAGGGTTTTTGTGCAGCTCATGCGCGTGCTATTGCCCAAGCCGTTGCTACTTTACATAAAGAAGAAGGCCTTTTTGGTAAAATTCTTGTTGGCGGCGATACGCGCCTAATGAGCCGCGCCACCGCTGAAATTTGCGCCAGTGTTTTAAGTGCAAACGGCTTAAAAGTTGTTTTGCCTAGTATGGCAGTGCCTACACCGGTGTTTTCCTTTGAAATTTTATCTGGTCGTGTTTGCGCGGCTTTAAACGGGACAGCCAGCCATAATCCACCACAGGATATGGGCCTTAAATATAACCCTTCAAACGGCGGGCCGGCTTCAAGCGTATTAACAAAAACAATTGAAGAACTTGCTAATTTTTATTTAGAAAATCCTACTAAAATTAAACAGATTTCTTTAGAGGAAGCCCGTAAGAGTGGCCTTGTGGAAGATTGCGATATTATTACCCCTTATATCAAAGCACTTGGTAAAAAAATAAAATTTGATGTTATTGCAAACAGCAATATTAAAGCTGCAATTACGCCGCTTGGCGGGGCAAGTCTGCCTTTTTATGAAGCAATTATAAAACATTATAAACTTAAAAATGTTCGTTTGGTTATGACGGAGCAAAACCCCGATTTTCATTTTATTCCCTTGGACCACGATGGCAAAATAAGGATGGATCCTTCCTCAAAATACCCAATGAAGCCACTTATTGAACTTGTTAAAAATGGGGACTATGATTTTGCCGGCGCAAGCGACCCTGATGGCGACCGCTTTGGCTGTGCAACCAAAAAAGGCGGACTAATTGCGCCAAACCACGCTTTATGCGTTATGCTTGACTATCTTGCAAGGCGCGCCGGTAAAGATACCCCAAAAAAAGCAGGGCGCACCCTTGGCACAACTATGCTTATGGATAAAATTGCCCAAAATTACGGCCTTGGTATTGAAGAAGTTAATGTAGGCTTTAAATATTTTGTTGATGGCCTTTTAAATAAAGAACTTTTAATGGCTGGCGAAGAAAGTGCCGGTATGTCTATAACAAACTGGGTTACGGAAAAAGACGGCATTTTGGCCGTTTGTTTGTTGCTTGAAATTATGTGCTTTACCGGACAAGATATTGCAGGGCTTTACGAGCAGTTAACTACCCTTTACGGCAAATCTTATTATACCCGTGTTGATAGTCCGGCAAAAGCAGAAATTAAAGAAAAATTTAAAAACTTAAAAGCTCAAGATTTTGCCGAGTTAAAAACTTTTGCCGGGCAGGAAGTTTTGCGCGTTAGAGACAGCGATGGCATAAAGATTTACTTAAAAGATTCCTGGCTTTTGGCGCGTGCTTCCGGCACGGAAAATATTATTAAACTTTACGCTGAAACTTTTAAAAGCCAAGAGTATCTTGAAACTTTAATTAATGAAGGTAAAAAGATATTCAGTTTGTAAGTTTTAATTATTGCAAATAAAAAGCCCTCTTTTTAAGAGGGCTTTTTAGTTCTAAAACTTATCGGACGCTGCCTGAACCCCAAGGGGAATCATAAATAGAGGGTTGCTTTGTTGGGTCGTAATCGTGGCCGCGGCCTTGTTTGGTAGCATCTCTTTTGGTTGCAAAATCATAGTTAGGGTTTTGTTTTTTCTTTTCAATTTCTTGCAAGGCGGTTATAAATTTGGCATCTCTGCTAACTAATTGTTTTGTGCCAAAAGGAATATATTTATAGGCTTCTTGTGGTAAGGTTAAGGTTAAAACGCCGTTATTAAAAGAAACTTGTGTTTGGGTTTTGCTTTCTCTTGCAAGGCTGATGATATCAAATAAAGCAAAGTCATAAGTATAGCCTGCTTTAGCGACTTTTAAACTGGCTTCAATAAATCTTAAAGCGGCAATTTTAATTAATAATTCCTGGTGATATTCAGGGCTAAGCCACTCCTCGTGGCTTTTTATATTAACAGGCAGAGGTTTTTCTTTATTAATATCGTAAAGGGGAATAGCCGGATTTGCTTTATAATATTGGCCGAGCAAAGCGATATTCTTATTTACTACTTTATTTATATAAGTAGATAAAGTAAGGTTTTGGTTATTTTTCTTTTCAATTTTAAAAGCATAAGTATCTTTTAATAAATCAATAATTTTATTCTGGTATTCATAAATTAGTTTGCGTAGTTGGGGCATAGTTAAATTAAAATCAGGGCTTATGCTGGGGCTAGCAACGATATCCGTGTAAAGTTTATAATAAGCATCCGGCATAGCTTGGGCATACTTCATATCGGTAGAAGCTTTTTTATTTACTCTATCAATATTTGCTTCAAAAGTTTTGGTTTTATTTTCCGCTGATAAAGATTTTGTTAAATCATTATAAACTCTTTCTTCAGGGGAAAGTAAAATCTTTTCCAAAGCAATAGCTCCTGAGTCGCTTAAAAGATTTCTAAAATCTTTTGTGTTTAATAATTGCTCAAAATTAGTGGCAAGTTCTTCTTTAGAAGCTTCCTTAGCAAACAATAAAGTTTGCGCATTTACTGCAAAAATAACTGCTAGGGTTGTTGTTAAATATTTTTTCATACTAAAAGTATAGCGTTTCTATAGATAATCTACAAGGGTCAAAGGACCTAAGATAAAATAGGCCTTTTGGCCTAGAATTTTTTAGCTGTTAAGGTTTTATTTTATTCCCACTCAATTGTAGCAGGCGGTTTTGAGGTTATGTCATAAATAACCCTATTTACGCCGTTAACTTCTCTAACTATTCTTTGCGAAACAATATCTAAAACTTCGTAAGGTATTTTTGCCCAGTCGCAAGTCATAGCATCTTGAGAGTTTACAGCCCTTAGTCCTATTGTATGGAAATAGGTTCTTGAATCGCCCATAACGCCAACGCTTTTTATATTGGGCAAGAAAGCAAAGTATTGCCAGATGGCGCGTTCAAGATTATGTTTTTTTATTTCTTCTCTAAAGATAAAATCGCTTTTGCGGATAATTTCAAGTTTTTCTTTTGTAATTTCGCCAAGGCATCTAACGGCTAGACCTGGGCCGGGGAAAGGCTGCCTAAAAACTAAATCTTCTTCAAGGCCCAATTCAAGACCTAGTTGGCGCACTTCATCTTTAAACAGCAGGCGCAAAGGCTCAAGCAGTTTAAATTGCATATTTTTTGGTAGCCCGCCGACATTGTGATGGCTTTTAATAACTTCTGCCGTATCGGTACCACTTTCAATAACATCAGGGTAAATTGTGCCTTGCAAAAGATAGTCAATTTTGCCAAGTTTGGCCGCTTCTTCTTCAAAAACTTTAATAAACTCAGCACCGATAATTTTGCGTTTTTGTTCCGGGTCTGTTATACCTTTTAAGACTTTTAAAAAGCGTTCTTCGGCGTTAACACGAATAAGATTCATTTTAAAACGCTTTTTAAAGATATTTTCTACCTCGTCGCCTTCTTTATGGCGCAACAGCCCGTGGTCCACAAAAACACAAGTTAAATTATTACCTATTGCCTTATGCACCAAAAGGGCCGCTACCGAAGAATCTACTCCGCCGGAAAGCGCACATAAAACTTTTTTATCTTTAAGGTTTTCTTTTAACTGGGCAATTTGATTTTCTTTATAATTAAGCATAGTCCAAGTGGGTTTTATTTGGCAAATATCATAAAGGAAATTTTTTAAAATTTGCATACCGGCTTGAGTATGCGCAACTTCCGGGTGAAACTGCACGCCGTAAATTTTCTTTGTATCATTTTCAATAATACAGGCCGGGCATTGCTTACTTAGTGCAGTTATTTTAAAATCTTTTGGTAAAGTTTCAACATAATCGCGGTGGCTCATCCAGCAGATAGTTTTTTCTTCTACATTATTTAAAAGTTTTGTATTTTCTTTTTTTATTAACTCAACTTTGCCGTATTCTTTAAAATCGGGGCTTACAACTTTACCGCCAAGCGTTTGGGCCAGTAGCTGCATACCATAGCAAATACCTAAAATGGGGATATTAAGGTCAAATAATTCTTTTTGGACTTTAGGGGCGTTTTGCTCGTAAACACTGGCAGGTCCGCCGGTAAAAATTATTGCTTGCGGTTTTTGAACCTTGGCTTCTTGATAAATTTTCTTCCAAGAGATAACTTCGCAGTAAATATTTAACTCGCGCACGCGTCTAGCTATAAGTTGGTTATATTGTCCGCCGAAATCGGCAATTAAAACAAGATTATTTTGCATAGTTAGCCTCGCTCTTAGTAATAATAATATCGTGCGGGTGAGATTCCTTTAACCCGGCAGAGCTAATTTGAATAAACTGACTTTTTTTATAAAAAGTTTCTAAATCTTTTGAGCCACAATAGCCCATAGCAGCGCGAAGCCCGCCGATAAGTTGATAAACAATATCTTGCAAAGAGCCTTTACATTCCACCATACCTTCCACGCCTTCGGCCACAAGTTTTTTTGTGTTTTGCTGGAAATATCTATCGCTTGAACCGGCTTTCATTGCCGCCGTTGAACCCATACCGCGATAAAGTTTATAAGTTTTGCCGTTAACAACAACTTTTTTGCCGGGGGCTTCCAAACTTGCGGCAAAAAGTCCGCCAAGCATACAAACACTTGCCCCTGCAGCTAGGGCTTTTGCAATATCACCGGAATATTTGATACCGCCATCGGCAATAACGGGTATTTTATATTTTCTTGCCACTTTTGCACACTCGTAAACAGCGGTTAATTGTGGCACACCGACACCGGCAACAATTCTAGTTGTGCAAATTGCGCCGGGCCCGATACCAACTTTAACGGCATCAGCACCGGCTTTAATTAAAGCTAAAGTCGCCTCGGGTGTTGCTACATTGCCGGCGATAATTTGGGTCTTAGGAAAATACTTTTTTATTTTTTTAACAGCTTCAATAACGCCTTTTGAGTGCCCGTGCGCCGTATCAATAGTTAAAATATCAACCCCTGCTTTTATTAAAACTTCGGCTCTTTCAAGCATATCTTGTGTAATGCCAATAGCCGCGCCAACAAGTAAATTTTGCTTTTTAACTTTTTTAATTTGCTCGGCCTGTTCTTTAATAGACATATTTTTGTGAATAATACTAATGCCGCCTGCTTGGGCTAGGCTGATTGCTGTTTTATATTCGCTAACAGTATCCATACCTGCACTCATTAAAGGTATAGCAAGTTTAATTTTTTTAGTTAAATTTGTGTTTAGGGAAACTTCTTTTGGCAATACTTCTGAGTATTGGGGCACAAGCAAAACATCATCAAAGGTTAAACCTTGTTTTAAAAATTTATTTTCCATAAGACCTCGGCTTTTTACTTATTATACTAAAAAACTAGACAGGGGCTAGAGTTATACTATTGACAAAGTCTTAATAAAAATAATATAAAATAATTATATATCTTATTAAAATAGGGGGAAATATGGGTCAAAAATCCATAGAGATAGTAAAACAATCAGGACTTAATGTAAAAGAACTAGTTGAAAAATTGCAAAGCGCTTATGCAGATGAGTGTCTTGCCTATATTCAATATTGGGAAGGGGCAAGGATTCCTGTTGGTATTTTAAGCAAAAATTTAGCAGATGAGATGACAGAACACGCCACAGAAGAACTGGAACATGCAAATTTAATAGCCAAAAGAATAATGGAGCTTGGCGCAACAGTGCCTGTCGGCCCAAAAGCTTGGCTTAACAAAAGCACTTGCGGTTGTTTTGAGCCGCTTGATTCAAATGTTATGGCTCTTTTGGAGCAAAATATTTCAAGCGAGCGTTGCGCCATAGATGTTTATAAAGACTTGGCTGATTATACCCGCGGTAAAGATGACATAACATATAAACTTGCCGTTAAAATCTTGGAAGAAGAAACCGAGCATGAACAGGATCTTGAAGATATAAAAAATGACATGGAAACAATGCTTGATTGAATAACAGCTATTAAAAAACACCCACAATTTTATTATTGTGGGTGTTTTTACAAAACTTCAGTTAAATCTTTTGTTATATTGCTTTCTTCTTCAACAAGTTCAAGTAGGCGCTTATCGCTGGGATATTCCACCATTTCTTTTGCTTTGTTTATGGAAACCCAATTTATTGCCAAAATTTCGGAAGGGTCGTGTTTGCCAATACGGCCAAGTTTCTTCATTAAATACCATTGCACCACTTTGCGCACATAGCGCCCTTTTAAAGTAAAAGCATAACGCACTTTTAAAAGAGGTTTTACGATGGAGGCTTTGTAGCCTGTTTCTTCAAGCACTTCTCTAAGAGCAGCTTGGCGGGGGGTTTCGCCCTGTTCTATATGACCTTTGGGGAAAGTCCAAATCTTGCGGCCCTTCATACTTTTAACTTGCACTAGAAGGACTTTGTTTTTTTCTAAAATAACTCCGCCGCAAGAAAATTCCGCAAACATTTACTTCTCCTCTTCCAAAATTTTTGCAAGGGCGTAAAGTTTGTTTTCTTCAAAATAGTTGCCGTAAAGTTGAACGCCGATAGGCAAATTATTTTTATCTTTTCCAAAAGGAACCGATAAAGCCGGAAGCCCGGCTATATTTGCAGGTACGGTATATAAATCAGCTAAATATAACTCTAAAATATTATTTATTTTTTCGCCCAGTTTAAAAGCGGTGCTAGGTGTGCTTGGCAATAAAATAATATCAACTTCGCTAAGGGCTTTTTTGAAATCTTCCTTTATTATTTGGCGCACTTTTTGGGCTTGCAAATAATAATCTTGCGCGTGGGCGCTACCCAAGCAGTAAGTTCCGGTCATAATTCTGCGTTTAACTTCCGGCCCAAAGGCTGCTCTGTTTTTAAGGTAGGTTTCTTCTAAATCTTTGGCGGTTTTATCGGTGTAGCCATATCTAAGGCCGTCAAAACGGGCAAGGTTGCTGCTGGCTTCACTGCCGGCCAAAATATAATAGCAGGGGGAAGAATACTTTGCATAAGGCAAAGTTATTTCTTTAACTTTTAAACCTTGTTTAATAAAAGCTTCTTTTGCTTTATTTAGGGCTTTTAAAATTTCAGCATTTAAGCCGGCTAAAAAATCAGTTGGTATGCCGATGGTTAAGTTCTTAATATCTTCTTCTTTTAATTCAAAAGGTTTTGTAAAAGAGGAATCTTTTTTATCTTCCTCGCTTATGATATTTAAAATAAAGGCATTATCCCTGCTATCAAGGGTAATAGGGGCAATTTGGTCTAGGCTTGAAGCAAAGGCAACAAGGCCATATCTTGAAACAGAGCCATAAGTCGGCTTTACGCCGCAAACACCGCAAAAAGCTGCTGGCTGCCTAACAGAGCCGCCGGTATCGCTGCCAAGGGCTACGCTTACCATACCGCTTGCAACAGCGGCTGCACTGCCGCCGCTTGAACCGCCGGGCACTCTTGTTAAATCATGCGGGTTTTTAACAGGGCCAAAGGCGAAGTTTTCATTAGAAGACCCCATAGCAAATTCATCCATATTAGTTCTGCCTATAATAATGGCATCTTCTTTTAAAAGTTTTTCAACTACACTTGCGCTATAAGGCGCGACGAAGTTTTCAAGCATTTTGCTTGCGCAAGTGGCCTTATGGCCTTTGTATAAGATATTATCTTTTAAAGCTATGGGTAAACCAGCCAGGCGGCCTCTTTTATCAAGAGGTTTTGCATCAATTTCTGCTGCTTTTTTTAGGGCTTCTTGTTCAAAAACTTCCAAAAAAGCATTGATTTTGGGGTTTAGTTCTTTAATAACTTTTAAACTTTCCTCAACAACTTGCACGGCAGTTATTTTGCCTTCTTTAATTTCCTTTAGTATTTGACGGGCTGTTTTCATAAAACTTTTTTAACCTTTAAAAAATTATCCTTTTTATCATTAAAAGCGGCACTTAAAGCGGGGGCATCTTCAAAATTAACAGGGATATCCGGCCTTTGGTAAGTGCAAGCGGGATCTGTTTGGTTGGCTGGCTCTGTTTTAATTTCCTGAAGTTTTGCCACCCAATCTAAGACGGCGCTAAGTTGCGTGGTATAGAGTTGGGCTTCCTGTTCGGTTATCTCAATTTTGGCAAGTTTTGCTGTTTTTTTAATTTCTTGTAAAGTTATCATATATATTATTTTAGCAATTTTATTTAAGGCAGGTATTAAGAGCGGCTAAAAAATCTACCTGACTATCGTTAAAGTATTCTTTTTGCACGCGGCAGCCTTCCGGCGTGATATAGCGGTAATGCCAAGGTTCAAAGGCATAGCCGGTTTTTTCCTCTTGCCCTTGGGGAAAAGACAAACTAAAACCATATTTACAGGCCTTTTCTTTAAGCCAGGCATATTCTTTTGAGTTAACAAAGCTATCTTCTACACTACTTATATCAATAGCAAGGCCAAGCTGGTGTTGGGAAGTGCCAGGCCTAGCAACATATTTATCGGCATGTTCCTGGCCCTTAGTTTTAACACTTCTGTTAAAAAGATATTCCTGGCGTTTATAGGGCCTAAAACCTGACAAAATAAATAAGTTTATTCCATCTTTTTTGGCCTCTTTAGCCATTTGATTAAAGGCTTCATAGGTTTGTTTTCTAACCGCAAATTTACCCTTGCCTATTAGATCTGTTGGGTTATAATCGGCAGGTAAAAGGTGTTTCTTATCAATTATATAAAACAGATAAGGATCTTGTTTAGAAAGGTCTAAAATTTCTTTACTAAAATTTGCGCAATAGCTTGGTTTTTGGCTTTGCGGAATTTCTACATTTTTATTTTGCACATTACAGGCAACTATAAAAACAAAAAAAGAGCAATATAAAAGTTTTTTCATATAAAAACTATATCATTTTTTGAAGGCGTTTTTCAGTTTCCCGTAAATTATCCTCCAGCTCATTTTGCAATTCCATAGAACTATTAGCCAAATGCCCGTCTTTTTCATTATAGGTATAAATTTTTGCATCCGGATGATATTTTTTTAATAATTTCTCATAGGTATAGCCCTTTTGACGGCTATAATAGGCAATGCCGTTTTGGCAAGAGCCCATGCCGTTTTTTGTTTTACAATGGTTTGTTGTAGAACAATAGGCACAATTCCCGCAATAAGCGCAATAATGTATTTCTAAAAGAGCATTATTTTTGCCAAGCACAAGATTTTTTGTGGTTTTTACAGCATCTTTAACTGCCTGATCGGGGGGAGTATTGTTTTTAACTCTCATTTCACAGATATAAGCCTGGTCGCGCTCATCAGGTAATAATTGAAAGTTTAGCCAATTTGTTTTATTTTGTCTTTCTTTGATTTTTTGTATGGCAAAAGTTCTTGCCAAAATAGACTGGGCTTTATAGGCTTCTATATTTTTGGCAATTCTCATTTCGCAGTTAGTAACTTGGACTAAATATTTTTCCAAGGGTATGGTTTCAACCAAATAAAAACT
Organism: Elusimicrobiaceae bacterium; assembly: GCA_017417005.1. GTDB lineage: Bacteria > Elusimicrobiota > Elusimicrobia > Elusimicrobiales > Elusimicrobiaceae > Proelusimicrobium. Next base: position 8,876 of record JAFQAA010000021.1, on the reverse strand, counting down.
ATCTTTAGATTGGGCTCTTACAAATAAAGATAAAGGACCGCTATATTCTATCCAACCGGAAAGGTCATGGGTTTTGTATCTAAAAAATGGCGTGCTTTTTTGGGCCTGTTTTGATAAATTAAGATATTTTGGCTCAATATTTTTAGATATGGGGTTTTTAGGGTTAATTACTTTAGTAAAATCTATTCCATTTTCAAAACCGCGCACAATATCTATTCTGGCAGAGGTTGTGCCAAGATTTTTATATTTATATTGTTCCTTTCCATTTTTATCTTTCTCGGTATATCTTAGATAAAGGCGTATTTTACCGCCTTCTGCAATTTCCACTTTTAAGCGATTGTTTTTGCTTATAGGACCATAGTAGTGGTCTTTATTAATCACAATAGCATAATTTTCAAGAAAGGTAATTTCTTCTAAAGTCCTTCTTGAATCAAGTAAAACTTTTAAATCTTTTGCTTTAACCGGGCTTAGTAGCAAAAGTGCTATCATAAATAAAGTTATCTTTTTCATAATTTAACCTCTGTTTGTTTACGCATAAATATAATATATATCACATATTGAAAAAAGTCCAGGGCCAAAAGACCTAGATTAAAGTAGGTCCTTTAGTTTTAACTCCCTAATTCTATTTTTGTATAATAAATTATAGAAGCATTTTAAAGGGGGCTTTTTTGCCAGCAGAACTTGATTTAATTGTTGAAAAAGTAAAAAAAGCACAAAAAGAATATAGCACTTTTAGTCAAAGCAAAGTTAATAAAATCTTTCAAGCAGCAGCTATTGCCGCTTCCCGCGCAAGAATAGAACTTGCCAAAATGGCGGTGGAAGAAACCGCTATGGGCGTTATGGAAGATAAAGTTATTAAAAATCACTTTGCTTCGGAATATATTTATAACAATTATAAAGATACAAAAACTTGCGGTGTAATAAGTGATGATGATTCCTTTGGTTATGCCCAAGTGGCAGAGCCTATCGGCCTTATTGCCGGCGTTGTGCCAACAACAAACCCAACTTCTACGGCAATTTTTAAATCTCTGCTTGCTTTAAAAACAAGAAACGGCATAATTTTTTCACCCCATCCAAGAGCCAAAAAATCAACTATCAAGGCAGCCCAAATTGTGCTTGAAGCAGCCGTTAAAGCAGGCGCACCCCAAAATATTATCGGCTGGATAGAAAACCCTTCTACCGAGTTAAGCGATGCTCTTATGAAGCACCCGGGTGTCAATTTAATTTTAGCCACCGGCGGGCCCGGTATGGTGCACGCGGCTTATAGTTCGGGCAAACCGGCAATTGGCGTTGGTGCTGGCAATACACCCGTGGTAATTGACGAAACTGCCAATATTAAAATGGCTGTAAGTTCTGTTATTATGAGTAAAACTTTTGATAACGGCGTTATTTGTGCAAGCGAGCAAGCTATAATAATTTGCGCGCCAGTTTACGAAGAAGTTTTGGCGGAATTTAAGTTGCGTGGTTGCTATATTTTAAATGATAAGGAAAAAGCCTCTCTAGCAAAAACCATTATGCCTGACGGCGTAAAATTAAACTCCGCAATAGTCGGGCAAAGTGCTTTTAAAATTGCTGATATGGCAGGTTTAAAAGTGCCGCAAGATACAAAAATTTTAATTGCAAAATGTGATAAAATCGGCGGGGAGGAAGTTTTTTCGCACGAAAAACTTTCCCCCATACTTGCCTGCTATAAATCTGACGATTTTAAACACGCTGTAAAAACGGCTGAGGCCTTAGTTGAACTTGGCGGCGCCGGCCATACCTCTGTTTTATATACCGAAGAAACAAATAAAGAGCATATAGAGTTTTTTGAAAAATATATGCATACAGGCCGCGTTTTAATCAATATGCCTTCTTCCCAAGGGGCTATTGGTGATGTTTACAATTTTAAACTTGCCCCTTCTCTTACGCTTGGTTGCGGTTCTTGGGGCGGTAATTCCGTAAGTGAAAATATCGGTGTAAAACACCTTTTAAATATTAAAGCTGTTGCCCAAAGACGCGAAAATATGCTTTGGTATCGCGTTCCGCCGAAAATTTACTTTAAACGCGGTTCCCTGGAAATTGGACTTAGCGAACTTAAAGATAAAAAACGCGCCTTAATTATAACCGATAAAACTATGGAAACTTGCGGTTATGTTAAAAAAGTGGCAGATGTTCTTGAAAAGTTGGGTATTTCTTTTGAAGTTTTCAGTGGTGTCCTGCCGGACCCAAATATTGCTACAATAAACTCTGCTTTAAAAATGACGGAAAATTTTAAACCTGATTTATTTATCGGTCTTGGTGGCGGTTCGCCAATGGATGCTGCTAAGATGATTTGGCTTATGCACGAAAATCCGCACCTTTCCTTTGAAGATATTGCCACCAGATTTATGGATATCAGAAAGCGTATTTATAGTATTCCCCATAGTTCAAAAAAATCTGTTTTGGTGGCAATACCCACAACCTCAGGCACCGGCTCAGAAGTAACACCTTTTACCATTATTACAGATGAAAGAACAAACACAAAATACGCCATAACCGATTATGCAATTACGCCTGATATGGCAATAGTGGACCCTGATTTTGTTATGAATATGCCGCCAAAACTTGCGGCTTATTCCGGCCTTGATGTTATGGTGCACGCAATAGAGGCTTACACTTCCATAATGTCAACCAATTTTACAGAAGGCCAGGCACTTGAAGCTTTAAGACTTATTTTTAAATATCTTAAAGAGTCTTATGACAAGGGAGCAGAAGCACCAATAGCAAGGGAAAAAATGCACTACGCGGCAACTATTGCCGGTATGGCTTTTGCCAATGCGTTTTTGGGCTTATGTCATTCTATGGCGCATAAACTTGGCGGTATGTTCCATGTGCCGCACGGGCTGGCTAATGCTTTGTTGATTAGTTATATTATTGAGTTTAACGCCACGGATAAACCAACAAAGCAAGGGCTTTTCCCTCAATATAAATATCCTTTTGTAAAGGGAAGATATGCCAAAATTGCCCAGTTTTTACACCTTGGCGAAGACCTTGATAAAGATGGCCGCGTTGCTGCTTTGGTTAGGGAAATTGAAAAACTTAAAGAGCAACTTGATATTCCTAAATCAATTAAAGAATATGGCATTGATGAAAAAGAGTTTTTTGCCAAACTAGATGAAATGAGTGAACTTGCCTTTGATGACCAGTGCACCGGCGGTAATGCGCGCTATCCCTTAGTTAGCGAAATTAAGGAAATTTTTACAAAGGCCTATTACGGCGAAAAACCAAAATCTCTTTTATGAACATTGTTTTAATCAATCCGGAGATTCCTTTTAATACCGGCAATATCGGCAGAACTTGCGTGGCTACAAACAGCGTTTTGCACCTTGTGGGTAAACTGGGTTTTAAACTGGACGAAAAGGAAATCAGAAGAAGCGGGCTAGATTATTGGCCAAAACTAAAATATAAAAGATATATGTGCTTTGAAGATTTTTTAGCAACAATTAAAGACCCTTCGCGCTTATTCTTTTTTTCAACAAAAGCCAAAAAAAATCTTTGGGATATAAGATTTAAGGAAGATGATTATTTGGTTTTTGGCAGTGAATCTTGCGGACTGCCAAAAGAACTTTACAAAATTTATAAAGATCAACTTTATAAAATTGAACAACCTGGTCCGGTGCGTTCTTTAAATTTATCAACATCAGCTGCCGTTTGTTTATACGAGGCCTTGCGCCAAACTTTGCATAAATAGGAAATAAAAAAGTGCAAGCACGCAATATTTTTATAATACTTGCTTTAATAAATCTGCTTAATTATATTGATAGGCAGGTTTTATATGCCGTTTTTCCTTTAATAAAACAAGATTTAATTTTATCTGATAAAGAGCTTGGCTTTTTAGCCAGTGCTTTTATGCTTGTTTATATGTTTAGCGCACCTATTTTAGGGTATATTGCCGATAGAACACCCCGCCAAAAAATTATAGCTTTCGGTGCTTTTTTGTGGAGTATTGCCACAAGTTCTTGCGCTCTTATTAGAAATTATTTTGCTCTTGTTTTTGCGCGCGCTTTGGTTGGTGTTGGCGAATCGGGCTTTACAAGTGTTTGCCCCTCTTTTATAGCCGAAAAATTTGCCCCGCAAGTTCGCGCGCGGGTGCTTGCTTTATTTGCTTTAGCTTTGCCGCTTGGCAGTGCGCTTGGCTATCTTTTAGGCGGTGTTTTAGGCAAAATTTATGGTTGGCGTCTTGCGTTTTTTATTCTTGGTTTGCCGGGCATAATTTTAGCGTTTATTGTTTATTTTGGCATAAAAGATACGCCAAAAAAGAAGGAAGAAAAACCGCCCTTTACTAATTACTTAAATTTGCTTAAAAATAAAAAATTTATTCTTGTTTGTTTAGCGCAGGCTATGGGCACTTTTACTTTGGGCGGTCTTGCTGCCTGGGGGCCTAGTTTTTTAAACAGATATTTTAATTATAATGTAGCAACAAGTGGCACAATTTTTGGCGGTCTTATAATTGTAGCCGGCGCGCTTGGCACTTTGCTTGGCGGTTTTATTGGCGATAGATGGCAAAAAAAGACCCAAAACGGCTATTTTTACACAACGACTTTAAGTTATTTAATCGCTTTTCCTTTCGGGCTTTTGGCATTTTTGATGGCTAGTAAAATTTTATTTTTTACTTTTTTAATTATCAGTATAATGTTTGTTTTTATGCAAAACGGCCCTTTAAATGCAAGTGTAGTTAATTTAACAAATTTAAAAGAACGCTCTATGGCTTTTGCCTTAAATGTTTTTATTATTCACGCCCTTGGCGATGCGATGTCGCCTTATCTTATAGGTTTTGTTTCAGATAGTTTTAATTTAAAAATAGCAGTTATTTTAAGTTTATTTTTTGTTTTACCCGCAAGTTTATTTGCTTATCTAGCAAGCAAAGTTAAATAAAAATATGGTATAAATATTTTATTGATATTTTTTAAAATGGGGAGAAAGAATATGTCAAAAAAATTAGTTGCTTATTTTTCAGCTAGCGGTATAACTGAAAAGGTGGCAAAACAAATTGCTGATCTAGCAAAAGCAGATATTTACGAAATTAAACCAAAAGTGCCTTACACCGAGGCAGACCTTGATTGGATGAACAAATCAAGCCGCAGTTCTATGGAAATGAAGAACCTTTCCTTTAGGCCTGAAATTGAAGATACCGCATTAAATATGGCGGAATATGACACTATTTATCTCGGCTTTCCTATTTGGTGGTATATCGCGCCGACAATTATTAACACTTTTTTGGAAGCCCACGATTTTAGCGCTAAAACAATAATTTTATTTGCCACTTCCGGCGGTAGCGGTTTTGGCAAAGCCGTGCAACATTTAAAACCGAGCGTTGCCAAAGATACTATTATCAAAGAAGGCAAAATTTTAAACTCCGCAAGTTCAGCAGATATACAAACTTGGCTAAACTCTGTAAAATAAATTATATTTAAACAAAAAACTACCGAAGTTTTTTAAAAAAGACTTCGGTAGTTTTTTAATGCTATTTTTATTTTTTTAATGTCTTTAATATAGATTTCTTGGATGTTTTAGTATCATTTGAATTTTCCTTTTTTGTTTCGGCTTTGGCAAGGATATTATTTTTTTGTTGACTTATGTTTTTTAATATTCCGCCTTCTTTGTTCTCCTTGCTTGAGGCTTCGCGCTTTTCTTGTTTAGCCTGCTCTTTCTTATTGACGCTCTCTACAAGTTTATTGACTATCGGATTTTTACTTGCTGTATTTTTTACAATAGCCGGCGTTGGTGCGGGAGCTGGTGTAGGTGCAGATGTAGGCGCGGGTGCAGGAGCTGGAGCCGGTGCTGGTCTTGGTGCAGGAGCAGGCGCAGGTTTTGGTTTTGGAGCAGGTGCCGGTGCCGGTTTAGGATTAACATGATGAGGTGGCGGCGGAGTTCTTTTATGTCTATTTCCTTTTACATATACTGGTTGGGTGGTAACATATTCCGTATAATATATTTCTGTAGAAGGGGAACTGCAACGGCTTACATTAGAAATATCATATATAGTGTTATCTGTATTTACCACCACCACAACTTCTTCTTGGCCTTGGGTATATTGGCAAGGTTTTACAAAGGAATAAGCAACACTTTCATCTTGTAAAGTGTATTGGGAAGTTGGCACCCCGTATTTAACAACAAGATTATCAAAATTTTGGCCTCTCCAGTTAAATGCTTGTTGCTCAAAAGTGCCACACGCCATAAGACTGATAATGCCTAAAAATAAAAAAATATTTTTTTTCATAACTTGCCTCCTTGTGCTATAATAACGCATAAAATAGGCAAATTATTGCAACTATAAATTAAAAAGCACCCAAAAGGGTGCTTTTAAATTTTACGGAGAGGGAGGGAATTCGGCTTTCGTCAAATTTCTGACGAAATTTGCTCCAGCCCGGGCTCGCGGTTTTTGCCTTTCGGTGCAAAAGCACCTCAAACAAAAACATCGCTCCGCCTTTCGAATCCCAACATGAAGCAAAGCAGTTTGCTTCACTCCACTCCCCATAAATTTAAAACCCCGCATTAAGCGGGGTTTAAATTTATCGGAGAGGGAGGGATTCGAACCCTCGATACCCTTTTGGAGTATACAGTCTTTCCAGGACTGCGCCTTCAACCACTCGGCCACCTCTCCTAACAAAAGGATAATATTATTATAGCAAAAATAAAAAATTCTTAAAAGCCCCAGTATATGCAAAATATCTAACCCAAAAAAGGGCTGGACTTTAATATAAAAATTCTATATTATTAAATTAGAGCAATTTTGTTTGCTCTTTTCGGAGGGGTTATGAATATCACAGAGATAAATCAAAAAGTTCAGCAGGAAGGTCTTTTTCTGCAAGATTTAAAAAGAGAAATTTCCAAAGTTATTGTAGGTCAACAAGATTTAATTGAAAAAATGTTAATCGGTTTAATTGCCGATGGACACATCCTTCTTGAAGGTGTGCCGGGACTGGCTAAAACAATGGCGGTTAAAACGCTTGCCCAAGCCTTGCAGGCAAGTTTTGCCCGCATACAATTTACGCCTGATTTGCTGCCGGCAGATATTACAGGCACTTTAATTTTTAACCCAAAGGAAGGCACCTTTACGCCGCGCCAAGGCCCTGTTTTTGCTAATTTAGTTTTGGCAGATGAAATTAACCGCTCCCCTGCCAAAGTGCAAAGCGCCCTTTTGGAAGCCATGCAGGAACGCCAGGTAACTATTGGCGATAAAACTTATGAACTCCCCAAACCTTTTATGGTTCTTGCAACCCAAAACCCTGTTGAGCAAGAAGGCACTTACCCTTTGCCCGAAGCCCAGGTTGATAGATTTATGTTAAAACTTGAAGTAAGTTATCCTTCTAAAGAAGAAGAAAAACTTATTCTTGAAAGAATGTCCGTTGCCGCAAAACCGCAAGTGGAAAGCAAAATTACCATAGATGCAATTTTGCGCGCGCGCCAAGTGGCAGATAGTATTTATGTGGATGAAAAAGTTAAAAACTATATCGTTGATTTAGTTTTTGCTACCAGAAACCCCAAAGAATATAAGCTTGAAAGTCTTGCCCCTTATATTTTATATGGCGCAAGCCCGCGTGCTTCAATTTATTTAACCCAGGCAGCAAAAGCCTTGGCCTTTATAGAGGGCCGCGGTTATGTGACTCCGGAAGATATCAAAGAAATCGGCCCGGATGTTTTGCGCCACCGCATCCTTAGAACTTACGAAGCCGAAGCCGAAAATATTACCCCCCAGGAAATTATTACAAAAATATTTGCAACGATAGAAGTTCCTTAATTTTTTAAGGACCTAGGGGGCTTTATGCAGACTTCCGATATTTTAAAACGCGTTCGCCAAATAGAATTTAAAACAGGCAAACTGGTCCGGGAAACTTTTGCCGGGCAGTATCTTAGCGTGTTTAAAGGCCAGGGTATAGAATTTGCCGAAGTGCGCCAATATATCGCCGGCGATGATATCCGCTCTATTGATTGGAATGTTTCAGCTAGAACCGGAAACACTTATGTTAAAAAATTTAATGAGGAAAGAGAACTCAGCGTTATTATTGCTTGTGATGTTTCCGCTTCTGAGTATTTTGGCTCTAAAGGCAATTTAAAAGCGCAGGCCGCTATTGAACTGGCTTCTGTTTTTGCCTTTTCTGCCATAAAAAATAATGATAAAGTGGGGCTTTTACTTTTCAGCGATAAGGTGGAACTTTATATCCCGCCCCGCAAAGGCAAAAGGCATGTTTTAAGGATTATTAGAGAACTTTTGGCCTTTGAACCAAAAAGGAAGAATACGGATATTTCGCTAGCTTTAAGCACTTTAATAAGGCTTATTAAAAGACAGGGTATTTTGCTTTTTATTTCCGATTTTCTTGACGAGAATTACGAAAGGTCTTTTAAACTAGCCGCGCGTAAATTTGATTTAATACCGGTTCTTATTGAAGACCCCTTAGAGTTTAAGTTCCCCAATCTGCCGGCCTTAATTCAAATGGAAGATTTGGAAACCGGTGCAAGCCTTGCTTTAAGTTCTGCTTCTTTAAAGCAAATTATCCAAGCAAGAAAAGAGGTTTTATCTTCCGCTTTAAATCTTTTTAAATTAAGCGGGGTAGATTATATAAATATTGACGCATCTAAAAATACTTTAGATCCGGTTATAAAATTTTTTAAACAGCGTTCAAGGAAGTTAGGGGTATGAAAAAGTTTTTATCTTTCTTTTTATTTTTAGTTTGCGCAAATTTTGCTTTTGCGCAGGAAGTTAGTTTAGAAGAGCAAAATAAACTATCAGAGCAAAAAGAAATTGCCCCTTTTGCCACTTTTCAAGAGCCGGCAAAAAAAGTTTCTTTTGCTACTCCGTTTGATTTAACTATTAAATTAGATAAAGCTGCCACTTTTGAACCAGAGGAAGAATC
>JAFQAA010000020.1 GCA_017417005.1 Elusimicrobiaceae bacterium | reverse complement strand
TTTTGATATATGAAAATTATTTTTCTATTTTTAAATCTGCTTGGCGGTTTAGGGGTTTTTTTACTAGGTATTAAAATGATGAGCGAAGGCTTGCAAAAGGCGGCCGGCTCCAAACTGCGAAGTATAATTTCCAAAGCTACAACAAATAGATTTGCTGCTACCTTATCGGGTATTGCTGCCACTTCTATTATTCAATCTTCTTCAGCCACAACGGTTATGGTTGTTGGTTTTACTAGTGCGGGACTTTTAACTTTATCCCAGGCTTTAGGGGTGATTTTTGGCGCAAATATCGGCACAACAACAACAGCTTGGCTTATCAGTTTCCTTGGCTTTAAAGTAAATATAACAATGTTTGCTTTGCCTATGATTGGGCTTGGCTTCTTTTCTCAATTTATACAAAAATGGCCTTTGCTGCGTCGTATTGGGGAAGCGATGCTCGGGTTTGGGCTTTTATTTTTAGGTTTAGATTTAATTAAAAATGCAATACCTAATATACAAAATTCTTCTGTTGTTTTAGAATATATTACAAAATTTAGGCCGGATACTTTACTAAGGCTTTTAGGCGTTGTAGGTGTGGGGACTTTTTTGACTATTGTTTTGCAATCTTCAAGTGCAGTTATGGCTTTAACTCTTACTTGTGCGGCAAAGGGGTTAATAGATTATCCAACGGCTGCTGCTTTGGTTTTGGGGGAAAATATCGGCACAACTATTACAGCAAATATTGCCGCAATCGGTGCAACCAGAATGGCAAAACGCGCTGCTCTAGGCCATTTGCTTTTCAATTTATTAGGGGTTAGCTGGGCTATTATATTTTTTAAAGAACTTATTAAACTAGTTGCTTTTATAGTGCCGGGTTCAACGGAGGGTACAAGTCCAGAGGTTTTACTTACAAATATTCCTTATCACTTAGCTGCTTTTCACACAACTTTTAATATTGTAAATACTTGTGTTATGCTTGTTTTTATAAGACAATTTGAAAAACTTATTATGCTTATTATGCCTTTAAAGAAAAGCGAAGAAGAACACGGAGATTTGGTTTATCTTAAAGCAGGTATAACTTCTACGCCGGAATTATCCCTTGAAGCCGCCACCAAAGAAGCTGATAGAATGGCTGAACTGGTTGAAGTTATTTTAAGTAAACTTATGCATGCTTTAAAAACAACTTCGCCTAAACTCTTTGCAAGAACCCTTGAGGAAGTGCATAAATCTGAGCAAACTAGTGATGTTTTGGAATATAAAATAAATGCTTTTTTGCAAAATTTAACGCATGAGCAACTATCGCGCACTATGATTAGCGAAGTTTTAAAAATTTTTGATTTAACAAATTATTTGGAAAAGATGGCCGATCACGGCAAGACGATAGCTAAACTTTTACAAAAAGCAAAAGAGGGGAAACTCTTATCCTCGCAGGATAAAGAAAATTTGGAGCTTATTTGCAGTAAAACAAAAATTATTGTGCAGGAAGCAAGGAAAACAATTTTAGCTGAAAACCTAAATAAAGTTATTGTTATGCAAAAAGCTCTTGAGCGCGAGCATACTTTAAATGATTTACGCCATAATTTAAGAGACAAAAAAAATTTAAGAGATTATAATTCTAAAGAAAAAGCTACCCCGGCTTCTTTGACTTTATATTCTGATATCTTAACCGGTTTTGAAAAAATTGGCGATTATGCCTTAAATGTAATTGAAACAACTTTAGGTGTTAGAGAAGAAAAAGTTCTATCTCTTTTAAACTCTATGCCTAAGCCGCAAGGAAAATAAAATGGAAGAACACAATAATAATCAAAATAATAATCAGGAAAAAAAATTCAGCATAAATCCTTTGGTATTACTTAGAGATTTAAAAGATTTTGTTGCTATGCTTTTTGCGGCTATACGCGGCAAGTTTAAAGTGCAGCTTTCAAGTATTTGTTGGGCTTTAATAGGGGTTTTTTATTTTGTTTTACCACTGGATTTTTTGCCGGAAGCATTTTTTAGTTTCCTTGGTCTTGGGGATGATTTGTTGGTTTTGGTTTATATTCTAAATCAAATAAGACCGGATATTGAAAGATATAGACAATTTAGACTTGAACAAAAGGGGGAAAATAATGAAAAAAATATTTAAAATTTTATCTATAATTTTTGTTTCTTTAGTTGTTCTATTTGCTCTTGCATTGTTTGCTTTAAAGCTTATGTTCCCAATAGAAAAAGTTAAAGCGCAAGTGCAAGAACAGGTAAAAAATAAATTAGACAGGGAAGTCCGCTTTAAAGATTTTTCCCTTTCTTTTAGAGGGGTAAATATAACTGATTTTGCCCTTTCAGAAAAAACAACTTTTAAAGACGGAACTTTTATTGAAGCAAAACAGGCCCATGCAAGTATTGATTTAAAGGCTCTTTTGCATAAACAAATAAAAATTGAAAGTATCGGTTTAAACGGCTTAACTCTTAATATAATCAAAGATAAAGAGGGCAAATTTAATTTTGATGATTTACTTTCCGGCGAAGAACAAACCACCCTAAATGATACCCCAAACGAACAAACCGGCCAGGTTTTGCAAATCAGTGCCAAGCAACTTTATACCAAAGAAGCAACTATTAATTTTAAAGATGAAGCCACTGATACTAATTTTTCTGTTAACAACTTAAATATTCAAATTGATGATTTTGATTTAAGCAAGGAATTTTCTATTATAATTTCTTGTTTAAGCAAGATAAAGATGGCAGCCTTAACTTTGGATCCGGTTCTTTTTCAAATGCAGGCAAAAATTGATTTGGCCTCGCTTGATTTACAAAAAGCCAAAACTGAAATTACGGATTTTGCCATAACTTATGATAGAGCTTCTCTAAATTTAAAAGGCCTTGTTGCTGATTTTAATAACCCGCAGCTTAATTTAAGCGGAACTTTTAAGGGGATAGATAATAATTTAATTAGTCATTTTACTAAAGATAGTGTAAGTACTTTTTCTATGCCCTTAATTAATATAATTTTAAGTGCAAAATTTAATCTTGAAAACAGCACGGCCGATATTTCGCAGGCAAAAGCTTCCATAGGCAATTCTTTTATAAAAACAAAGGCTAGCCTTAATTATTCAGCACCGGAGATGGTTTTTTCAAGTAATACAAATATAGCTATTTCGCTTGATGAAGTTGCTGCAATTGCAAAGGATACTTTAGAAGAATTTAAGTTAAAAGGTTCTATAAATGGCACCATAAATGCTTCCCAAAATAAAAAATTAAATGTAAATGGAAGCCTTGCTTTAAAAGATATTGGGGCAAGGTTATTAAATCAAGACTTGGAAAAAACTAACGGGACTATAACAATAAAATCGCTTGAAGATATTTTCACAAATAAAATCAGCGGTCTTTTTGCCTTGCAACCTTGGGATTTAACCCTTGCTTATAAAAAATCTAAAAATACTAATATAGATTTATCTTTCTATATGAAAAAGTTTACTCTTGAAGATATTGATTTTGATACCTTCTTTGAAACAAAAGAGGATTCTTCCCAGCAAAAAGAAACCGCTCCTAAGGCAGAGGAAAAACAACCTCAAAATTCCGATTTATATAATTTAAAAGCCGATATTACTATTGATAAAATAGAAAATAATGTTTTAACGGCCAATAATTTTGTTATAAAAACAGATATTTCAGATTTTGATACTTCTTTTGCTAAGGCAAAAGGTTCCTTATCCCTTGTCAGTAAAGATATTGAAATTAGGGATATAGATAAACTAATGTCTTCTTCAAAACTTTTTAAAGTAATGTTTACCTCTGTAAAAATTATGCAAAAGGCTTTTAATTTTGCGAAACTTGACAATACTTCTATTACTAATGGTATAATTAAATGTAGTATCATTAATACTGAGTGCACACTTAAAGATGGTATTTTAAATGTTAACAAGAGTGATATTGATTCAGATTTAACGATAGTAAGAGCCTTTGGCAATGCCGATTTGGTAAAGGATTCCGTAAATATGAAGATTCAAGCCCAACTTGGCAAAACCGGCTCTAATGGCTTTAAACCTGTTGTAATAAATGTAAAAGGTTCTTTAAGTGATCCTAGTTATAAGGTGGATGTCTTATCTTCTCTTGCTTCAATACTTAGCAAGGGCACTCAAGGAGATACAACAGAGCAGCAAGATGCAACTAAAGATGTAAAAAGTAATGCCGGCGAGGTAATTAAAACTATAGGCAGTTTATTTAAAAAGGATAAGTAGGAGGAAAAGTATGGCAATATCTTCTTTTTCAATTTTGAAGCAAATAGGTTCTATAAAAATAGATGAGGGCAATGAAATCAGGTTTTCTGTTGATGCTTATAAACAGAGCCGTTATCTTTCAGTCCGTAAATATCTTAAATCTGAAACCTATAGTGGTCCGACAAAAGCCGGCATAACCCTTACATCTGAAGTCGTTATTAAAATAGCAAAAGCCTTAGCCGCTTTACCCAGTGATATTAATACTATTTCAGATGGCGAACTTGGCAAATATGCTAGACGCCAAGGCCTTGCTATTGTATTAAGGGTAAGTTCCTTTAATACAGCAAAAGGCATTGATATCCGCCAATGGCAAGAAGACGAAACTTACACCGGATGGACCAAAAAAGGTATTCGCTTACCTTTAGAAAAACTTGCGGAAATCAAAGAACTTTTTAGATTATCAGCACAATATTTTGAGGAAAATAAATAAATATAAATATGGCAACAGATAAGCAAACAACACCAAATTCAAACAACTCAAACACCCCAGCTTCCCAAACTACTAATACCACCGCGCCAAGCCGCCATGTTAATCTTGTCGGCCAGGAAATAGGGGGATGCGTAATATTAGAAAAAGTTGCCGAAGGCGGTATGGGTAGTGTTTTTAAGGCAAAACACAAAGCTTTGGATAGAATTGTTTGCGTAAAAGTTTTAAGTCCTGCTTTAGCAGACGATAAAAAAGCTGTCGGTTTATTTTTAACGGAAGCCCGCGCTATTGCTGAAATTGACCACCCAAATATTGTTTTTGTGTATAATGTCGGTAAAGAAAAAGGGTATCACTTTATAGTAATGTCCTTTATAGAAGGGGAAAGTTTATCTTCTATTGTCAGACGCCGCCCCAATTTGCCACTTTCCTTTATTGTTGATGCTTTTTGCGGGATTTTACAGGGTTTGGATGCAGCCCATCAAAAAGGCATTATTCATAGGGATATAAAACCTTCAAATATATTAATAAATAAAAAACTTGAACCAAAAATTGTAGATTTTGGTATTGCTAAAAAGGTGGATAAAGACTCAACAGATAAATTAAGAATTTGGATGGAAGA
>JAFQAA010000019.1 GCA_017417005.1 Elusimicrobiaceae bacterium | reverse complement strand
TTGAGTTTGGCAAAAAACTAAAAAACAAAACGCAAGAGCAAGCCTTAAAAATAGGCCGCGCCTTGCAAATAACAAATATTTTAAGAGATATTGAGGCAGATGTAAAAATCGGCCGTATCTACTTGCCTTTAACACAAATACTAAAACAAGACCTTATGCCGCAAGACTTGCTGGAAACAAAAAATTATTTAAAACTTTATCCCGTTATGCTTTATTGGATAAAAGAAGCTACCCAAAATTTGCTTAATGCAAAAACTTTTATAAAGCAAATTCCCAGAAGAAAATTTTTTAGCCGCGCAGCTGTTGCCTGGCCGGTGTTTTGGAGCCTTGATACTCTTTATATCCTCGGCAGAGCACCTCACAAACAAGGCAAAAAAACTAAACGCAAAATTACAAAAACAAATATTTATTTAACAATGTTTTTAAGTCCGTTATATTGTTTTAGCAATACCTTTATTAATAAAATTATTGATTATAAAGAGTCAAAAATTAAGAGCATCCTTGGCAATAGCTTGCGCTAGGGAGTTCATCTCTTCGCGAAGTTTTGGCGTATTATCATCATAACCGACTAAATGCAAAGCCCCGTGCACCATTAAAATAAGAAATTCTAAAAGAGTGCTTGTGTTCGCCTTGGGTGCTTGTTTGCGCGCCTGCTCAAAGCAAACAATAATATCGCCGAAAACTTCCCCTTTAATATTATTTTGGGGATAGGGAAAAGTTATAACATCGGTTATATAATTGTGGCCTAAAAACTCCGTATTAATTTTAAGCATTTCTTTTGGACTGACGACAAAGACATTAAGTTCGCTTGCCTTTTTGGCCTGTTTGCCAAGCGCGCGCAAAAGAGCCTTTTTATAAATACCTGTTTTGTGATAATAAGGTGAAATTTTGGTTTTATAAAAAATATTTATTTGCATTTTGTTTTATAAAAACTTTGTGCGACCGCGCGGAATAACCACTATGCCGGAAGGGTCAATAAAATAGTTTTGGCTATCGTGTTCTTTATCTTGGCCGATAGAAGAATTTTCCGGTATAATATTATAGCGGTCAATAATTGCTTTTTTAATGCGGCTGCCTTTGCCAATAGTGCAAGAATCCATAATAATACTATCTTCAATAACAGCACCGGGCATAACAACAACATTGCTTGCAAGAACGCTGTTTTTGATAATAGTATTTGGGTGTATTACACAACCATTACTAAGCATACTATTTTCAAGCGTGCCGCCCATATAACTTGTCGGCGGAGTATTGTGAACGGAAGTATTAATAGGCCAGTGAGGATTATTTAAGTCAATTTTAGGCGTTGGGCCAAGCATATCCATATTAGCCTGCCAATAGGCCTCTATTGTGCCGACATCACGCCAATAGCCTTGCTCTTCATAAGGTTTAAGACCTTTTAATTTGTGTCCGGCAAAATCATAAGCAAAAGTGCGGTATTGTTTTAAAATAACAGGCAAAATATTTTTGCCGAAATCAAGAGAAGGAACATCGCAATATTTCTGCTGTAAAATTTTTAGCAGGACATTTTTATCAAAAATATAATTACCCATAGAAGCATAAGCCTTATCAGGTCTGCCGGGTATTGCTTGGGGATTTTGCGGTTTTTCTTCAAAACTTACTATGCGGTTATTATCATCGGTTGCCATTACGCCAAAAGCAGAAGCCTCTTTAAGAGGCACAACATTTGCCGCCACAGAAACATCTGCTTTTTTTTGGATATGAAAATCTATCATTTTACTTATATCCATACGATAGATATGGTCCGCACCGAAAATAACAACTAAATCGGGGTCAAAATCATTAATTAAACTGATATTTTGGCGTATGGCATCAGCCGTGCCTCTATACCAAATTTCGCCAAGACGCATTTGCGGCGGAACAACGGTTAAAAAATGGTCTTTTGAAATACCTTTTGTAGCCCAGCTGGTTCTTAAATATTCTATGAGAGATTGCGATAAATACTGCACTAAAATATAGGAGGAAAATATACCCGAATTAACAAAATTAGATAAAACAAAATCAATAATCCTATATTTGCCGCCAAAGGGAACTGCCGGTTTTGAGCGTTCTTTTGTTAAAGGAAAAAGCCTCTCCCCTTTGCCGCCTGCCATTATCATGCCTAAAACTCTCATAATAAAGACTCCTTCTTATTTATTTTTGTTTTCTTGTAAGGCCTCAAAAGCCGCAAAACTCCACGGCATTTTTTGTTTGACAATTTCTTTAATTGCCTCAGCATAAACGCGGATTTCATATTGGGCGTGGCTATCGGCTCTTAAAGAAATAAAATTGAGTAAACTTCTTAAATTAATAGTCCAATAAAATTGGGTATATTGGGCAACAGGCAAAAGGCCGCGTGCCATTTCGCGCGCAACACCGGCTTTTAAAAGTTTTTGATAGGCTTGATAGGAATGTTCTATGGCTTCTTCATAAATTTCGCTTAAAGCTTTATTATCAAGTTTATCACTTTCAACGGAGCCTTGCCTGTTTGACATATCTTGAATACGAAAAGCCTTGGGGAAATAAAATTCGTCCTTAACCTCGGTATAACGCGCGCTGATTTCATTATAAGAAGCTATGCGGTGGCGCATCCATTGGCGAGCAACAAAAATAGGACATTTGATATGGAACTGAAAATAACAATGTTCAAAAGGACTTAAATGTTTATTTTCCATTAAGTATTTTATAAGCATTTTATCGCGTTCTTCGCCTTTGCTTGTGCCACCAAAAGAAACACGGGCCGCACTTACGGCGCGAATATCGCCACCCATAAAATCAACAAGTTTTACAAAACCTTTATCTAAAACTTCAATTATTTCCTTATTAGTTGTTTGCTCCGCAGGCATAAAAAATCTCCTTCAAAATTTTCCTATATATCTATTTATATAATATTTAGAGCGGTTTTTCTATTTTATTTTAAAAAGCATAACACCGCTTTCGCCACCTCTATTAGTAAAAGGAACAATTAAAATATCATCATAAGAACCAAGCGGAGCTTGAATAATATCAGAAACAACGCCCGGTATCTTGGCTGATAAATATTTTTCAAAATTTCCTTTATTCCATTTTAAAACATATAAAATTGCGCTTTCATACATACCGAAAGTTTCGGAAAATATGCCGTATTTTGTTTGGTTTTCTATAGCGGCAACAAGAATTTCATCTTCTAAATTGCGGTAAATACCAAGGGAAGAATAAATCCTTTTAACTTCCCTATTATATTTAACTCTGTTTGGTGTGCTGCCAAAATCAATATCCGTGGGGCTTTCAATATAACTATTTTTCTTATCATATTGAACGCGCAAGCGGGAGTTAAAGGCCGTGTAAATTAAATTTTCTTTATCCTTTTTAAACGGGGCAAAATTAAAACCGAAAATATCTTCAAACTTAGTATATTTTACTTTTTCGCCTTTTTTAAAAGCATTATCTTGATAAACTAGCTTATAGGGAACAGAAGTTTTAGTTTTGCCGGAAAGAGTGTTAATTTCCTGCAAATACAAATGGCGTTCTTGGTTAAAAGGAGCAATACCTTTAACTACCCCGGCAATTAAGCCATTTTGGTGCAAAGTATTATCCCCTCCTTCAAAAATAAGGGTGTTAAAACGCTGGGTGTTTGTATCTAAAACACTAACAAAAAGTTGGGCGCGGCCCGTGCCTTTAAGATCAGCAGAGTCTAAAGAAATTATACGCCTTAAAGGATTAACGGAAACAGAAAGTTCTGCCTTTAAAGTATCCTCTTTTAAAGTGTAAACTTTTATAGAGTTATCTTCAAAAGCTAAAATTAAATCATTAAGACCATCTCCGGTTAAATCGCCGGAGGCAGCAGCCCTTATTTTACCCTCAATAAGCTGACTTTGCCAAAAAGGTTTTAAAACCTCTTGTGAAGTTGTTTGTTGAGTAGCAGGGGCAGAAGATTCCTCTTGTGCTTTATTAAAAACAGCATATAAATTTGCTGCATCAAAGGGTTTTTCCAACTGGCCGATAGCATAATTTTGCTCCACCTGCTCTATTTTGCCTTTTGTGCGGGAGTCAATATCTTTGCCAAGCACTTTACCCGTTTTGGGGTTTTTAATTTCCTGGCCCCAGCGGGTTATGGTAAAAATATCGCCTTTACTTATTTTAAAAGTTAATTCGGAAATATCCAAATAAACTTTTAGACCTTCTTGTTTAACAACAAGGGCATCGTTTTGTGCAAATGAAATAGCACAAAGCATTAAAACTGCTAATAGGGTAAAAAATTTTTTCATACTATTATTGTATATTATTAAGGGCTTAATTTGCTAAAATTATTTATATGGAAATAAAGAAAGCCGCAATATATATCAACAGGCAAAATGCTTTAAGTCTTAAAAGTGCAAAAACTTTGAAAGAAGCTTTAGATAAGGCAAAAATAGAAAGTTATTTAGCTGATAAGGATACTAAAGATTTTACCAAAGATACCGATTTGATTTTTTGTATCGGCGGAGATGGCACTTTACTTTCCAGTGCACAAAAAGCCGCAAAGTTAAATATTAAAATAGTAGGGATAAACAGCGGAAATTTGGGCTTTCTTGCAGCTTTAAAAACTAGGGAAGATTTTTCCCCAATTTTGCAAGATTTACTAAAAAATAACTTTAGCGAGCAGGAAAGATTTTTACTTAAAGCAGAAGTTTTTAGAAATAAAAACCTTGCCTTTAGCGCTTGCGCTCTAAATGAAGCGGTTTTAAGACCGGCCCAGGCAAGAGCAATAAACCTAAATGTTCACTTTGATAAAAGCCAAGTTAAAAATTATTTTGGTGATGGGTTAATAATTTCTACTCCTACCGGTTGCACTGCTTATAATATGGCTGCCGGCGGACCGATTGTTATGCCAAACTTAAATGTTTTTATTTTAACGGCTATTTGCCCGCATACTTTAAGCCAAAGACCGCTTGTTTTACCGGCTGATAAGGAAATAAAAATTTTGCTTGATAAAACTAAAAAAGACATTAATATAAATTTGACTTTAGACGGGCAAAACAATTTTGCTTTACTTAATAATGATATTGTAAAAATAATACAAAGTAAACAAAAATTAAAAATTTTATATCCTAAAGATTATGACTTTTTTGAAACCCTTACAACAAAACTTAACTGGGGGCAAAGATAATGCTTAAAAATCTTTATATAAACAACTTTGCCATTATTAAGGAAATTGATTTACATTTTTCCGAAGGTTTAAATGTTTTTACCGGGGAAACAGGCGCGGGCAAATCTATTGTTATTGAAGCCTTAAGCTTTGCCCTTGGCGCAAGAGCTGATTTTGGCTTAATAGGTAATTATGCAGGTAAAATGCTTGTTAAAGCCGTTTTTTCAAGCGCGGCCTTACCGGAAGATTTGAAAAAGAAATATAATATCACTACGCAAGATTTTATAATTACAAGAGAAATTGATAAAAAGGGCAAAGCAAAAATTACTAT
Organism: Elusimicrobiaceae bacterium; assembly: GCA_017417005.1. Taxonomy (GTDB): domain Bacteria; phylum Elusimicrobiota; class Elusimicrobia; order Elusimicrobiales; family Elusimicrobiaceae; genus Proelusimicrobium. The sequence goes on along the minus strand of JAFQAA010000019.1, from coordinate 16,770 downwards.
AAATAGCAAAAATGCTAGTGCTAGCGAACTTGCCCATTTGGGAGATTTTTTAGTTGATTTTCACGGCCAACACGAACACCAAACTTTGTTTAAAACCGCAACCCATATTGATATGCTTGATAAATTTTGCGGTCTTGAAAAAGAGTTAAAAAAAGTTAAAGAAGTCTACGAAAAAGTTCAAGCTATAAAAGCAAAAATTGCCGCTTCAAATCAATCGGAAGAAGAAAAACAAAAAGCTCTTGCTTTTTATTCTTACCAGCTTGAAGAAATTGAAAAAGTTAACCCCGTTTTAAATGAAGATAGCGAAATTGAAAACGCTTTGCCAAAACTTAAACATACAGGCAAACTTTTGGAACTTGCGCAAAATATTTATAATTTGCTTAGCGATAATGAAGAAAACGCCACTTCCCTTTTAGATAAGGCGAGCTTGCACCTAGGCCAAATGGCGCAAATTGACGAAAGTTTAGAAAAGACGGCAGAAGAACTTGAAAATGCCGCAACCATTGTGCAAGACTGCGCAAATACAATTTTTACCTATAAAGACTCTTTGGAGATTGACCCCAAAACTCTTGATGAAATGTTGAGCCGCCAGGAAGATTTAAGAAAATTAAAAATGAAATACGGCCCAGCTTTAGAAGATGTTTTGGCTTTTAAAGAAAAACTTGAAAAATCTATAAGAGATATAAAAAATGCCTCTAAAAATACAGAAGAACTTTTTAAAGACTTACAAAAAGAACAAAAAGAACTAGATATTTTGTGCCAAGATTTACATAAAAAAAGAGCGGCTGGAGCAAAAAAATTAAAGGCTTTGGTCGTTAAAGAAATTGAACCCTTAGGCTTTAGCGGCGTTCGCTTTGAAACCGATATCCAAGAAGAACAGCAAGCCAACATAAAAGGAAAAGATAAAATTGAGTTTTTATTTAGCGCAAATATAGGCGAGGCTCTAAAACCTTTAAGAAATATCGCAAGCGGGGGTGAAATTTCGCGCTTGATGCTGGGCCTTAAAACAATTTTAGCCGGACAAACGCCCACTATGGTATTTGATGAAATTGACACCGGTATCGGCGGACAAACCGGCAAACTTATCGGACAGAAACTTAAAAAAGCAGCAAAAGAAAGACAGGTTTTTTGTATTACCCATCTTGCCCAAGCTGCTGTTTTTGCCCAAAGCCACTTTGCTATATCTAAAGAAGTTGCCTCCGGTAAAACACAAGTTAAAGTTATTACTTTATCCGGTGAGCAAAAAGTGCAAGAAATTGCTAGAATGATAGGTAGTAGCAAAGGGGCGATGGCAGGTTTAATGCACGCAAGAGAACTGCTACAAGAAGCCAAAAATACAATTTAAAATAAAAGGAGAAAAATTATGGCAGAAGAAAGAAACTTAGAAGAAACAAATCCACCAGCTTGCTCTAAAAGCAAATGTTGCTGCGGCAAATTTTTATGCTTAAAAGGCCTTGCAACCATTTATAAAGTTTTAAGCATTTTGACTTTAATTGTTATGGTTGGTATGATCGGTTGGGCTTGGTATGAGGTTATTGCCTCCGGCGCAAAAATAACGGAAGGTTTATTATTAACCTTACAGATCATAATTTACTATGGCTTTACAGCACTTGTTTTAATTACAATTTCTAGAATCTTAAAGACTCTCAGAAAAATTAAACACGCCGTAGAACACAGATAGTATTTTTACCGGCCACGGCTTTATAAAAAGCCGTGGCTGATATTTTATCAGATTTATTTTTTATTATGAAACAGAAACTTCTCTTTTTACTTTTTTTATTTTTCCCCCTTTTAACAAACGCTGAGGCAATTAAACTTAAAAGCGGTTTAATTATTAATGGCTCTATCGTGGGGCAAACGGAGTATATTTTAAATGTAAAAACCTCTTATGGCACAATAGCCATTAATCAAAGAGAAGTTGAGAAAATTATGCCCGATTTACACCGCATTATTTTAAAAGGCGGGGGCGAGTTTATCGGTAATATTGTTGATATGGATGAATTTACTTTATCCTTAAACACCGATAACGGACTAGTAAATATTGATGTACCGCAAATTTCTTCTATGGAAATTTACGACTATAATGAAGCAGAAAAACAAAAAAAATATATTCAAACAAAACACGAACTTGAAGAACAAGCCACCCAAGAATTAAGCCAAAAAAATGCCAACGCTTCCGAACTAGAACAGGCTAAAGTTAAAGCAGCTGCAGGAAGCACAATTTCTTCTAGCGGGCTTGAGTTTGATGCCGATTTAGAAAAACTTTTCCCCTCTAAACCGGTGGTAGAGGCGCCCAAAGATGTTTATGTAAGATTTGATAATAAAAACACCTCCGAGAAACAGGAAGAAGAACCTTCTACCCCTCAAAAAGAAATAAAACAACTTGACGAAACGAGCCAGGCTTTTAAAAAAGATTTTTCCAAAAATAATTTTGAAGTTTTTCTAGGCTATCAAAACTTGCCTTTAAAACTAGATTTAACCGAACACGGCCTAAGTACTGGCGAAGATATAAATTCTGCAAATATTGCTTTTGGCCTTTCCTATTTAAGAAAAATAAATAGCAGGCTTTGGTTAGGTGCTGATATTGCTATGGGGATGCTTTCAAAACATAATTTTGAGCCAAATGCTACAACCCATATTGAAACTTCCGGTCAGGTTTATAATATTGATTTAAAAGCAAATTATTATTTAAACCCAAAAAGTTTAACGCGCTTTTACGCACAAGCAGGGGCAGGTTTTAGCTCTGCCAGTATAAATAAAAACTTAGATACTTTTAATGGAACTGATTGGATACAAGAAGATACAAAAACGATATCTTCCTCTAATATAAGTGCCTTGTTTGGTTTTGGTGTTGAAAGAAGTATTGAAGACCTTAACCTCGGCCTTGAAGTAAAAGGCAGATACACTTCCTATTCCGGAAAATTAAAAGAAAGTGATAATTTATCCTTTTTGATTGCTGCAAAAATAAACTGGTATTTTTAAAAAATGAAAGTTCTTGTTTTGGCTAATGCTTTAAAAGGTTCTTTAAAAGCAAGCGAGATTTGCCAAATATTTAAAAATTATAAAAGTCTTGCTATCTCTGACGGCGGAGACGGCTTTTTAGAGGCGGTTATACAGGCACATACGCACGCAAAAAAAATATCTATCAAAGTTCCCAATGCAATTTTAAAAACAAAAAAAACTTATTTTTTGCTAGATAAAAAAACTGCTTTTATTGAAAGTGCAAAAATTTGTCCTATGGCTGATTTAAAAAAGGATGAACTTGATATTTTGCACGCTTCATCAATAGGCCTTGGACTTGCAATAAAAGAAGCAATTAACTTTGGCGCAAAACAAATCTATATCGGGCTTGGCGGGGTTGCTTCAAGCGAGGGAGCTAGTGATAGCGCAAAAGTATTTGGTTATCAATTTTTGGATAAAGAAGGAAACGCTTTAGAGTTGGGTGCTGAAGCCTTGCTAAATTTAGCAAAAATAAAAAAACCTAAAAAAGATTTACTTAAAAACATTAAAATTAGTGCTGTGTGCGATGTTAATAATAAATTACTTGGCAAAGAAGGTTCGGCAAAAGTTTACGGCAGACAAAAAGGGGCAAATACTAAAGAAATTTTGCTTTTGGAAAAGGCCTTAACAAATTATGCCCGTATTGTTAAAAGAGATTTAAAAATAAATATAAACACAAAGCATTGTGCTGCCGCCGGAGCAATAGCAAGCGGTTTAAAAGGATTTTTTAAGGCAGAGTTAATAGACGGAAGTAAATTTATAAGCAAACTTCTTGCCCTTGAAGAAGAAATAAAACAAGCTGATTTAATCATAACTACGGAGGGTTCTTTAGATAAACAAACTTTTTTTGGCAAAGCACCCTTTGAAATTTGCCACCTGGCAAAAAAACACAAAAAGCCAGTTATTTTTATTTGCGGACAAAATAAATTAAAAAATAAAACTCTTCTTAAACAAAACAATATCGTGCGTGTAATTGAATTAAAAAAATATGCAAAAAATACCGCGCAAAGCATAATAAAAGCAAAAATAATTTTAAAGAAAATAGCAAAAGAAGACCTGGCTTATTTATAATTCTTGTTTTGCTCCTAAATATTTTGTAAAAAACTCCGTTAATCTTTCCTGATAAACAAAACCTGCTTTTTGAGCACATTCCGTATGGTTTGCTTCAGGCACAAGCCAAAGTTGTTTAGGATTGCGGGAATCTAAAAATAAGGCGCGGGCATCGTGGCGTGGGGTTAGAGTATCAGCCTTGCCGGTAATTATTAAAATCGGCCTTGGGGATATTTTTTTAATATTATTTTTAGGGCAATAGTCTTCTGGGTCAATACCCAAACGCTTGCGGACAAAAAATAAAGTTAAGGCAACAAAAGGGAAATATGGCACATGTTTGTGCTTGCGCGCCCAGCGTGCAACAACTTTTTTATAAGAATAATAGCAAGCCTCCGCAACTATACATTCTATTTGTTTATTATGGGCAGTAGTATAAACAGCAATAGCTGCCCCCATAGAAAGCCCGTAAATACCTAAGTGCTTTGTTTCCTCCGGATGAGAAGAGCAAATATAATCTAAAGCACTCTGCGCATCTTGGGTTTCAAAATAACCAATAGAACTGGGGCCTTGCCCGCTTTCCCCAGAGCCTCTAAAATCAAAGTAAAAAAGGTTAAAACCCTTTTCTCTCAAAAAAAAAGTATTTGCCAAAATATCGCCTTTATTTAAACCCCATCCGTGTAAAAACATTATGGTTTTATCGCTTTTAGAGCAAGCGGGAATAAACCATCCTTTAAGAGAAATATCTTCTTTATTTTTAAAAATAACTTCTTCAAAAGGTAAATTAAATTGACTTGGAAAAATTGCAAGTGGCGTATATTTTGCTTTGCGAATTAAAATCTTATCGCTTTGTTTATAAGATATAAACACAATTATTAAAATAAAAAAAAGTAAAAGTCCAAATATTATATGCATATAGATATTTTATAATTTTTACAAAGAATTTTCCTTTAAGACAGAAGAAACTTCCTTACATACTTGGTTTGCCATAAGTGCCGTTTTACTATGTTTTTCTGCTGCCAAATCTGCTGCGCGGCCATGCAAATAAACCCCCAAGAGAGCGCTTTTTAAAGCGGCCTCTTTTTGATTTCTTTTTAATAATTGGGCATAAATGCCAGCAATAATACCGGAAAGAGTATCTCCGCTGCCGGCTTTGGCAAGACCGGCATTTCCTGTAGTATTCTGCCAAACTCTAGGGGCAAGTGCAACCTTAGTTTTTGGCCCTTTAAAAAGACTTACTGCCCTACTTTTTTGGGATAAGAGTAAAGCGGCCTTAGAACCTGTTAAATTTTGTTTTAACAAACGCGCCATTTCTCCTGCATGAGGCGTTAAAATATATTTTGCAACTTTACTTTTAGGCAATTTTTCAAGACCGGCTAAAGCTAGCGCGTTTAGGCCGTCTGCATCAATAACAGCTGGTAAAGCTGTTTGTTTTAAAAGAGGTAAAAGTATTTCTGCACGCTTTTTTGTAAGCCCGGGACCAAAGAGTAAAACATCGTGCGGCATTTGTTTTAAATATTTTTTTATCTCTGTTAAAGGTTTTTTATTTAATTGTAAAAAAAGAGCTTCCGGCACAGCTTTTAAACAGGCAGGCAAAATTTCTTTTGGAACAGCTAAAGAAACAAAACCAGCCCCTGCCTGATAGGCAGCCCTTGCACACAAAACTGCCGCCCCGGGCATTGTTTTTGAGCCCGCTAAAATAAAAACTCTGCCGTTTAGATTTTTATAGGAATTTTTTAATCTCTTAGGAAAATTCTGTTTAAAAAAATTCTTAGTTATTTTACTTATGATTTTAGGCATTGTCTTCCTTTAAAACAACAACAAAGGCAACGGCATTATTTTTCGTGTGAGATAAAGATAATTTAAAAATTAAATTTTTTGCGCGCTCATCGTAAACAGCTATTTGCGGTTTTTGACCTTGTTTGCCAACAACCTCTATCTTTTTTAGGGCAATTTCCTCAAAGGGAAGGGCTTTAAAAACTGCCTCTTTTGCGGCAAAACGCACAGCCAAATGCTGCGCTTTATTTTTACTATTTAAACAATAGGCCAGTTCTTTCTCAGTAAATAAACGATGCAAAGTTTTAATTTCCAAATTTTCAAAACGGAGAACTTCTTCTATATCCGTTCCGATATTAACTATTTGCATATTTATTCAACGGTTACGCTTTTGGCTAAATTGCGCGGGCGGTCCACATCGCGCCCTCTAAATACTGCAATATAATAAGCAAAAAATTGCAAAACTATTGCGCTTAAAATAGGAAACAAAAACTCTTGTTCAAAAGGAACCTGCACCGCATCGGTTAGGGCCATATCATCACTAATAGTAATAAGGGCTGCGCCGCGGGCTTTAACCTCCTGACAATTTGAAAGCATTTTTTCTTCCAAAGGACCTTTTGCAACCAAAGCAAGAACTGGCGTGCCTTCTTCAATAACGGCAATAGGGCCGTGTTTAATTTCCCCAGCGGCAAAGCCTTCCGCGTGGAGATAAGAAATTTCTTTTAATTTTAAAGCTCCCTCTAAAGCAATAGGATAGGCGGAGTTTCTGCCAAGAAAAATAAAATCATTTTTTGCATATATTTTTTTTGCAATTTGTTTTATTTTTTCTTCTTGCACAAGAACCTGTTTCATTAGTTTTGGTAATTTTTCCAAACTGGTATAAAACTTATCAAAGGAGGCCTTTTCAAGATGACCTAAAGCAAAAGACAGGTTTAAAGCAAAACTATATAATACCACTAATTGCGAAGTAAAAGCCTTAGTTGATGCTACACTTATTTCCGGCCCGCAATGGGTATATAAAGTTATATCGCTAAGGCGGGTAATTGTAGAGCCAAGGACATTACAAACGCTCATTACTTTAAGCCCTGCTGCTTTGGCATTTTTTATTGCCGCAATAGTATCGGCTGTTTCGCCGGACTGACTTACTGCTATAAAAAGCCAATCTTTACAAAAAGCAATTTTGCGGTATTTAAACTCGGAAGCGGTTTCCACCTCAACAGGTATTTGGGCGTAATCTTCCAACATATATTTTGCGCACAAAGCGGCGTGATAAGCCGTGCCACAAGCAACCAAATAAATCCCTTTAATTTTTTTTGCTTCTTCTTTAGTAAGGCCAAAAGAATCTTTTAAGCCGGCTTTTAAAGTTAGCAAAGTATCTTGCGCACTTTGCGGTTGCTCGTGAATTTCCTTTAACATAAAATGAGCATAACCGCCTTTTTGCGCTGTTGTAAAATCCCAGTTAACCTCGTTTACTTTACGGGTTTGTTCTTTTAACTCGGCATCAAAAATTTTATAGAAAGGGCCTTCAATTTGGGCAATATCGCCATCTTCCAAAAATACAGCTTTATTGGTATGTTCTAAAAAAGCCGGCACATCAGAGGCAAGAAAAACACCTTCTTTAGCCACCCCTAAAACCATAGGGCTTTGATTTTTGGCAACCATTATTTTGCCAGGCTCTTTTACATATAAAGCACAAATTGCATAAGCACCACGAATTTGCTTTATTGTTTGGCAAAAAGCGTGGGTGAAATCTAGTGTTTTAAGATTTTCTTCTATTAAATGGGCAACGACTTCTGTATCTGTTTGTGATTTAAAAATATGGCCTTTTGCTTCAAGCTCGGCTTTAAGAGATGCATAATTTTCAATAATACCATTATGGACTATGGAAATTTGGTTATGGCAATCATTATGCGGGTGGGAATTTTCAACACAGGGTTTGCCGTGTGTAGCCCAACGCGTATGTCCTATTGCGCAAAAGCATTGGCCTTTTTCTTTATTTACCAATATTTCAAGATTATCAACGCGTCCCAAAGCTTTTAAAGTAATAATTTTATTATCTTTTTGCAGGGAAATACCTGCTGAATCATAACCTCTATATTCTAGTTTTTTAAGACCTTCAATTATTAATTTGGCACAATCTTGTTTGCCACTATAAGCAACAATACCACACATAAAAATTACTCCCTATCAAGTAAAGTCCTCATTTCAAGCAAGGCTTGCGGCAAGCCAACAAAAATACTTCTTGCTATAATAGAAAAACCAATATTTAAACATTGCATTGCATCTATTAAAGCGACTTCGCGGACATTTTTATAATTAAGGCCATGGCCGCTGTGAACTTCCATATTAAGTTCCCTTCCAAGTAAAGAACATAAGGAAATTTCGTTAAGCAAAGTCTGGGCCTGTTTTTGTGTTTTTGCTTTGCTATAATCTTTGGTGCAAAGTTCAACAATATCCGCGCCTAAATTATAAGCAGCCCGTACGGAGTTTGCCTTTGGGTCAATAAACAAACTGACTCTTATGCCGGCTTCTTGCAAGCGGTGTATTTTTTGCTTTAAATCTGCCTTATCTTTTTCTTCAATTTTTAAACCGCCGGAAGTCGTAAGTTCATTAGGATATTCCGGCACAATACAAACTGAGCCCGGTTTATACTTAAGGGCAAGTTCAAGCATTTCTTCGCAAGCAGCCATTTCTAAATGCACTTTGTGTGCAAAAGCACGGCAGAGTTTTTGTAAATCGGTTTCTTGTATATGCCTTCTATCTCTTCGCAAATGTATTACGATATAATCTGCCCCTAAAGCAAGCAAAGTTTTAGCAGCTTCAAGGGTATCGGGGTAAGCCTCCCCGCGAGCTTGACGCAAGGTTGCAATATGGTCAATATTTACGCCTAATTGAATATCCGTATTCATAAAAAATCCCCTTAACTTATTTTCATTTTTATTTTATAAAATTCTGCAATATCTAAGCTGAGTTTTTGCACTTCTTTTTTATTTTGGCCTTCTACCAAAATTCTAAGAAGAGGCTCCGTGCCGGAATAGCGCACCAAAATACGCCCGGAATCACCAAGTTGTTTTTGCAACTTTTCAAGATAAGGCAAAAAGCCTTCAACTTCTTCTAGCGGTGTCTTTTTAGGTGTTTTTACCGGAAGCAAATTTAAAGGATATTTTTGCCATTTTTCCCTATACCAAGAAGGCTTTTTGCCACTTCTTTTTAAGACTGAAAGAAACTCTAAAGCGCAAATAAGGCCATCGCCAGTATCGGCAATATCTTTAAAAATAATATGGCCACTGGTTTCGCCACCAAGGGAAAGTTTTTCCTTACGCAGACTTTCAAAAACATATTTATCGCCAACTTTTGTTAAAAGAGGTTCAATACCATTTTGTTTTAAGTAATTTATAAGACCGAGATTGGCCATTATAGTTAAAACGACTTTGCTATTTTTAAGCAAACCTTGTTCTTTTAAAAATAAAGCACAAGCTGCAATAATATTATCGCCATCTAGTTGGCGCCCTTTTTCATCAGAGGCAATTAATCTATCGCCATCGCCATCAAAAGAAAACCCAACCAAAGCTTGATGTTTTTTTGTAGTATCCTGCATAGTTTGGGTAAACAAAGCACCAGCCTGTTTATTGATGTTTTGGCCATTTGGTTTATTAAAAATAACTTTTACATTGGCGCCCAGTTCTTTAAAAACTTGCGGTGCAACAACAGAAGTTGCCCCATTTGCGCAATCTAAAACAATTTTTGTTCCCTTTAAGGAAATATCTTTAGGCCATAGAGATTTTAAAAATTCTTTATATTCTTCTAAAAGTTGCGGTTTTTTATAAGTTTTAACACCGGCTTTACTAGAGGGAATTTTTTTTGTTTTTTCTAAAAGGTTTTCAATTTTAGTTTCCAGTTTCTCATCTAACTTTGTGCCTTTGGAAGAAAAAAACTTTATCCCGTTAAATTCTGCCGGGTTATGACTTGCCGAAATAACAACCCCGCAAATTGCCTTATATTTTTTAGTTAAATAGGATACTGCCGGTGTCGGCGCTGTGCCAAGATGCCAAACATTAAACCCTGCGGCTTTTATACCGCAAATTAAATGTTTGCTAATCATTGGGCCTGATTTACGGGAATCTTCGGCCATAATAACAAATTTATTTTTGTTTTTACTTGTTTTACTGATTTCTTTTAAAGCAGAGTAGCCAAGTTTAGTAATGAAATCTTTAACTAAAGGAAACTGGCCTGCAACCGCTCTAACGCCATCTGTGCCGAAATATTTTGGCATTAGATTGCCTCCTTAACAGGCTCTTGCGTTGATAAAGACTCCTCTTTTTTACTATCGGCTTCTGTTGGCTTTTTTTCTTCGTTAGAAGGTTCTTCTATATGCAAAATTTCGTTAATTTCTTTTGCTTCAACAACTTCTTTTTCAAGGAGTCTATCAATAAGTGTTTGAAGTTCCGCTTTATTTGAAATAAGAATATCTTTTGCCTTGCGGTAAGAATCTTTTACGAGCATACCGACTTCGCTATCAATTTCTCTAGCAAGTTCTTCTGAATAGTTTTTGTGGCGGGAAATATCACGCCCTAAAAAAACTTCGCTTTCATCTGTTTGCACACTGATGGGACCGAGTTTTGCACTCATACCAAGTTCGGCGACCATCTTTCTTGCGTAGGCAGTCGCTCTTGATAAATCATCATGGGCACCGGTTGTAATTTCGTCAAATAAAATTTCTTCAGCAGCGCGGCCGCCAAGCAAGATAACAAGTTTATCTAAAATTTCGCTCTTGGTGGTTAAATATTTATCTTCCAAGGGAAGTTGCATTGTATAACCTAAAGCAGGACCTCTGGGGATAATTGAAACTTTATGCACCGGGTCGCTATATTTTGAGCGTTTTGCAACAATAGTGTGGCCAGCTTCGTGCGCGGCAATAACCTGTTTTTCTTTATCAGAAATAACGCGGCTTTTGCGTTGGGGACCGGCCATAACTCTTTCAACAGCTTCTTCAATATCGGCTGTTTCAACGGCGAGTTTATCTTTTCTTGCGGCAAGAATAGCGGCCTCGTTTATAACATTTGCTAACTCTGCTCCCACAAAACCGGGTGTGCTTTTGGCAATAACTTCAAGATTGACATCTTCGCCCATTTTAACTTTTCTTGCGTGGACTTCCAAAATTTCCTTGCGGCCTTTCATATCAGGAGAAGGAACATTGACATGTCTATCAAAACGACCGGGGCGTGTTAAAGCAGGGTCTAGGACATCAGGTCTATTTGTAGAACCCATTAAAATAATGCCTTGCTTACTTTCAAAGCCGTCAAGTTCAATTAAAAGTTGGTTTAAGGTTTGTTCTCTTTCATCATGACCGCCACCAATACCGGCAAAGCGTCTCCTGCCGACTGCATCTAACTCATCAATAAAGATAATAGCGGGAGCGTTTTTCTTTGCATTATTAAATAAATCTCTTACTCTTGCCGCACCGACACCGACAAACATTTCCACAAATTCAGAGGCAGAAGCAGAGAAAAAGGCAACTTTTGCTTCCCCTGCAACAGCTTTTGCAAGCAAGGTTTTACCGGTTCCGGGTGCGCCGTAAAGCAAAATACCTTTTGGCAGTTTTGCCCCAAGTTTTTGGAATTTTTTAGGATCTCTTAAAAATTTAATAATATCCTGCATTTCTTCTTTTGCTTCATCACAGCCGGCAACATCTTTAAAAGTAATTTCCTGCTTGGAAGGATCTTGTAAAACAGCTTTTGATTTAGCAAAATTTAAGGCACTTCTGCCATCGTTTCTTTGAGGACGGATAAATAAAAACCACCAGGCAAAAACAAACAGAAGTATCCACCCGACATTCATTAAAAGGCTATAAACCCAACTTCTATCTTCTTGGCCTTTATAAGAAACTTTAGCGGCAGTTAAATCCGGCACTAAAGTATTATCTTCCACCTTTAAAGTGGAGTAAGAGGCCTCTTTATCCCCGTCTTTCATTTTGCCGGTAATTGTTTGCGAACCGATTTGGGCTGATAAAATATCCCCTGCGGCAACTTTTGCTTTAAAATCAGAATAATCTAAATTCTTTACAGGGCCGTTATCACCCATTTTTGAATAAAGAGATACTATTAAAATAAAACCGAGTATCCAAAAAAGAATACTTCTTGCCGGAAAAGGCGGTGTCTTTTTATTTCTTGCTTTCATCAAAAACTCCTATAAAAGGTAAATTTCTATAAATTTCATTATAATCAAGCCCATAACCAATAACAAATTCATTTTCTATAGTAAAAGCAGTATAAGTAGGTTTGAAAGGAATTTCGCGGTTGCTTGGTTTATCAAGCATAGTGCAAAGTGCTATGGAAGAGGGTTGGCGGGTATTAAGTAAATTAAAAAGATAATTTGCCGTAAGACCGGTATCAACAATATCTTCAACAATAATAACATCTTTGCCTTTAATATCTTCTCTTAAATCAAGATTAAGGCGAACTTTACCGCTTGAAGATGTGCCCCCATTATATGAAGATAAACTCATGAAATCAAAACTGCAGTCAATTTTGATATTACGGACTAAATCTGCAAAAAATAAAATAGAACCCCTTAAAATACCAACAATTACAGGTGCTTTGCCTGCATAATCTTTGGAAATTTGCTTACCGAGTTCGGCTGCCCTTTTTTGTATTTGTTCTTGTGAAATAAGAACTCTTTTGATAGGAACATTGTATTCCATAATTTATAATTTCTCCCTTTTAAAAAAACGCTGCTTAAAAAGGGCAGCGTTTTTTAACTTTACGCTATTTTAAATTAGCCAAGAGCAACAAGTAAATATCTTATTGCAATAAAAACCATTATTATTCCGGCGACAAGTTCTATACGATTAGCAATAACGCTGCCTTTGGTGTGATAGCCGTGAGAAAGCCCAAATAAAACCGCACAAAAAGCAAATAATCCGCCGAAAAATAAGGTAAACAAGAAAGCTTTTGGCATTGCCAAAGCAACAACAAAAGCAAGTAAAAATAAATCTAGGGAAACTTGAATTGCAACTTTTATCATATAATTGCTGTGAACGACATCGGTATAATTTAAACTTGGGGCTTTTTCCATTGATTCAAGCAAAAAATGTATAGCTATTAACAAAAGCATAGCAAAGCCAACCCAATCGTGAACGCCAGCAAGAACGGGAGCAAGCATTCTGCCAAGGATATAACTTAAGGCCATAGCTAAAAGCGCTGTTGCCGTAAAAACTAATGCTGTTTTTAAACTGACAGAACTTGTATAATCACTGCCAAGTTTAACACCTGTAACAGCGCCAACGGCAAAAAAACTTGTTGCGCAGCAAATTAAAATTATAAAAATCGTAAAAAGTCCCATACAAGAAACCTCCTAAATGTTATATATAAATATTCTAACATATTTTTGGCATTTTTTGGCTTTACGCGCTAAGCATACCTTGTATCAAAATTTTAAAAGCAATAATAAGCAAAATTACTCCGCCGACAAACTCTGCCTTTTTGTCAAAAATTGAACCCATTTTTTTACCCATAAAAAAGCCCAAAAGAGTAAAACAAGTTATACAAGAACTTAAAACAAACAAAACCAAAACAAGCGAAGGCTGATAAAATGCCAAAGTTAAACCTATTGCAAAAACATCAACATTTGTAGCCAAAGCAAGCATAACAAGTGTTTTTGTTTTAAGCAAATTATAACTGCACGCGGAAGATTCTTCCTTCTTAAAAAAATTTAAAACCATTTTTCCGCCGATATAAACTAGTATAAAAAATGATAGCCAATGGTCCCAAGCACTTATATACTTTTCAAGATAAGTGCCGCCAAACCAGCCAAGCAATAAACAAATTAGCCCTGTTAAACAAAAAGTAAAGGCAACTTTTAGGCTGATTTTTAAAGGATAATTTGCGCTGCCACAGGAACTTGCCGCCGCAACAGCCATATTATCCATAGAAAGACCAATAGAAATTAATAAAATATCAAAAAAACCCATACAAATATGATAACATTTTAGTATGAAATCATTAACAGAACTTTATAAAGTCGGTATGGGGCCTTCCAGCAGTCATTCAATGGGGCCCAAAAAAGCAGCGGAATTTTTTAATAAGAAAAATCCTAAGGCACATAGTTTTAGAGTTATTTTATATGGCTCGCTTGCCTTAACAGGCAAAGGCCATTTAACCGATATTGCTATTAAAAGCGGGCTAGAGCCAAAACCCGTGGAAATTGTTTGGCAATATGACACCTTTTTGCCGGGACATCCAAATGCTATGAAGTTTTTTGCCTTAGATAATACCGGCAAAGAACTTGCCTCTTGGCAGGTTTACAGCATTGGTGGTGGCGATATTAAAGATGATAATGATTTTTTTACAGAGCCAAAAGATATTTACCCCTTAAACTCTATGAGTGAAATTTTAACTTATTGCCAAGAAAATAAAATTGCCCTTTGGGAATTTGTGGAACAAGTTGAAGGCGAAACTCTTTGGTCTTTTTTACATAAAATTTGGCAAACTATGCAAGAAACTATTAACCGCGGTTTAAATAAAACAGATATTTTGCCGGGTAGTTTGCAACTTGAAAGAAAAGCAAAAAGATATTTTAAGGTGGCGGATACTTCGCCAAGATATGTTAGACGCGTGCATAAATTATTTTCTTACGCGCTTGCCTGCTCGGAAGAAAACGCAAGCGGTGGCATTGTGGCAACAGCACCTACTTGCGGCTCTTGCGGGGTTTTGCCTGCTGTTTTAAGACTTACAAAAGAAGTTTACGAAATGGACGAGGAACCAATTATCCGAGCCCTTGCTACTGCCGGACTTATTGGCAATTTGGCAAAAGCAAATGCCTCCATTTCCGGCGCGGAAGTGGGCTGTCAAGGTGAAGTGGGCGTGGCTTGCGCTATGGCCGCTGCTGCTGCTTGCCAGCTTGAAGGCGGCGATAATGCACAAATTGCTTATGCGGCTGAAATGGGATTAGAGCATCACCTTGGCCTAACTTGCGACCCTGTTGACGGACTAGTGCAGATACCTTGTATTGAAAGAAACGCGATGGCGGCTTCGCGCGCAATAGATTGCGCAACTTACGCCATGGCGGCAAGCGCTTCAAACAAAATATCTTACGACGATATTTTGATGACAATGATGCAAACAGGCCGCGATATGAATAGCGATTACAGGGAAACTGCAAAAGGTGGTCTTGCGCGCTTTTTCAAAGAAAAAATTTTAAGAAGAAAGAATAAGTAAGTAAATTTTAACCTCCTTTTTTAATATTGCTAAATTTGCTAAACTCTAGGTATAGAGAAATATTAAAAAAACGGAGGTTTTTTATGACAAAAAAGGCATCATTTGTGCTTTTATTTTTGGCTTTACCTTTGCTTTTGTGTGCTAGTGAAATTGCAATTTATCACACAAGCGATACGCACGGGTTTTACTTCCCAAGAAAAATTGCTGGCGGCAAAACAGTGGGTGGTTTTGCTTTGCTTCAGGGTTATATTGATAGCTTTGATACCCCTTACTTGCTGCTTGACAGCGGAGATTATACTTCCGGCACTTTAGAGGCAAAAGAATCTAAGGGCGAAACTTCTGTTTACTTAATGAACCATTTGCCCTATAAGGCAACAGTTATCGGCAACCACGAAGGCGATTTTGGCGAAGAGCAAATGTTAAAACTTATTAAAGAGTTTAACTTTGATGTGCTTAGCGCAAATATCTATGATAAAAAAACCGGCACTTACCCAGAGGGTGTAAAACCTTATAATATTTATGAAGTCGGCGGTAAAAAAATTGCGGTTATCGGTATAGCAAAAGATCCTTTGCCAAATTCAAAAAGAATAAAAACCAGTAAAGGCAGAAAAGAACTTAAAAAGGCTTTATATGAACTTTCCTCCATACCGCACGATTATACAATTTTAATTATTCACAATTCTTTTGCAGATGATAAGCATGAAAAAGAAACTACAAACGGACAAATCATTGATGGTTTAGACGGAATTGACCTCGTTTTAGGAGGGCACGCACATAAAGTTATCAATGGTATTAGAGCCAAAGTTAACAGCGGTGTTAACACCGGCATTAACGACAAAGGTCTGCGTTTTGCCGAAAGCGGATGTGAAACAAAAGGTTTAAGTCATATTATTTTAGATTTTAACGACGAAACAGGTAAAATACAAGATATCAAAGTAAAATATGTGGAACTTAATGCCACTTTAATTAAACCCAATAAAGATATACAGAAAATTGTGGAAGAAAAAAGAGCTCCTGGCGTTGACACCCCTATTGGCAAGGCAGCCGAAGATATTAAACTTAGAACTGACAAAAAAGACGAACTTGACAGCCCCCTTGGCAATTTGTTTGCCGATATTATCAAGACCCAAGCCCCAAAGGCTGATTTTGCTTTACATAATACTGGCGGCGTTAGAGTTGATATTCTTAAAGGCGATATAACAAAAAGAGATATTATAAGCTCTTTTCCTTTCCCCAATAAAGTTATGCTTGTGCGCGTAAATGGTGCTTTTATTAAAAAACTTATCGCAAAATCTATTTATGAAAAGAGAAGCCTTTTTCAGTATTCCAGCAATGTAAAAATTGAATACCGCTGGAAACATAACCGAGCAGAACTTGTTAGCGTTAAAATAAACGGCCAAAATTTAGATAAAGATAAAATGTATCTTATTGCTGTTAACGACTATATTGCAAATGGCGGAAGCGAGGGCTATATGTTTAAGAAAATTACCGATAAAAAAGTAATTAGCGATAAGTATTTAAGCGATTACTTTACCGATTATATTACGGCTAACCCGCAAGGTATAAAAGCCCCCGCCACAGGGAGAATTAAAAAAGTTAAATGAAGAAATTTGGCTTTCTTTTAATTTTAGGTCTTTTGCTCTTTGGTGCTTGCACTAGAGAGCAAAAGACTTTGACTTTTTACCACACTAATGATATAGAAGGGTTTTTTTGGGCAAGAAATAACCCCTCC
>JAFQAA010000018.1 GCA_017417005.1 Elusimicrobiaceae bacterium | reverse complement strand
TGCTATTTTAAACATTAGATATAAGGCACAGGATTTTGGAGATAGTTTTAATTAGTTTTTTCTTTTATAAAAAGAAAAAACGCTTTTAGAAATGAGGTATACTCCGAGTGGCTGGCAAGCCCGTGTATCCGAAATTTCTAAAAAATTAAAAATAGCCCAAAAGCCGAAGCCCTACTTTATAAAGATCTTTCAAGCAAGATCTCTTTTTCAAAAGTAATATGCTTGCCAACTTTGCAAGTTTTTAAAACATTTATGAAAGTTGCCTCTTTTTCCGTTGGGAAATCAGAAGGAATTTTAACAATCGTTGTCATTTTGCTAATTAAACCTTTATCATCAAAAACAGGTTCCGCTCTAAAGGAAAAATCTTCCTTTTTCATATTATTTTTTTCTACAAAAGCCATAGCAAAAACCGCCTGACAGGCAAGAAAAGATGCCATAAACATTTCAAAAGGATTGGGCGCGCTGTTATCCCCCCCAACCTCGCGCGGCATATCGGTATGCACGATATAATTATTTACCCTAACTTCTACTTTTTTTGCATCAACATATTTTGCTTCTAACATAAACTACCTCCCCTTTTTTCTTAATTCTATAAAAATTATACAGCCTTAGCTACTCTTTTATAGCCTTTGGCTTTTATTATTTTTGCACGGAAAATTTTGCCGGGTTCAACGGGTTCTTCAAAACTAACCTGCCCGTCTATATCAGGGGCGTCGCGGTAGGTGCGGCCGGTGTCAGAAGTATCGCTGATAACTTCCACAACAGAACCGATAAGTTTTTTATTTATCTTATCAACCACGCGGCTTTGCACTTTATTTAACTCAAGGGCGCGTTCTTTTTTTATTTTGGCGGGTATCTGCTTTTTCATATCATAGGCGGCGGTGCCGGGCTCTCTAAAAAACTCAAACACGCCAACATTATCAAATTCATATTCTTTAACAAACTTTAAAAGTTCTTTAAAATCGGCTTCCGTTTCGCCGGGGAAGCCAACGATAAAATTAGTTCTTATCGCAATATTTGGCACGCGCTCTTTTAGCATATCTAGGGTTTCTTTTATTTTTTCTGGTCCGCAATGGCGGTTCATATTTTTTAGAATATCAGCTGAAATATGTTGCAAAGGAATATCAAGATAAGAAAATATTTTTTCTTCACTTGCCATTAAACCCGCAAGTTCTTTTGAAACGCGGTGCGGGTAAGCATACATTATTCTAAGACGGCAAATATCTTTTATTTTGATAAGCTTTTTAAGTAATTTAACAAGTTCGGGCTTGCCATATAAATCTTGCCCGTAGGAAGTTGTATCTTGCGCTATAAGCGAAATTTCTTTTGCGCCATTTTTTGCTAAAACTTTTGCTTCTGCTACAACTTCTTCAATCGTTTTAGAGCGATAATTACCACGGATAAAAGGTATTGCGCAATAAGCACAGCGGTTATTGCAGCCGTCTGCCACTTTTAAATAAGCACTATGCGGTGCTGTTAAAGAAAGTTTATATTGCGGCATAAAAAGTTCTTTCTGTATCGGACTAAACAAAAAACCCTTTTTATTTATAATTTTTTCAATGGCCTCTTGTTTTGAAATGGAAAAAATTAAATCTGCCTCTTTAAAATCTTCTGCTACTTGTTCTTTTAATCTATCAACCATACAGCCGGTTATGGCAACTTTTTTAACAATGCCTTTCTTTTTTAATTTTAAGGCATATTTTATATTTTCTTTTGCTTCTTTTATCGCCGAAGAAAGAAAGCCACAAGTATTTATAATAATAATATCGGCCTCTTCTTCTTTAAAAACTATTTTGTGGCCGTTTGCAAGCAAACGGGCGCTAAAATTTTCGCTATCGGTTAGATTTTTGGGACAGCCCAAACTTATCAAGTAGAAATTCATAGTTATATTATATAATATATAAAGAGGTGCTTGTGAAAAATTTTGAAAAAACACTTTTAAAAACAGCAAAAAATATTGATAAAGCCTTAAAAAAACAACTTTCTTTAATTAAAAATACCCCGCAAATTATTGTTGATGCAATGACTTATTCTCTTATGGCTGGCGGAAAAAGAGTGCGCCCGGTTCTTTTAACTTGGACGGCAGAAGCTTTTGGCCTTGCCCCAAAAGATGTTGAAAAGGCCGCCTGCGCAGTTGAAATGCTCCACACTTATTCTTTAATTCACGATGATTTACCTTCTATGGATAATGATTCTTTGCGCCGCGGTAAACCAACAAATCATATTATCTTTGGAGAAGATACCGCCCTTTTGGCAGGTGACGGCCTTTTAACCTATGCCTTTGAAACTTTGTCCCAAAATGCCCAGGTTAAAAAAGTTGGCTATACAAACACTTTAAAAGCAGTTAAAAGTTTATCCCATTACGGCGGTGTCAGCGGGATGATAGGCGGTCAAGTGGCCGATGTTTTTGCCGAAGGCCTTTTGGAAGGCAAAAGCAAAAGGGCCAGCGTTCTTGCTAAAACAAAATATTTTAAAGGGCGTTTAGCCGGTTATTATCTTTTACCAAAAAATGCTAGTGAAGTTTCCGCTTCTGCTCTACTCAAATATATTCACACAAACAAAACAGGTGCTTTAATAAAAACTTCCGTTGAAATGGGGGCCTTGCTTGCCGGTGCTAAAGATAAAGATTTAAAAAATATCCTAACTTATGCAGAAAAAATTGGTTTTGCTTTTCAAGTGGCAGATGATATTTTGGATGCTACAAAAACCCAAAAACAACTTGGCAAAAGTAATAGCGACCAGGTAAATAAAAAACTAACTTTTGTCAGTCTTTACGGCTTAGAAGAAGCCAAAAAAGCTGCCCAAAAAGCTTTAAAAGATGCCATATCTGCTCTTGATAAAATTAAATCAAACAAACTTCAGCCTTTATATGATATGGCCTATTTTATTGTTGAGAGGACATATTAGTATGGAACTTTTAGACAAAATAAATTCCCCCAAAGATTTAAAAAAATTAAAAAAAGAACAACTGCCCGAGCTTTGCCAGGAAATCAGAAATTTTATTATTGAAACTATCAGCCACACGGGCGGGCACCTCGCCTCCAGTCTTGGAGCTGTTGATTTTATTGTTGCCTTGCACTATGTTTTTAACACGCCGGAAGATAAACTTGTTTTTGATACCGGCCATCAAGCCTATGCCCACAAAATTTTAACCGGCAGAAAAGAAGGTTTCAAAACTATCCGCAAGCAAAAAGGTTTAAGCGGTTTTTTGAAAATTTACGAGTCAGAATATGACACTTTTGGGGCGGGGCACGCTTCAACAGCACTTTCAGCTGCTTTGGGTATGGCCTGTGCACGCGATCAAAAGAAAGAAAAAAATAAAGTCGTTGCCATTGTTGCCGACGGCTCTATGACAGGCGGTATGGCTTATGAAGCTTTACAAAATGCTGGTCTTTTAAAAACCAATTTGCTTGTTGTTTTAAATGATAACCAAATGTTTATTTCTAAACGCGTGGGTGCGCTGGGTTCTTTTTTAGCTAAACTTTTAAGTGCAAAATATACCCAAGCCTTAGAAGATACTATTGAAACAAAAATAGGCGACACTGACATAGGCAAAAATGTAATGAAACTTGCCAAAAGAGCAAAATCAATTTTATTTTCCGGCGTATTATTTGCCGAAATGGGTTTTAAATACTTTGGTCCAATAGACGGCAATGATGTTATGGCTTTAGTTGACACTCTTGAACAAATTAAAGATATTAAAGGCCCTGTTTTCTTGCATATTGTTACCAAAAAAGGCAAAGGTTATCCCCCGGCCGAAGCAAAGCCAACCAAATATCACGGCCTTGGCATTTTTGATGCCGAAACGGGCGAAGTTATTGGCAAAAGCGATAAAATAACCTATACAAAAGCCTTTTCTGATGCTTTAATGAAACTTGCCAAAGAAGATAAAAAAATAACCGCTATTACCGCTGCTATGCCCGAAGGAACGGGACTAGCCCCTTTTAGGGAAACCTTCCCCGAGCGTTTTTATGATGTCGGTATAGCAGAAGAACACGCCGCCACTTTTGCCGGCGGTCTTGCCACCCAAGGTTTAAAGCCTTTGGTTGCTTTATATTCTTCGTTTTCGCAAAGATGCTATGACCAGATTCAGCAGGATATTTGCCTTCAAAATCTGCCGGTAGTTTTTGCTTTTGACAGGGCAGGTGTCGTCGGTGAAGACGGGCCCACCCACCACGGCGTTTTTGATTTAAGTTTATTTAGAAATATCCCAAACATCTATATTGCCGCCCCGGCTGATGAAAACGAACTCCAACACTTACTAAAAACTGCTTTTGAAGCAAACGCGCCCTTTATTTTAAGATATCCGCGCGGCAGCGCTGTTGGCGTAAAGATGGACACAGAACTTAAAAAACTGCCTCTTGGCAAGGCAAAATGGCTTAAAAAAGGCAAAGATGCAACTATTTTAGCTGTCGGCAATATGGTGCATCCTTCTTTAGAGGCGGCCGAACTTCTTGCCAAAAAAGGTATAGACTGCGGCGTTTTAAATATGCGCTTTATAAAACCGCTTGATACAAAAGCTATTAAAGAAGCCCTTGCTTTAAACCCCAATCTTATAACAATAGAAGATAATGTTTTGGCCGGCGGTTTTGGCTCGGCCATCAGCGAGTTTATAACAGATAATAACTGCCAGGCAAGTTTACTCCGCCTTGGTATCGGCGACAGCTTTGTTGAACACGCAAAACAAAGTGAGCTACACGAAGAACTTGGACTTGAACCCAAACAAATTGCTTCTTCCATTTCAAAATTCTTAAATAAGAGGAAAAAATAATGATACTAAAAAATCCAACATCAACTTCTTACACAAAAGCTTATGAAGATATTCCGTTCTTAAAAAGTGATGAAGCGCGCTCTATAAGACTTCAGCTAGAACTTTTAAAACCGGAACTTGCTTTAAAAAAAGCCAATATTGAAGATTGCATTGTCTGTTTTGGTAGTGCAAGAATAAGAGATAAAAAAGAATCTGATAAAAGAATAAAAGATTTAGAAGCAAAACTTAAAAAAGCACCTAAAGATAAAAAACTTCTTAATGCTTTAAAAGAAGCCAAGGGGCTAGCTACCTTATCTAAATATTATGACGAGGCTAGGAAATTTAGCGCTATGGCAATAAAAGAAAGCAAAAAGAAATTATCTATTGTTACCGGTGGCGGGCCCGGCATTATGGAAGCTGCCAACCGCGGTGCTTATGAAGCCGGCGGCACAAGTATTGGTTTTAACATAACCTTACCAATGGAACAAAAACCAAACAAATATATTTCTAAAGGTTTTGCGTTTTTGTTCCACTATTTTGCTATTAGAAAAATGCACCTTGTTATGCGCTCAAAAGCGGTGGTGGTGTTCCCTGGCGGTTATGGCACTTTTGATGAAATGTTTGAAATTTTAACTTTAGTTCAAACCGGCAAAAAAAAGAAAATACCCGTAATACTCGTCGGTAAAGAATTTTGGAACAGCATTTTTAACACCCAAAAGTTATTTGATTACGGCGTAATTTCCCACGCAGATACCTTTGAACTTGTTGACAGCGCAAAAGAAGCCTGGGATATTATTAAAAAATTCTATAAAGTAAAATAGAGTTTTAAATTTTTTCGTAAAAAAAACTCCCGTTATAAATACGGGAGTTTTTTTCATATTATCCATCTAGTGCCATAACTATTAGCAAAACCTTTTTTTGTTGCCAAACTTTTACACACTTTTTCTGCAAAAGTTTTACCTTTTCTTGCAAAGCAATAAGTTTGGCCCGGATGCAAATAATCTATTGTTCCAGGGTTTTTGTAGTAGTGAACAAGCCCAATATCATTATTGCTAGAGTGTTTTGCTTCTACTTTCTTATATTCTGAGTCATTATATAAAGTAAAAGTCCAACCATTTATGGTGGCTGGCATAGTTATATCTAAATCAGATAAACTATCTGTATATCGGCCATTAGCTAAATAAAATACTTCCTGAGCCTCTGCAATACTAGCAATGGCAGAAACTACTTGGGAAACATGAGCTTTTTCAACAGCTACCCGATATTTTGGCAAAGCAATGGCTGATAAAATACCTATAATAAGAACCGCTACTAGTATTTCTATAAGGGTAAAACCCTTTTTCTTATTTCTTTTTTTATCTTTCATAAACTAATTCTCCTTTTTATTTTTCAATCGTCATTTAAAAGTATTTTTGTTTTAAATCTCTTCCTTTTTTTACTTTCCGCCCGTCCGTCATTCCGGAAAGTCTTTGTCCGGAATCTTTTCCTTTTTTCTTTCCATCCTTCCGTCATTCCAAAATGTCTTTGTTTGGAATCTTTTCCTTTTTTCTCAAATAGGAAGAGATGCTGAGCAAAAACATCTCAGCATGACAATAGAAAAACCCTTGGAATATTTTTTCAAAAAAAAGAAAAAATATTCCAAGGGTTTTATTTTATTTACTACTACACAAATTTTCTCAGCGATACTTAGCATATACAGGCATACTTTTTCCTTTATTCCTCGCCCTTCTTTTTTAAAGAGGGGAGAGGGAAGGTGTGGGGTATTTGCCCTTCCACGCAACACAAAAAACCTTTCTTTCCTTTGTATACAAAGAAAAGAAAGGTTTTTACCTTTTAAATCTATTTCATTTAATGAAAGAGTGTCTGTCTGTCT
>JAFQAA010000017.1 GCA_017417005.1 Elusimicrobiaceae bacterium | reverse complement strand
TTTTCATTTTTTACCTCGTTAATTTTAGCAGCAGGAACATTTTGTTGTTTTTGCTGTTTTGGCTTTTTTATCTTCTTCCTGTAAGAATTTTTGATAGTTATGGGCTTTTCTGTTTTTCCAAGATTTTTTATGATAGCCATAACCGATAATTAAAGGAATAGCTAAGGTTGCTTCGCTATAAACCATTTGTTCTTGAGAGGTGGAAACTTTACCCCAGCTGGAAGCTTCTTTTAAGGTAGAACCGGACAGGGCACCATCTCTAACATCGGCAACGGTAATTTGAACGGCATATTTATGCATAGGGATATCTGCACCCAAAATTTCTGCTGCCACAACGGTGTCTTGCACAAAGTTCTTTGGCACACCTCCGCAGAACATCATAAGACCGCTTTCTTTTGCTGCCATTTTAATTTTGGTAAGTTCCAAGAAATCTTTTGCGCTGTCAATAGAAACATGGTGTACGGGGTTTTCTGTTTGATGGGCTACAAAGCCAAAACCGGCAGAGCAATCAGAAAATGCCGGCACAAATATAGGCACCCCTTTTTTATAGGCATTATAGATAATTGAATCTTTACCTTTTTTATTTTTTTCAAGCCATTTGCCCATTTCATAAATAAATTCTCTGGAAGAATAAGGGCGTGCCTCAAGCATATTGCAAATTTTATGCACGCTTTCGTCGCAAACTTTAAGTTCGTCTTCGTTAATATAGGTATCGTAAATTCTGTCAATATGTAAATCGCGTAGCAAGTTGTCATCGGCAAAATGTTGATCGCCTTTATAGTGTTTATAACCTAAAGCCTCAAAGAAATCTTGGTCAATAATATTTGCGCCGTTAGAAATTATTGCATCAACCATATTATTTTGAATCATATCAACAATAACTTTTTTAAGTCCGGCGGAAACAAGGGAACCGGCAATTGTCAAAAAGACGCAACAATCTTTTTCTTTTAGCATTGAATTATAAATATTTGCAGCTCTGTTTAAATCTCTTGAAGTATAAGCCATATCGGCCATATCGTCAACGAGTTTAACAACATTATGTTTTTTAATATCAATGTGTTTGATTGTTTCCTTAAGAAAATCTTTTTGTTTCAATTTTACCATTTTTTGGGGCCTCCTATTTGCTTTAATGTTTTATATAATTATTATATAATTATAGTAAATTTTTTTAAAGATAGCGGAGAAAATATGTATAACTTTATTAAAGAACAAGATTTGCCCGTTTATACGGCAATTATGCAGGAATATGAACGCCAAAAAAACCGCATAGAGCTAATTGCTTCGGAAAACTTTACTTCTCCTGCCGTTATGCAGGCGCAAGGTTCAATTTTAACTAATAAATATGCCGAAGGCTACCCCGGCAAAAGATATTATGGCGGGTGTGAGTTTGTTGATAAAGTTGAAACTATTGCTATTGAACGCGCAAAAGAACTTTTTAAAGCAGAAGGCGCAAATGTGCAACCTCATAGTGGCACGCAGGCAAATTTGGCGGCCTATTTATCCTTAATAAATCCGGGTGATAAAATTTTGGGTTTAAATTTATCGCACGGCGGCCATTTATCCCACGGCCATCCTTTAAATTTTAGCGGTAAATATTTTAAAGTTGCTTCAATTAATGTTCGTCCCGATACTAACGAAATTGATTATGATGAAGCTTTAAAAATTGCAAAAGAATTTAACCCTAAACTTATTATGGCAGGGGCCTCAAATTATTCGCGTATTTTTGATTGGGCTTTTTTAAGAAAAATTGCTGATAGCGTTGGTGCTTATCTTGTTTGCGATATTGCCCATTATGCAGGACTTGTGGCTGCTGGCGAATATCCAAGCCCTGTTGCTTATGCTGATATTACAACAACCACAACCCACAAAACTTTGCGCGGGCCGCGTGGCGGTTTAATTTTGTGTAAAGAAAAATATTTAAAACAAGTTAATTCTTCTGTTTTCCCGGGCAACCAAGGGGGGCCTTTGATGCACATAATTGCGGCAAAAGCTGTTTGCTTTGGCGAAGCTTTAAAACCCGAATTTAAAACTTATCAAAAACAAGTTAAACTTAATGCCAAGACTTTAGCCAAAGCCTTGCAAGATAAGGGCTATCAAATTGTTGCCGGCGGCACAGATTGCCATTTGCTTTGCGTTGATTTACGCTCCAAAAATATAACCGGCAGAGAAGCCGAAATTGCCCTTGATAAAGCTGGAATTACTTGCAATAAAAATACTATTCCCTATGACCCACAAAAGCCAATGATTACAAGCGGTATCCGCCTTGGCACACCGGCAATTACAACGCGCGGTATGAAAGAAAAAGATATGCTAACTATTGCTGCTTTTATTGATGAAGTTATAAATAATCACACTAGCGAGGAAAAACTTAAAGAAATTTCTTTGAAAGTGGAAAAGTTTTTATCCGCTTTTCCTTTATATAAGGAGTTAATATGATACAAATAGGTATAATCGGCGGTAGTGGCCTTTATAATGTGGAAGGTTTAAAAAAGATCAAAGAAATTGCTGTAAGAACGCCTTTTGGCAACCCTTCAGATAAAATTATCACGGGCGAAATTGCTGGCATTAAAGTTGGCTTTCTTGCCCGCCATAACAGAAAACATATTTTTACTCCGACAGAAGTTCCTTACAAAGCAAATATTTACGCCCTTAAAAAACTTGGTGCAAGTGTGGTTTTGGCGTTTAGCGCAGTTGGCTCTTTACAAGAAAAATTTCCACCTAAAACCTTAGTTATGCCGGACCAACTTATAGATAAAACAACTTTGCGCCAAAATACCTTTTTCGGCGGCGGGCTGGTAATTCATGCCCCTTTTGCTTATCCGTTTTGCAATTGTTTACAAGAGCTTTTATATAAAGAAGCAAAGAAATTAAAAATTAAAGCAGCCTCAGGGGCAACTTTAGTTGCTATGGAAGGGCCGGCTTATTCAACTAAAGCAGAAAGTTTATTTCACAAAAAAATGGGCTTTGATTTAATTGGTATGACGGCTTGCCCCGAGGCAAAACTAGCGCGGGAAGCAAGTTTGCGTTTTGCCCAAGTTTGTATGGTAACCGATTTTGATACCTGGAAAGAAGGCGAAGAAGTCAGCGTGGCTAAAGTAAATGAAACAATGAAATATAATGAGGTTTGCGCAAAAAAACTTATTTTAGCGGCAGTTCCTTTAATTGCAAAAACAGCTTGTTGCGCTGATTGTAAAAAAGAGATGCCCGATTTAAAGGCAAGTCATAATAAAGCCGTAGATAAAAAAGTTTTAAAAAAATTAGAAGTAATTTTAAAACAAAAATTTTAAATAGGAATTTAAAACACGCCCTCTGTATTTGACAGCCATAAGAGATATTTGATAAAATATACTTACCGGTAGGTAAATATATAAAAACTTATGGCAAAAAAAGAAAATAAAACTTCTAAAGAAGAAATAAAGCTAAAAGCTTTTGAGCTTATGGCACGCCAAGGGATAAAAAGTATCTCTATGCGCCAAATTGCCGAGGCTTGCGGCGTAAGTAAGCCTGTGCTTTATTACTACTTTAAAGATAAAGATGATTTGCTTTTTCAAATGATAAAGGAAAGGCTTGATGAGATAAATAAAATCTTAAATCAAGGCTTAGAAAAAGATTTATCTTTGCAGGATCTTTTAAAAACTTTGCTTTATTCCCATTTTATAGTAAAAAGCGATTTTAAGGAAACCTCTTCGTTTTTGCTGCATTTAAGCGTTTATGTCCGTGGCAATAAAACCTTGGAAAATAAACTTCTTAATATACGCAAAGAAGCAAACGAAGCTATCTATAAAATGCTTAATTTACAATATAAAAAGGGCCGTTTAACTAAAAAAAATAGGGAAACTGGTTTTTATTTAGTTTTAGCGGTTTTCTCTTTTTTATCTATGTATTCCGTTGATAAGAGTATAAAGATAGATAAAGACTTAATAAACGATATGGCAAATGCTATATTAAAAGGAATTTCTTTTAAAGGGGGGAAATAAACAGATGGAAATTAAACCTAGATTATTATTATGTGTTTGTGCATTTAGTTTAGCCACTTCGCTTAGTTTTGCACAAAACACAAAAGACGGGGTAGATTTGTTTGCCTTGCATAATGCCGATCCAAATGCTATTACCATAGAACAGGCTATTGAAATTGCTATGGAAAACAACTCAAGTATCCAAATTGCAAAAAAATCAGCTCAGATTTACGAACAGCAGGTTAAACAATATTGGTCTTATGTTTATCCGCAAATTAATTTAAGCGGCTCTTACACACACACACTTCATCCCCAGGAGGCCATAACTTCTATGGGTAAATTTAGAATGAGCCTTGACAATGCTACCAGCGGCACAGCTGAAGCAACCCTTTTGCTTTGGAAAGGTGGTGCTGTAAGCGCTGGCATAAGGATGGGTAAATACCACTCTCAAAGCGGTTATTTGGAACTTACAGAAACACAAAATCTTATTAAAGATAATGTAAATATTTTATGTTATGGCATTATTTTATCCCATGCTTTAATACAGGTTCAAAAAGAAAATCTTGATATTGCCAAAGACCACTTAAAAGAAATCAGACAAAAATATAAACAAGGGCTTGCAAGCGATTTAGATGTGCTTAACCAAAAGGTAAAAGTATCTAACAGCGAGCCAGCCTTAATACAGGCAAAAAATGCTTATGAAATCGGGCTTCTTACTTTAAGAAGAGTTTTAAATAAAGATCCGCAAGACGAGCTTTCTTTAAAGTGGAATCTTAAAGATATTATGGCTTATCAGATACCGGATTTAGATACCCTTTTTGAAATGGCCCAAAAGAACAGGCCGGAACTTATAATTTCAGAACTGAATGTTAAAATGGCTAAAGAGCAAATTAATGTTGCCAAAGCCGATCATTTAGGTTCGCTTACGGCTTTTGCCAATGCTACTTACAGCGGTACTTCTGCTGAGGTTATTATCCCAATGAGTAGTTATAATTCTTCTTATGGCACGGCAGTCGGTCTAAGATTAAATATTCCTTTATTTGAAGGCTTTAAGGTTTCTTCCCAGGTGCGCCAAAAGGAACTTGCTTACGAGCAGGCCCTTATTCAAGCGCAAGATACCAAAAGAAATATCAAAATAGAAGTTAAACGCGCTTGGTTAAATTTAAACGAAGCAAAGGAAAGAATTGATTCCACTAAAGGCACAATCGGTCAAGCTCGCAAAAACTTACACAGCACAAATTTAAGATATAGAAACGGGCTTGTAAGCCGTCTTGATCTTGATGATGCGGCCTTGCTTTTGCACGATGCAGAACTTCAATTTGTGCAGGCTATCCACGATGCTTTTGTAGCATTTTCAAATTTAAATTATGCAGTAGGTAAAGATGTTGCAATAAAATAATTTTAGGAGATATATTAAAATGATAAAAATTAGAAAACCAAAAAATGAACAAGAAAGAAAAATCGCTAACTATATAATTGGCGCTGTTATAGTAATAGTAATATTGCTTTTAGTGTGGAATTTATTTTTTAAGAAAGATCCCGCAAAAATTTTAGATCAAATTAATACGGATGTTTTTGCTGTTTCCATTGAAAAACCGCAAAAGCGCGATTTAAAACACCAACTTTTAACTTCCGGCAGTTTAAAAGCCCTTGAGGAAGCCGTTATTTATCCCCGTGTTTCCGGTAAACTTTTAAGAAATGTTTTAAGAGAAGGTGATAAAGTTAAAAAAGGCCAAACAATTTCCTTAATTGAACGCGATGAGGTCGGCGCAAAATATGAACCTGTAGTTGTGCCTTCCACAATTAATGGGGTTATCGGCAGAATTTATTTAGACCCGGGAGCAAATGTCATAACTTCTACACCGGTTGCTTTGGTTGTAAACCAGGAAACAATTAGAATTGCCGTTGATATTCCGGAAAGGTATGTCGGCGAAATTTCTAAAGGCCAAACAGCTTGGCTTATGGTTGAAGCTTTGCCAAATCAAAAGTTTCAAGCAACCTTGGATTTAATAAGCCCGGTGGTTGATTCCCTCAGTCGTTCGGTTGCGGTTGAATTTAAAGCGGATAATAAGGATAATAAATTAATGTCCGGTATGTTTGCAAAATTGGATATTTCCCTTGCAGAACAAAAGCAAGCTTTATCTTTATCTAAAAAGAATATTTTAGAAAATGAAGATGGCTCTTATTATGTTTTAGTGCCTTCTGCTGACAAAAAAACTGCGGTAAAGAAAAATATTGAAGTCGGTTTTAAAAATAATGACCACTGGCAAGTTTCCGGAATAGCAGAAAATCAACCGGTTTTAAATTTTGTTTTTGGCCTTAAAGAAGGCAGTCCTATTGAGGTTAAATAACTATGCAAGATATGGAAATAGAGGATATAAACGCTCAAGATAAAAAAATGGTAAATCCCAAAGCCCCAAAGAAAGTTAAAAACTCCACGGGTTTTACGGCTTTTTTTATTCACAGGCCTGTTTTTACCATAATGTTAAGCCTTGCTTTAATTGTTGTTGGTTTAATGTCTTACAGCAATATGGGGGTAAGTCTTTATCCGAGTATGGATATACCTGTTGCTATGGTGCAAACAATTTTACCCGGTGCCAGCCCTGAAGAAATTGAAACTTCCGTCACCAAATATGTAGAAGAAGCCGTTAACCAAATTGAAGGTGTTGACGAAGTTTCTTCTTATAGTATGGAGGGGGTTTCCTTAGTCGTTGTTAAATTTGTTATGGAAAAGGATGCTTCTATCGGCGCGCAGGAAGTGCGCGATAAAGTGGACCAGGTTAAAAAAGACTTTCCAGAAGGGACGCAACCTTCCATAGTGTTAAAAATTGATATGGACTCTATTGCCGTATTAAATGTAGTTGTTTCCGGTGATAGAGATATTATTGAACTTACCGAAATTGCCAAAAAGAAAGTTAAAGAAGGTATAGAAAATACTTCCGGTGTGGGCTCTGTCAGTGTTGTCGGTGGAAGAGAAAGGGAAGTTCATGTTATAGTTAATCCTTTTAAACTCTATTCACTTGGTCTTCCTATTACAAAACTTACCGGGGCTTTAAAAGAGCAAAACTTTGAAACACCCGGTGGCAAAGTGGAGCAGCCGCACCAATCATATAGTTTGCGTATTTTGGGGCGTATTCCTGATGTAAAAAGTTTTGAAGATATTTATATTGCAACCAAAAACGGCGTGCCGGTTAAAGTTTCCGATGTTGCCCGCGTTGAAGATAGTGGCGAGTTTGAAGAGGAAAGCACTATCTTAGATGGTAAACCATCTGTTACCTTGGAAGTTAAAAAACAAAGCGGCTCAAATACTCTTGCTGTTATTCAAGGAGTAAAAGATAAACTTGACGAGATTCAAAAAACTTTACCAAATGATATTCAAATTACCCTAATGTCAGACCAAAGCGGCACTATTAAAGCAAGCGTTAACACCGTTTTGGAACACTTATTCTTGGGTGGTTTTCTTGCGGGTGTTATGGTGCTTGTTTTTATGGGTTCCCTGCGTTCTACTTTAATTGCCTTTTTGGCTATACCTATATCAATTATAGGTTCTTTCTTGTTTATGAATATGAAAGGTTATACCATTAACAATATTACTTTGCTTGGTTTAACCGTTGCCGTGGGTATTGTTATTGACGATGCTATCGTTATGCTTGAAAATATTTATAGACATATGGAAAAGTATAATAAAACACCAATGCAAGCAGCGCTTGACGGCTCAAAAGAAATTACCGCAACGGTTGTTGCAACAACGCTTTCAATCTTGGTTATTTTCTTGCCACTTGCTTATATGAGCGGTATGGTTGGCCGTGTTTTAAGCAGTTATGGCTGGACGGTTGTTTTTGCTATTGCGCTTTCCGGTTTAGTTGCTTTAACTTTAACACCTATGCTTTGTTCTAGACTTCTTAAAAAAGCACCGGAAAAATCCCGCTTTGACAAAATTATTGATAGTATTAACCTTCGCCTAGTTAATTGGTATATGCCGTTTTTAAAATGGTCTATCAATCATAAATTAATTATGACTATTTTTGCTGTTTTATGTATTGTTGCCATACCTTTTATTGCAGGCGGTATCGGGGGCGAGTTCTTCCCGCAGGAAGATAGCGGTAAAATAAAAGTATCTGTTAAAGCACCCGTTGGCACAAGCTACAGCGAAACAAAAGAAATTTTAAACGCTATTGAACAAGATATCCGTCGTTTGCCTCATGTTAGCAGTGTGTTAAATATTGCAGGCCGCGGTGGCAGCAATATGGCGGCTTTTTCTGATTCTAAACCGACTAATGAAGGCTACCTGCAAATAGAACTTGAAGATAGAGAAGCGCGCAATACAATAAACACTAAAAATTTTGTTGAAAAAATGCGCGATATTTTAAGCAAATACGAAGGGCTAAAAACAAGTGTTCTTGTTTTAAGTGATGGCCCCGGAGGAAGTAAGGATGTTCAGTTAAGAATTTCCGGCCCGGATATAAATAAACTTTCCGATTATGCCAATGCCTTAATTGCAAAAATGGAAAAAGACGGCCGCTTCAGAGATATTGACTTAACTTTGGAACTTGCCAAACCGGAATATAGGGTTGTTATTAATAGGGCAAAAGCAAATAATCTTGGGGTTAGAGTTTCCGATATTGCAAGTGCTTTAAGAACTATGGTCGGCGGAACGGACGATATTACAAAATATAAAGAAGGGGATGAACTTTACGAAGTGCGCGTGCGTGTTGATGAACAATATAGAAACACAAAAGAAACAATTTCCGCCCTTCAAATACCGGCTTCTTTTGGTGGTAAAGATAGCGTTGTCCGTCTTGATAGCGTTGCCGCTATTGAAGAAGGTGTTGGCCCAAGCCAAATTAACCGCTTTAAAAGGGAAAGGGAAGTTTCTGTGGAAGCAAACTTAAACGGCCTTGATACCCGCACCGCTACCAACTTAATGAAGCAAATGTTTAAAGAAATAGATACCTTGCCGGGTTATCATACCACGGAAAGCGGTATGGCGCAAGAAATGGGCAGAATGTTTAAGAGCTTTATTGTTGCTTTTATCTTAGCTTTCATTTTCAAATATATGGTGCTTGCCGCTCAGTTTGAAAGTTTAACCCATCCTGTTGCAATTATTGTTAGTTTGCCTTTAACTTTGCCCTTTGCTTTAATTGCACTTTTATTAACCAGGCAAAACCTTAATATTTTCAGTATGCTTGGTATGTTTATGCTTGTGGGTGTTGTTAGTAAAAACGCTATCTTGCAGACTGATTATACTAATCAATTAAGAGCGCGTGGCTATGGCAGAACAAATGCTATTTTGCAGGCAAACAAAGTTCGCTTACGCCCGATTTTGATGACGACTTTAACCTTGATTATGGGTGTTTTGCCGATGCTTGTTTCCCACGGCGAAGGTGCGGACTCAAGACGCTCACTTGCTATCGTTATCGTCGGAGGTCAGGCTTTATCCTTGCTTATTACGCTTTTGATGACGCCTGTTACTTATATTCTTATGGACTCTATTGGTGCCTGGGTTAAAAACAAGACCACCGGCGAACCTATACCGGAAGATAAGGACGCTGATGTAATATATTCTGAAGTTCCACAAGAGTATTAACCGATATTTTATTTACGCACCCCCCTAAACAAAAAGTTTAGGGGGTGTTTAAAATGCTATAATATTTATATAAACAAAAAGAAAGTAAAAAAGACTTTAAAAAGTTCTTAAACTTTTGTATAATATATTTAGCCCCATAAGCAAGGGGCTTTTTAATCGGTGTTAACCGGCAAGTTAAATTTTTGGGGTGTAAATAAGATTTACGCCTGAGATTTGCTTGTTTTTTAGTAATAAATTCCGCGTGTAGCGGTAAATCAAGGTAAATAAAATGGCTAATGAAAGATTAACTTTTGTTCTTTCTTGCACAGAATGCAAAAATAAAAACTACTATTTTGCCAAAGGCAAAAAGAAAGATTATAAAGTAGAATTAAATAAATTCTGCAAGAAATGCGGCAAACAAACAATTCACAAAGAAAGCAAGGCCTCTAAGTAAGAGTGCTATTAAAATTTGAAGTAATACGGGAGCGTCGGTTAACTGGCAAACCATTGGTCTCCAAAACCAAGACTGAAGGTTCGAGTCCTTCCGCTCCTGCCATTACTTTAATAACAGGTAGGTTATAATGACAAAAATAATAAACTTTTTTAAAGAATCTTACGGCGAACTTAAAAAAAGCGTTTGGCTTTCCAGGTCGCAGATGATTCAATCAACGATTTTTGTTTTTATCGTTGTCGGTATCGTGACCCTTTATATCAGTATTATTGATTGGGGGCTTGCCGGTATTCTTGGCTCTGTTATCGGAGGTAGATAATGCCAGAAGAAACTTTGCAAACACCTAAACAAGAACCCGTAGGCGAAAAACTTTGGTATGTAGTGCATACCCAAACCGGCCACGAAGATAAAGTTAAAGATAAAATTTTAACCCAAGTTAAAGTAAGAAATTTTGCTGATAGAGTTTTCAATGTCTTAGTTCCTACCGAAGATGTTGTTGAAGTTAAGCAAAATAAAAAAACTTTAAGAAAACGCAAATTCTTCCCGGGATATATCTTGGTGGAAATGGTTATGACTAGCGAATCTTATTGGTTCATTAGAAACATCATCGGCGTTACAGGCTTTTTGGGTGATCCTATCCCCGTGCCCCTTCCGGAAGAAGAAATTGCTGGTATTGTTGAACTTACTACTGCAACCGATGGCAAACCTAAACATGCAATTCAGTTTAGCCACGGCGAACAAGTACGCATTACCGAAGGGCCTTTTAAACATTTTATCGGTGTTATAGAAGAAGTCAACGAAACCAAAAACAAACTTAAAGTTATGGTAACCGTTTTTGATAGAGCCACCCCCGTTGAAGTGGACTATTTACAAGTGGAAAAAATTAACTAGATTTTGTTGTCCTCCGCATTAAAAATACGGAGATTTTAAGGAGTATAATTAAAATGGCAAAAGAGAAAAAAATAAAAGGTTATATTAAACTGCAAATTCCTGCAGGGTCTGCAAATCCTGCGCCGCCAGTTGGTCCAGCACTTGGTCAACATGGTGTTAACATTATGGAATTTTGCAAGCAGTTTAATGCTAAAACCGCAAAATTAGAAAAAGGTATTAAGATCCCTGTCGTCATAACCGTTTATGAAGATAGATCTTTCTCCTTTATCACCAAGATGCCGCCTATGGCAGTCCTTATTGTAAAAAAGCTTAACCTTAAAAAAGGTTCAGGCACACCACATAAAGATAAAGTAGGCAAGTTAACACAAAAACAATGTGAAGAAATCGCCGCTGAAAAATTGCCCGATTTAAACACAAAAGATGTTAAACAAGCAGCAGAAATGGTAAAAGGCACCGCAAGAAGTATGGGTGTTGATATCGTAAAATAAATAGGAAGTTAGGGAGGGTTCTTTAAAAAGGAACCCGCAAACCTTAAGGAGTAAAAATAATGATTGGAAAAAGACTTAAAGCAGCTAAAGAAACACTTGAAAAGGGCAAATTATATACCCTTAAAGAAGCTGTGGCATTAAGCAAACAAAATGCAAAAGCCAAGTTTGATGAGACTATTGAACTTCATGTCCGCTTAGGTATTGATACCAAAAAGTCTGATCAACAGGTTCGCACTATGGTCGTTTTACCGCACGGAACAGGCAAGACCAAAAGGGTTGCCGTTCTTGCTAAAGGTGAACACGCCCAAGATGCCCAAAAAGCCGGTGCCGATCTTGTCGGCGGGGAAGATTTGGTAGAAGATATAGTAAAAGGTAAAATGGACTTTGATGTTTTAGTTGCCACCCCTGATACTATGAAAGATTTGGCAAAAGCAGCCAAAATCTTAGGCCCGCGCGGTCTTATGCCAAACCCAAAAGCCGGAACTGTTACCTTTGATATCGCTACCGCCGTTAAAGAACTTAAAGCCGGTAGAATTGAGTTTAAGGCAGATACCTATGGTATCGTTCATGTTCCGTTAGGCAAAGCCTCCTTTGACGAAGGCAAATTGTTTGATAATGCAAAAGCCGTTTTAGAAACAATCAACAAAGTTAAACCTACAACCTCAAAAGGTGTCTATGTTAGAAGCGTAAGTATTGCTTCCACCATGGGTCCGGGTTTACATGTTGATACAAACAAATTAAACGCATAAACGCGCTCTTTTGCCGCCCCGAATTTCTTTAATGAAGTTCGGGGCTTTTTTATTATAAAAAAACTCCGTCTTGTTTTTAATAAGACGGAGTTTTATAAAAAAGCAAAACTAATCTAAATAATATTCAATAGTGCTAACAACGCGAACTTTTTTGTTTATTTGTTGTGATTCCATAACACCGGGGGCTTCTTCCCTAGGTAAAATGGAAAACACACCTTGCTGGGCGCGGTGTATTTTGCCAACTTTTGTGCCGGAACTTTTTGCAAATTCATTAGCGGCGGCTTTTGCCTTTTCTGTCGCGGTGCTAAGCATTTGCGGCTTAATATCATTTAATTTTGTAAAGATATAAGCAACCGGGGAAGAATATTCCTGGTTGTCAAAAATAATACCTTGGGCCACAAGTTCGCTTAAAGTGCCGATAGATTTTTCCACCAGTTCAACTTTTTTGCTGCTGATAGTGATTGTTTGGTTTAAAATAAAGCGCGTGCCAAGTTGTTCGCTTCTATAAGGGTTGGCGGTAAGGTCGTTTGTATTAAGGCGGCCGATATTAATTTCGGAATCTTCAAAGCCTTGTTTTTTTAAGTGGTTAACAATAATATTTTGTTGTTCGGTCAATTTCTTTTGCAAGGCAATAACATCATTACCGGTTAGGACATATTTTAAATCCCACACGGCAAGATCTGCTTTAACATCTTGCTCGGCCAAACCTTTGACTACTACAAAATTATTATCCATTTTTGCGTGGTAATAATAACAGCCTATTGCAAAACCGGCCCCTAAAATGCCAAGGGCAAGTATCAAAAATGCAATATATTTTTTAGTGCAACTACAAGTGTTTTTATTTTCTTCCATAAGTTTCTCCTTAATAAATATATTTTATATTTTTTACCAGCTAGAAATAAAGTTGTAAAAACCTAATTGCTGCCTTTTCCGTCATATTCATAATCGGCTTTTGTAATTAAGCGCGCATTATCTTTAGAAATTTCCGGTGCGTGATAAGTTTTTTGTATTTGATTAACTAAAGGCAAAAGGGCACCTTTATCGCCGTCAATATGGCCGCGTGCCACTTTTATTGTTTCAAGGCAATTCTTTGCGCTTTCTTCAACTCTTGCAAAGCTGGTTAAAAAGTAAGTAAACTCATTATTCATCTTTTTAATTAGGTCAATAGTATCTTGCATTTTGGCGTATTGGTTTTCAATATTCCACAATTTTTTAACAATTTCAATAGTATTTATTAAAGTATCGTAGCAGACAAGTAAAATATTATTTTTCCACGCAAAATTAAGCAAAGTATTATCTGCCTTTAAAGCACACTCAAGTGCGCTTTGCGGGTTAACAAACATCAAAGTAAAATCCGGGCGGAAAGTTTCGCCGTTTGGGTCTTTAATATCTTTTGGATATTCCTTTTTTGCTAAGTCTTTTATAGTGTCTTTTATATCTTCAATGTGGGCTTTTAGATATTTTTTTTGCTCTTCTTCCTCTTGGCAGGCGGAATAATTCATATAATGTTCAAAAGTTGTTTTAGAATCAATAATCAAATAATTATTATTTGGCAATTTTAAAAGAATATCAAAGCGGTGTTCGCCGTGGACTGATTGTTCAAAAAAATCTATATTTTTTTGCAAGCCCGCATTTTCAAGAATATTAAAAAGCGTGGCCTCACCCCAGGCGCCTTTTGCTGTTGGATCGCCTTTAATGGCTTTTGTTAAATCAAGCGCTTGTTGCTGAAGGGTATTATTTAGATTTAAAACATCCTTGATTCCTTCTTTAAGCTCTACTTGCCCTATTTTGTTTGCTTCTTCAAGTTTTTCAAGTTTTTCTCTAAAATTTCGGACATCTTGTTGAAGGGGGGTAAAACTTGTTTTTGCCTGCTCGCTAAAGTTTTTAACTTTTTCTTCCAAAACTTCTTGGGCGATAGTTTTAAAAGCGTTTTCCCTTTCCTTATTAAAACTTTCGGCGATTTCTCTTTGTTTTTGTTCGCCGGCGCATTTGGCGGTTAGTTCTTTGTTTTCCTGTTCTTTTGCGGCAATAAGAGAGTCTTTTTTAGATAATTCTTCTTTTAAAAATTGGGTTTCACCCGTTTTAGCAAAAATAAATTTTCCAAGAATAATGCCGAGGGCAAGAGCAATAAAAACAAATATAATTTCCATAAAAATCTCCAAAACTTATAATAAATAATGGTATAATTTTATGTATATAAAATCAAACTTATGTATAAGGAGAAACTAACAATGAAAAAATTATTTGTCTTAACAGCAACTTTTGTTGCCTTTGGCGCAGTTTCTTTTGCCGCCGATACCTGTTCTTGCACAGCAGAAGACCTTGCGTGCAAAAACGAATGTGCTAAAGCAGCCGTTAAATCTGTAAAAGAGCAATATAAAGCAGATAAAGCAGCTGCAAAGCAAAATATAAAAGAAGCTAAAGAGAATTGGAACGAAAAAGTTACCAATGCCCAAAAAGAAAATGCCGCAAAAAATGCGGAAAATAAAGCAAAATGGGAGCAGGCAAAACAAGATTTTAAAAACAAAAAAATCCAAGCAAAAAAAGATGCCAAAAATGCTGAAAAGCAGGCCAAACAAAATTGGAAAGAACGCCACAATCAGATGAGGCAGAATTGGAAAAATCGTCAAAATCAGGCAAAGCAAAATGCTCAAAATACTGAAAAAAGCGTAAAGCAAAATTGGCGAAACACAAAAAATGCTGCTAAAGCAGAAGCAAATGCTTGGAAAGAAGCAACTTCCACAAAATAAACTTATTTAGTTTATAAATTTAAAACACCCGCCCTTTTTATTTTTTTAAAGAGCGGGTGTTTTGCTATAAAAATGCTATAATATAAACAAGGCAAAATTTGCCCTAACAAAATTGAAGAAGATTTTTTAAAAATTGTTAAAAATACCAAATTATTTGGTATAATATAAGAGTAGGTGTATTGTATCGCCTCTAAAAGAAATCTCAGGACTATGGTTGTTGCAAGTTAACACAACGGCCATAGAGGTATCTTTTAGACCCTTTGTTTTCTCAAAAAAAACAAAAGGCAAAAATTGGAGTTTTGCCGTCAGAGAAAAGCAAGGAAGCGATAAGATTTTTAAAAAGATATTTTTTAAAAAAAGAAATTAGGAAAACAAAAAACAATGGCAGAAAAAACAGAAAAGAAAACAGCAAAGTTAAGCGGACAAGAAAGGATCCGCATTAAACTTCGCTCTTATGATTACAGAATGTTGGATAACTCTGTTTCAAGAATTGTTGATACCGCCAGAAAAACCGGCGCCTTAGTTTGCGGTCCGGTTCTTTTACCGGTTAAAATTCGCAAATACACAGTTCTTCGCTCTCCCCATACAGATAAAAAATCTAGAGAGCAATTTGAAATGCGTATCCACAAAAGACTTATTGATCTTAAGAGTCCCACTTCTAAAACCGTTGATGAATTAATGAAACTTGATTTACCGGCCGGTGTAGATGTGGCAATCAAGAGCAACTAAATACCTTTTTGCCTAAAGCAAAAAGGTTTAGTTGACACGATTTATAGCGGTGCTTCTTAAACAAGGGGCATCGGGTGCAGAAAACACAAGAACTCTGCATCAGTAAAAATTAGGTGACGCAGTAGTTAGTGCCATAAGGCAACATAAGGCAAAGGCAGCACAAAAACCTTTCCTTCTAATTATGATGCGGCCGTTAAAGGAAAATAAATGACACAAGAAACAAACACACAAGCTGCCCCGGCAGAAAACGCCAAGGCAGAAGTTAAAACAGCTCCGTCAACCTTAAGATTTGTTATTGGTGAAAAGTTAGGTATGACCCAGTTGTTTGATGAAAAGGGCAACCTTAATGCAGTTTCTGTTGTTCACGCAGGACCTTGCAAGGTTGTTCGTGTCAGAACTCAGGAAAAGGACGGCTATAATGCCGTTGCCGTGGGTTTTGGCGAAGTTAAGGAAAACAAACTTAACAAACCCGATTTGGGCAATTTCAAAAAATTAGGTATTAGCCCTGTCAGACATATTAAAGAATATCGCCTTGCTGATGTAAATGGCTTTGAAGTCGGTCAAGTTATCAATCTTGGTGAAATTTTTAAACCTGGCGATTATGTTGATGTTCAGGGTAAAATTAAAGGCAGAGGTTTTGCCGGTGCTATGAAACGCCACGGCTTTGCAGGTCAACCTGCTTCCCACGGCGCAAGCGATAGAGAAAGAGCACCCGGCGGTTTAGCCTCCAGAAGATCTTTGGGTAAAGTTCTCAGCGGTCAAAGAATGGCCGGCCATTATGGCTTTACCACAACAACAATTTCCAAAATTGAAGTTGCTAAAGTTGACACAGAAAATAACTTAATTTTCTTAAAAGGTTCCGTTCCCGGTGCAAAAGGAACAATCGTGTCCGTGTTGGAAACTTCCAAACCCAAAAAACATGTAGTAGCCGCCCAAGTGCAGAAGATTTCTGCTTCTAAAGCCGCTAATACCAAGAAGAAATAGGAAGGCGCAAAATGGAAACTAAACTTTTAAATATCCAAGGTAAAGAACAAGGTAAAATTAATTTACCGGAAGCCTTGTTCGGTGTAAAGCCTAACCCGACTTTCTTACACGAAGTCATCACAGCCTTTTTGGCTAACCAAAGATCCGGCACGGCAGATGTAAAAACCCGCTCCGAAGTAAGCGGAACAGGCAAGAAGCCGTGGAAACAAAAAGGCACAGGTCGCGCAAGACATGGTAGCATGCGCTCACCCATCTGGCGCCACGGCGGTGTGGCTTTTGGGCCTACCCCGCACTCTTTCAGAATTGATTTGCCCGTCGCAAAAAGACGCCTTGCTTTAGCACACGCTTTAAGCAGCAAATATAATAGCGATAGCATTATAATTCTTGATAATTTTGATATCAAAGAAGCCAAAACAAAAATGGTTGCTGAAGTTTTAAAAACTTTAGAAGCCGGCAAAAAACCTTTGATAGTCAGTTCAAAAGATGCAAAACTTGACCAAGCAAGCCGCAATATTGAAGGCTTAAACAAAATGGTTCCAAGTGATTTAAACGCTTATGCTGTTTTGAACTCCACAAAAGTTATTATCACCAAAGAAGCACTTGAAAAGATGAGCAAATAAAGGGAGATTAAAAAATGACAAAAACATACGAAACATTAAGAAAACCCCTCTTAACAGAAAAAAGCTTAATCTTAAGAGATAGTGATAATTGCTACTGCTTTGTTGTGGAAAAATCAGCAAACAAGCACGAAATCCGCGAAGCTGTGGAAACAATTTTTAAAGTTAAAGTTGAAAAAATTGCCACAAGCGTTTTACGCGGCAAAGTCAAAAGAATGGGGCGCTTCGCCGGAAAAAGACCTGATCTTAAAAAGGCGTTCGTCACATTGAAAAAAGGCGATAAAATAGATGCCGTTGAAGGCGCATCTAAGTAGGAGAAAGTATAAACTATGCCTATAAAGACATTCAGACCGTA
The DNA here is from genome assembly GCA_017417005.1 of Elusimicrobiaceae bacterium. GTDB lineage: Bacteria > Elusimicrobiota > Elusimicrobia > Elusimicrobiales > Elusimicrobiaceae > Proelusimicrobium. The sequence continues at coordinate 17,668 of JAFQAA010000017.1, read as the reverse complement.
TACTCCCTCTAGGAGAACTATTACGGTAGCAGACTTTTCCGAAATCACAAAGAAAACTCCTGAAAAGAAGTTAACTAAAGGTTTAAGGAAAAGCGGCGGTAGAAATAATACCGGTATGATTATGGTTCGCCATATTGGCGGCGGCCATAAACAATTATACAGAAAAATTGATTTTAAGAGAGCAAAATTCGGCGTTCCCGCAAAAGTCGTTTCTATTGAATACGACCCGAACAGATCCGCCAGAATCTGCCTTTTAAAATATGCGGACGGGGATAAGCAATATATGCTTCATCCTTTAGGTCTTAAAGTCGGCGATGAAGTAATGTCCGGTCCTAAAGCAGAGATTAAAACGGGTAATTGCCTTCCACTCAAAAATATACCTGAAGGTACTTTTATCCATGCTATTGAACTTAAAGTCGGCAAAGGGGCACAACTTGCCCGCTCAGCCGGAAGCCAAGCTCAAATTATGGCCCATGATGGCGGTTATGTCCATATCAAAATGCCGTCAGGCGAAATCAGACTTATACCGGAAAATTGCTGCGCCACTATCGGCCAAGTCGGTAATACAGAACACAATGCTGTTGTTATCGGTAATGCCGGCAGAAACAGACATCGCGGTATCAAACCAACCGTTCGCGGTAATGCAATGAACGCTGTTGATCACCCTATGGGCGGCGGTAGAGGCCACTCTAAAGGCGGCAATATCCCGCGCTCACCCTGGAACCAAATGTCAAGAGGTTTAAAAACCAGACCGGCAAAAACTTGGGATTGGATGATCATCAGAGATAGACGCAAATCTAAATCGGGAGCTAATTAGAAATGTCAAGATCAACAAAGAAAGGTCCTTATGTAGACCATAACTTGCTTGAAGCCGTTGAAGCTATGAACCCCAACGACAAAAAGCAGATTAAAACTTGGGCTAGAGCATGCACAATAGTTCCCGCATTTGTGGGACATACATTTTTAGTCCATAACGGCAGGAAGTTTTTACCTGTCTATGTGTCCGAAAGAATGATCGGTCATAAACTTGGTGAATTTGCATTTACCAGAACATTTAAAGGCCACGGCGGAATGACCAAAGAGTCTAAGGCCCTTAAATAAGAGATAAGAGGATAATTTGATATGGAAGCTTGTTCAAAAGCTAAATTTCAAAGGTATGGCAGCAGGAAAGTTGGTTTGCTCTTAGACTTAGTCCGCGGCAAAAATGTCCAATATGCTGAAAACGTTGTGAATTTCAGCGGACTTCGCTGCAGCGACTTAGTTCAAAAAACTATTCATTCCGCAGCTTCAAACCTTCAGGTAAAATCAGGCAAGAAACTTGATTTTTCCAAAGTTTATATTAAAGAGGCCTATGCAAACATAGGTCCTATGAAACACTTAAAAAGAGTGCAGCCCGGCCCGCAAGGCAGAGCAATGCCTTATAAGAAAAGTGTTTGCCACTTAACAGTTATTGTTAGTGACGAAAAGAAGGGAGGGCTTAAATAATGGGACATAAGATACACCATAAAGGTTAAAGACTTGGATACACACAAGATTGGCAGTCAAGATGGTTTGCCCCCAAAAATATGCCTGCCCTTATTATGGAAGATTTCCAAATCAGACAACTTGTGGAATCCAGATTTGTACTCGCAGCCGTCAGCGCTGTTGGTATTGAAAGAGCAGGTTCCTTCTTAAGAGTTAATATTCACACCGCAAGACCGGGCGTAGTGATCGGTAAAAAAGGTGCTGATATTGAAACCTTAAGAAAAGACCTTGAAAAATTAACAGGCAGCAAAACCTTCGTTAATGTTATTGAAATCAAAAATCCGGAAACGGATGCAAGACTTGTCGCTCAGTCAATTGCTTTCCAAATTGAAAAACGCGCCCACTATGGTGCTGCTATGAAGAAAGCTATTGAAAAAGCCTTAGCAGGCAAAGCCTTGGGTATTAAAATTATGCTCAGCGGCAGACTCGGCGGTGCAGAAATTGCCCGAACCGAATGGAAAAGAGAAGGCCGCGTTCCTTTGCATACCCTTTGCGCCGACATTGACTATGGTACCTATGAAGCCAACACCGTCAGCGGTAAAATCGGCATAAAAGTTTGGATTTTCAAGAAAACTCACTTTGCTAAATCTCCAAAAGAAATCTTAAACGAACTTAGAAAACATAGAGAAATGCAAGAAGGCAGCAGCGTTGAAGGCGTTAAAGAAGAAGTTATTTCTGCCGCTAAAACTTTAATTAAACCGGAAGCAGAAACAAAAAAAGCTCCGGCAAAGAAAGCAGCCGCCAAAAAAACAACAGCTAAAAAAGCAGTTGCTAAAAAAGAAGATTCCAAAAAGGAAGAAACTAAATAAAGGAGGAGAAAAACTATGTTGATGCCAAAAAGAGTTAAATATAGAAAGCCGTTTTCTGCTCCTCGTATTAAGGATAAAGCAAAAAGAGGTGCGGAAGTTTCCTTCGGTGAATATGGCTTAAAAGCCTTAGAACCAAAATGGATTACAGCCCGCCAAATTGAAGCGGCTCGTGTTTCCCTTTCCAGATTTATCAGAAAGAAAGGTAAAATGTGGACCAGAATTTTCCCGGATAAAGCCATCACCAAACACCCGGCAGAAACCAGAATGGGTAAAGGTAAAGGCGCACCGGATCATTGGGTTTGTGTCGTAAAACCAGGCCGCATTTTGTTTGAAATTGAAGGCACAGAACTTGAGGAAACAAAAAGAGCTTTCCGCTTGGCTTCTGATAAATTGCCTATCAAGACCAAACTGGTCACAAGAAGGTAATATATGAAGACCAAAGAAAAAGAAATCTTGAAAAATAAAAGCCTTGAAGAATTGCAAGATCAACTTGCCAAGGCTAAAGAAAAGAAGTTTAATCTTCTTTTCAAACACTCAACAACTCCGCTATCCAACCCTTTGGAAATTAGAGTTGTCAGACGCGAAATTGCCTTGCTTAACACACTTATTAGGCAAAAAAGGCAGTCCAAATAAGAGGATTTATAAATGGAAAATAAAGTAAATCGCGCACAAAGAAAAGTGCTTAATGGCGTAGTAGTTTCAGATAAAATGAACAAAACCCGCACGGTTGAAGTTCTAACCACCAAAAAGCATTCTTTTTATGGCAAGGTTATAACAACCTCCAAATGCTATCATGCTCACGATGAGAACAATGAAAGCAAAATTGGCGACAAGGTAGAGATTACATCAACAAGACCTTTGTCTAAACTTAAAAGATGGCGTATTTCCAAAATTACGGAAAAGGCCTTGGGTTAAGCTTGAGGAGAGTATAAAATGATTCAACTTAGATCTATTCTTAATGTTGCAGACAACTCCGGCGCAAGAAAAGTCCAATGCTTTAAAATCAGAGGCGGTCATCACAGAGATATCGCTTCTTTGGGAGATGTCATTATGTGTTCCGTTAAGGACGCAATTCCTACATCCAATGTTAAAAAAGGTGATGTAGTAAGAGCAGTGGTCGTTAGAATTGCACGCGAAAAACGCAGAAAAGACGGATCTTATATCCGCTTTGATGATAATGCCGTTTGCCTTATCAACGAAACAGGCGAACCTAAAGGCACCCGCGTGTTCGGCCCCGTCGCCAGAGAGTTAAGAGAAAAGAATTTCTTAAAAATTATTTCCTTAGCTCCGGAGGTTCTATAATATGAATTTAAAGAAGAACGATAAAGTTGTTATTCTGGCCGGTAAAGATAAAGGCAAAACTGGTGAAATTAGAGAAATTATGCCTTCTAAAAATAAAGTTATTGTTTCAGGCATCAATATGATTTCTAAGAATACCAAACCCAGCCAAAACAGCAAAGGCGGAATAATTAAAAAAGAAGCCCCTTTAGATGCTTCTAATGTGGCCGTTGTTTGCCCCAAATGCGGTAAACATATGACCCCTAAGAACACTCAAGAAGGCAGAGTTTGCCGCAAATGTAATGCGGCTTTAGTAAATGCGGCAGGTAAATAAAAATGACAGAAAAGAAAGAAACAGCAAAAAAAGAAGTCAAAACCCAAGCCTATGAGCCAAGGTTGAGATCTTATTACAAAACCAAAGTGTTGCCGGCTTTACTAAAAGAAATGAAAGTTAAAAGCCCTATGGCAGCGCCAAAAATTGAAAAAATAGTCGTTAATATCGGTGTAGCTGATGCAAAAGAAGATATTAAATTCTTAGACATCGCAAGAGAAGATTTAACCGCTATTACCGGGCAACTTGCTCAAATTAGAAGAGCAAAAAAATCTATCTCTAACTTTAAGTTAAGAGAAGGTATGCCTATTGGCGTCAGAGTAACCTTAAGAGGCGCAATTATGTATGAATTTATGGATAGATTCATCAATATCGTCTGCCCTCGTATCAGAGACTTCCAAGGTTTCAACAGAGGTTTTGACGGGAGAGGCAATCTTAACATCGGTTTAAAAGAACATTATGTGTTCCCGGAAATTGATGTGGAAAAATCTCCTAAAGCACATGGTATGAATATCACATTTGTAACAACCGCCAAAAACGATAAAGACGGCCAAATGTTGATGGACTTCATGGGTTTTCCGTTCAGAAAGAGGAGCAACTAAACTATGGCTACAAAAGCATGGGTTGCCAAAATGGCAAAACCGCAGAAGTTTGCAGTCCGCTATCATAACAGATGCCAAATCTGCGGCAGATCAAGAGGATATTACAGAGATTTCGGTCTTTGTCGTATCTGCTTTAGAAAAATGGCCCATCAGGGATTATTGCCTGGTGTAAAAAAATCAAGCTGGTAAAGGAGGAAAGCTTTAAATGATTTTAACTCCGCGCCGCAAGTAATTGCGTCAATTTAACTAAGCGGAAAGTAAAATTGTTTTAGCGTTTTAATTTATGGATCCAATAGCAGATTTCTTAACAAGAATAAGAAATGCCAATATGAAGAGAAAAGAAAGAGTAGATATTCCTTTCTCTAAAATCAAAACCGAAATCGCCAGAGTTTTAAAGGAAGAAGGCTATATAGCAAACTATAAAGCCATCCACAATGAAACCAAAGGCGGTTTTGTAAGAGTATTTTTGAAATATAACGATAATCAAAGCGTTATTCAAGGCCTTAAAAGAGTTTCCCGCCCGGGTAAAAGAGTTTATAGTTCTTATGAAAATATCCCCAGCGTGCGCGGTGCTTTTGGCACTTCAATACTTTCAACCTCAAAAGGCATTATGACAGATGCTAAAGCCAAAGAAGAAAAAGTTGGCGGCGAAGTCTTGTGCCAAGTTTGGTAGGGGGGATAATATGAGTAGAATTGGTAAAAAACCTATCCAAATCCCGGCCAAAGTTAAAGTTGAAATTAACGGCAGTGATATTAAAGTTCAAGGCCCTTTAGCCACTTTAAATTATGTTATACCGCAAGGTATTACCGCAAAACTTGACGGCTCTACCTTAACTTTTGATGTTGAAAAAGGCAGAGAAGTTGAACTTAATGCCCTTTACGGCACCACAAGAGCAAGAGTCCAAAATTTAGTCAGCGGTGTTGAAACTCCTTTCAAAAAAGTTTTGGAAGTTAACGGCCTTGGTTATAAAGTCGTCGTTAGCGGCAATAAACTTAATATGGAACTTGGTTTTTCTCACCCGGTAGTTATGGAAATTCCTGCCGGTTTAAAAGTTGTTGCCGACCCCAAAAATCCTTTAGTGGAAATTCAAGGCAGCGATAAAGTTTTAGTCGGTGATTTTGCTGCTAAAATCAGGAAAATCAGACCGCCGGAACCCTATAAAGGCAGCGGTATTAAATATCAAGACGAACACATCGTCAGAAAAGCCGGTAAGGCTGCTGCAGGAGGCAAATAATTATGGCAACTAAGCAAGAAAGATATCAGTTCAGAAAAGCAAGAACACAAAAGAAATTGCAAGCTGCCGGTCTTGAGAGACCCAGATTATCTGTTTACAGAAGTTTAAAATATATTTATGCTTCCGTAATAGATGATATGGAAGGCAAAGTTCTTGTTAGCGCAACCAGCGCTTGCAAAGAACTTGAAGGCAAATATAAAGCCTCCGGCAAAAGCATAGAAGCCGCCACCGCCTTAGGCGAACTCATTGCAAAACGCGCCCTTGAAAAAGGGGTTAAAGAAGTTCGCTTTGACAGAGGCGCACGCGTCTATCACGGCAGAGTAAAAGCCTTAGCAGATTCTGCCCGCAAAGCAGGATTGAAATTTTAACTTTAAGGTGAATAAATGTTAAATAACGAAACGCCAAAGAGCGAAAATAAAAGAGAAGCGAAAGGTCACAAGACCGAGTTTCAGTTGCGCGCAAAACCTGAAGGCACAACCACCGTTATCCATGTTGCAAGAACGGCAAAAGTGGTAAAAGGCGGTAAACGCTTTGGTTTTAGGGCTTTAGTTGTTGTCGGCGACGGCAACGGCAAAGTCGGCGTAGCTATCGGCAAGGCAAATCAAGTTCAATTTGCCGTGTCTAAAGCAGAATTCCAAGCAAGAAAAAATAGCGTAAAATTCCCTATTGTAAACGATACTATTCCGCACGAAGTTTTGGGTAAGTTCGGTTCCTCTAGCGTATGGATGAAACCGGCCGCCCCCGGAACCGGTGTTATCGCCGGTGCGGCAGTGCGCTTGATTTTGGAAGCAGCCGGTATTAAAAATATTCTTTCTAAGAGTATTGGCAGCACCAACTCTTGCAATTTAGCTTATGCAACAATGGAAGCCTTAAAATTGTTAAAGAGCAAAGAAGCTGTTCTTACCAGCCGTGGCAAACAAACTGCTGCTGAAGTTCCTGCTGAAGAAACCCCGGCAGTTGCAAAATAGGAGGATAGTTTATGACAACATTAAGTTCACTTTTTCCTAAACACGGCTCAAGAAAAGCAAAAAGAAGAATTGGTTTAGGTGTTGGTTCAGGGATGGGTCGTTCCTCAACAAAAGGTATGAAAGGTCAAACTTCCCGCTCTGGTAATACCCGCAAAGAAAGCAAAGAAGGCGGTCAAATGCCTTTAGTTAGAAGAATCCCGAAAAGCGGTTTTTCTAATGCCTCCTTTGCCGTTAAGGGCCAGTGGGTAAACTTAGGCTCTCTTGCAAAAGTTTTTAAAGCAGGCGAGGATGTTACCCCCGAAATTTTGAAAAAGAAAAATCTTGTAAAAGATACCAAAAAAATCAAAGTTTTGGCTAATGGCGAGTTAAAACATGCTCTTAACATTACCGCACATGCTTTTTCCGCAACTGCAAAAGCAGCTATTGAAAAAGCCGGCGGTAAAGCAATAGTTATTGAAAATAAAAAGGCTAAATAATGCACGAAAATAACCCAACAGCAAATATATTGAATATATTTCAATCTCCGGAACTCAAAAAAAGGCTTTTGTTTGTAGCAATTGCCTTAGCAGTTTTCCGTGTCGCAGCAATAATACCGATACCTGGTATTAATGCAGAAGCCCTTGCTTCCTTTTTCAAACAACATGAAAATGGTATGCTTGGTTTCTTGGATATATTTTCAGGCGGTGCTTTGGGTAAGTTTTCTGTTCTGGCATTAGGTATAATGCCCTATATCAATGCTTCAATTATTATGAGCTTGGTAAAGGGCGCCCATGTTTTCCCCGGCTTAGATAAACTAAGCAAAGAAGGGGAATACGGCCGCCGCAAAGAAAACCAAATTACAAGAGTTTTTGCTCTTGTTTTATCCTTGCTTCAAGGTTTTGGTTTAACTTTGGCTTTAACAAAAATGTCTGCTCCGGGCAATTTACAGATGGTTGTAGATCCGTCTTGGACTTTCATTTTTACAACAACCTTAACCCTTGCCACAGGCACGATGTTTCTTATGTGGCTTGGCGAACAGATGACAGAAAAAGGTATTGGCAATGGTATTTCTTTAATCATCTTTGCCGGTATCGTTGATAGGTTGCCTTCGGCCGTTAATAGTTTGGTTGCTTTAGTAAGAGCAGATGAAATGCAATTACTAACCTTCTTAATTATTATTGGTCTTGCGGTTGTTATTATGGGCCTTGTTGTTTGGGTGGAAACTGCCCAAAGACAAATACCTGTGCAATATGCAAAAAGAATGGTCGGCAATAAGATGTATGGCGGTCAAACAAGCTACTTGCCTTTAAAAATAGACCAAAGTGGCGTTATCGCTGTTATCTTTGCTATGTCTGTTCTTTCAATGCCTTTAACAATAGCACAATTTATGCCGGAATCTCCGTGGGCTCAAAAAGTTATGCAATATATTGGCCACGGCAATTTGGCATATACTTTAATCTATGTCGCTTTAATTATCTTCTTCTGTTATTTTTATAACTCCATGTCTTTCAATCCTAAAGATATAGCAGAAAATATGAAGAAATGGGGCGGCTTTATTCCCGGTATCAGACCGGGGGATGCCACTCAACATTATATTGAGTGGGTTATGAACAGAATAACTTTAAGCGGTGCTTTGTTTGTTGCCGCTATCGCTGTTCTGCCGGACTTTTTAAGGGTCAAATTTAATGTTCCTTTCTATTTCGGCGGAACCTCCTTACTCATCGTAGTAGGTGTTGCATTAGATACGGTTGGCCAAGTGCAAGCCCACTTGCTTGCGCACAATTATCAGCCTTTAATGAAAGGGCGTGGTATTAAAGGCCGTTGGTTTAATGTAGGCGAATAAATTTTGTTTCGGCCGGCTCTGTTTTTAACAGGATCGGCCGGACATAAGCCAGGGCGGAAATATGAATATAATTTTACTTGGATATCCGGGAGCGGGCAAAGGCACGCAAGCGGAAATTTTAGTAAAAGAATATGACTTTGAACATATTTCCACAGGGGATATGATAAGAAAAGAAATTGCCCTTCAAACCCCCCTTGGTAAAGCAGTTGAAAAAGGCATAAGCCAGGGCAATTTGGTTCGTGATGAACAAATAATAAAACTTGTAGAACAGGTTTTAAAAAGGGGGAGGCAGTCGCATATATTTGACGGCTTTCCCAGAACTATACCCCAAGCGGAAAGTTTGCGTATAAGTTTAAATGCTCTAAGACAAAAGATAGATTATGTTCTCTTTTTGGAGTTAAGTAAAGAAGAAGTCGTAAAACGCTTAACCTCAAGAAGGGTATGTTCAAAATGCGGAGCGATTTATAATATATACGATAAAGGTTTTTTAGGTATGTGTTCTTGCGGCGGGGCTTTAATAACCCGCAGTGATGACAGCCTTGAAAGTGCCAAGCATCGCCTTGAGGTGTTTGAAAAGCAAACGCGCCCTTTAGTAGATTATTATGAATCTTCTATTGGAGTTAAGCGTTTAGATGCCAGTAAAGATGCGCGTGAGGTTCATACTGAAATTTTGCGTGCAATAGGTCTAAAAAAATGATAGAATTAAAGAGTAGTGAAGAAATTAAAAAAATGCAAGCGTCGGGCAAAGTTGTATCCAAAGTTTTAAAAAGGATGCAACTGGAAGTAAGGCCCGGTGTTAGCACTTGGCATCTTGATAAAATAGCAGAAGAAGTTATAAGGAGCTGCGGAGCTGTTCCATCCTTTTTGGGTTATGGCGGTTTCCCAGGGAGCATTTGTGCTTCCGTAAATGAAGAAGTCGTTCACGGGATACCCAGTAAAACAAAAATATTAAGAGAAGGCGACATAGTTGGTATAGATGTTGGCGCTTATCTTGATGGTTTTCATGCTGACGCGGCCCTCACCATACCTGTGGGAAAAGTTGCAAGTGAGGCTCAAAGACTTTTGGAACAAACTCAAAAATCTTTAAACAAAGCAATAGAACTTGTAAAACCAGGGATACATCTTGGCGATATATCCAATATGGTTGAAACTTACGCCACAGCTGGTAAGCTTGGAATAGTCAGAGACTATTGCGGCCACGGCGTTGGTCGCAAACTACATGAAGAACCTTGCGTTTTAAATTATGGTCCAAAAGGTAAAGGACCTATTTTAAAAGAAGGTATGGTTCTTGCAATAGAGCCAATGCTTAACCTAGGTGGGGATGAAGTAGAAGTTTTAGATAATGACTGGACGGTTGTTACAAAAGACGGCAGTTATTCTGCCCATTTTGAACATAGTGTCGCAGTGACCCAAAACGGGCACCTAATACTAACGGCATAAAGTTAAATAATACGGAGGAACCGCCTTTTAGGCGATTATGAGTGATAAGATAGAAGTAGAAGGCAAAATACTTGAGGCTTTACCAAATGCAATGTTTAAAGTTGAAATTGCTGGTGGCAAAGTTATTTTGGGGCATATTTCAGGTAAAATGAGAATGTTCCACATCAGGATCTTACCTGGTGATAAAGTTAAATTGGAGCTTTCTCCGTATGACTTAACTAAAGGCAGAATAATCTATCGGGAGAAATAAATGAAAGTCAGAGCTAGTGTAAAGAAGATATGTCAAAAATGTAAAATTGTAAAGAGAAACGGCGTAGTCCGTGTTGTGTGTAAAGTTGCAAAACACAAACAACGCCAAGGTTAATTAGAGGAGATTTGTTAGAATATGGCAAGAATCGCAGGTATAGATTTACCCAAGAACAAAAGAATAGATATAGCATTACAATATGTCTATGGTATCGGGCCTAAAGTTGCAGCAGAAATTTTAAGCAAATTAAACGGCCAAATTGAAGCCTCTACAAGAGTTAAAGATTTAACCGAACAACAAGCCGGTTTATTAAACACTCTCTTGCAGAAGGAATATAAAGTTGAAGGTGAACTTAGAAGGGAAGTTTCCCAAAACATTCACAGACTTATTGAAATCGGTTCCTACAGAGGTAACCGCCACCGCCGCAATTTACCCGCACGCGGCCAAAGAACAAAAACAAACAGCAGAACAAGACGTGGCCGCAGAAAAACCGTCGGCGCAAAAGTTAAAGCTGATTAAATTTTAAAACAGGTAAATTAAAATGGCAGAAGAACAAAAGAAAGAAACAACAACTGCAGCACCGGTTGCAGCAAAGAATAAAAAGAAAGCTGGTAAAGCACCCGCCCACGGCGTTGTCCATATCAGCTGTTCATTTAACAATACCATAGTAACCGTTACCGATGATAAAGGTTCAACTTTGGTTTGGTCCACTTCAGGATCACACGGATTTAAAGGCACCAAAAAAGGCACTCCGTTTGCCGCCCAAATTACTTGCAATAAAGTCGGCGAAAAAGCCGTTGCAATGGGTATGAAAGAAGTTGCCGTTAAAGTTTGCGGCCCCGGCCAGGGTAGAGAAACAGCCGTCCGCGCTTTACAACAAGCAGGTTTGGTTGTAACCTCTATTAAAGATGTAACCCCCATACCTCATAACGGATGCAGACCGCCCAAAGCCAGGAGAATATAATAATGTCAAGATATACAGGACCTAGCTGCAAGAAATGCAGAAAATTAGCTTGCAAATTATTTTTAAAAGGAACAAAATGTTACACCAATTGTGTAATGGATAAACTTGCTTCCGCCAAGAAAGGTAAAGGTGGCGTAAAAAGAGCAAAACTTTCCGAATATGGTGTGCGTTTGTATGAAAAGCAAAAAGCCAGATTTATGTCCGGCATGACGGAAGTTCCCTTTGCTAACTTATTTGATAAAGCCAGCAAGGCAACCGGTCAAACAGGCGAACATTTCCTCAGATATTTGGAAACAAGACTTGATAATATCGTTAAAAGAGCAGGTTTTGCCACTTCTTTAAGAACCGCAAGACAGCTCGTTTTACACGGCCATATCAGAGTCAATGATAAACTCGTTAATATTCCTTCTTACCAATTAAAAATTGGCGATAAGGTTGCTATCGTCGGTAAAATTACCGATGGCGTTGTGGTCAAACAAGGCTTGGAAGAAGCTACAAAAAGATCTTTACGCCCCAGCTTCCTTGAATATGACGATACAAAAAAGACAGCCACCCTGCTCAGATGGCCGGATAGAAGCGAAAGCAGCTACCCAGTCAATGATCAGTTGATAGTAGAACACTATTCTAAGTAATAGGAGTAAAAATAATGGCTTTTGAAAATTTAGTTTTACCGAAATCTATTAAAGTAGAAGAAGAAAGTGCAACTTACGGCAGATTTGTAGCCGAACCCTATGAATCTGGTTTGGGGCACACCGTTGGTAATTCTTTAAGAAGGATTTTATTATCCGGTTTGGAAGGTGCAGCAGTTTCAGCTGTTCGTGTAGAAGGCACAACCCACGAATATAGCACAATTCCAAATGTAAGAGAAGATGTTATTGAAATTCTCTTAAATCTTAAAAAACTTCGTGTTAAATTAGAAGGTAAAAATAGAGAATATTTGGTTTTGCATAGTGAAAAGCCCGGAGTCGTAACCGCTGCTAATATTGAAGAAGTTGACGGCGTAGAAATCATTAATAAAGATTTGCCTATCGCCACTATTGAAGCAGGCGGTTCTCTTAGAATGGAAATTGAAATTTCCAAAGGCAAAGGTTATGCGGAAGAAACCCCTAAAGGCGCAAGACCGGCAGGTTTTATGCCGATAGACTCTATTTTCTCACCTATTTTGAAAGTGCATTATGATGTTGAGCCTGCCCGCGTTGGCCAAAAAACCGACTATGATAGATTGATTCTTGAAATCACTACCGACGGCACTTTGGAACCGCGCAAAGCTTTACATAAAGCTGCTATTTTACTTTCGCAATCTTTACACATTTTTACTATTGAAGGCGAAGAGGCTATAGCCCAAGAAGAACAAGCCGCAGAGCCTGCTTTAGAAAACCAAGTTAGCGAAGAACTTGAAGAAGTCCTTTCCCAAGCAATTGAAGATATGGATTTAACTTCCAGATCGGTTAACTGCTTAAAAGCAGAAGGCATTAAAACTATTCGCGATTTAGTGGTAAAGACTGAAGCCCAATTGAAATTGGTAAAAAACTTTGGCTCAAAGTCATTTGACGAGGTAAAAGAAAAACTCGCAAAAATGAAACTTGAGTTAGGTATGAAATTATAGGAGTTTTGAAATGATTAAAAATACGGGATACCGCAAACTTGGCAAAACCACTTCCCATAGAAAAGCTATGTTAAGCAATATGGCAATTAGTTTGGTTTTGCACGAAGAAATTAAAACAACATTGCAAAAAGCAAAAGAACTTCGCCGTGAAGTTGAAGGTCTTATTACTCTTGCAAAAGATAAAGATAATTTAGCCCTTAAAAATGCTGTAGCAGATAAAACCGCTTACAAAAAACTAGTTGAAGTTTTATCCGAAAAATATGCAGCCAGAAACGGCGGTTATACAAAAATCTACAGAGCAGGTATTAGAAAAGGCGATAATGCCGAAGTTGCAATAATTAAATTGGTGGACTAAATGATATTAGATTATTTAGGCGGACTTTTATCTAATGATATGGGGATGGACCTAGGCACAGCCAACTGCCTTATTTATGTTAAGGACCAAGGCATAGTGCTTAGGGAACCTTCCGTAGTAGCTTTAGATAGAGATACTGGAGAAGTTAAAGCAGTAGGAAGCAAAGCCAAGCAAATGCTTGGCAGAACACCCGCAAATATAATAGCTGTTCGCCCGATGAAAAATGGTGTAATTGCTGATTTTGAAGTTACCCAAAAAATGATAAAGTACTTCATAAGAAGCGTCCATACCAGAAAGAGCTTACTTAGACCTAGAATTGTAATAGGCATACCTTCAGAAATTACCCCGGTTGAAAGAAGAGCGGTGGAAGATGCCGCCCGCCAAGCCGGAGCAAGAGAAGTCTATTTAATAGAAGAGCCTATGGCTTCTGCCATGGGGGCTGATTTGCCTATTACGGAACCCCACGCCAGTATGATTGTTGATATTGGCGGCGGAACCACAGAAGTTGCCGTAATCTCTTTAGGTGGTATGGTTGTAACAGAATCTATTGATATCGCTGGCGATGAAATTACCGATTGCATAGTTCAATATTTTAGAAAGAAATATAATCTTATCGTGGGTGAAACCACGGCAGAAGATGTAAAAATTAATATAGGTTCAGTTTATCCTTTAGAAGAAGAAACAACTATGGAAGTTAAAGGCCGCGACCAAACCCAAGGTTTGCCGCGAACCATGACTATTACTTCTGAGGAAATACGCCAAGCCATTTTAGAGCCGGTGCGCTCTATTGTGGAACTTGTCAAAAGCACTCTTGAAAAAACCCCGCCGGAACTTGCAGCAGACCTTGTTGATAGAGGCCTTGTTGTTGCAGGTGGTGGCTCTCTTTTAAGAGGTATCACTGAGCTTATAAGAAAAGAAACAGATATTCCTGTTCGCCGCGCACAAGATCCTTTAAGTTGTGTAGCTCTTGGGACAGGTAAATATTTGGAATTTCTTTCTGAAGGCAAATTTCGTAAGAACAACTTGTAATCAGAAGGTTTTTTAAAAAGAAAGCGGGTGCTCTTAAATGGGAGCTCCCGCTTTTGTATTTTTAGAGTAAAAAAATAAAAATGAAACAAAAAATAAGTGCTTTAGAAAGAGGTTATTCAAAAGTTTTACCGGCGGTTTTTACTATACTTGCCTTGGTTATAATGTTTTTGCCCTTGCAAAGTATAGTTGTTTCTACAAGGTCAATTTTAACTTATATTTTTATTCCGCAGATAAGGGCTTCTCACAGAATAACACAATATACAAAAGATGCCCTTGATAGCACAAAAGATTTATTAAACACGGCAGATAAAAATTTAAAATTAAGGGAAGAAGTTTCAAATCTTCTTTTAGAAAACGCCCAACTGGAATCTCTTTTTGCAGAAAATAAAAGGCTTACAGAATCTTTACAAATATCTTCCAAAGAAAAGTGGAAAGGCCTTTGGGCCAAAGTAGCTTACCGGGAACCTTCAAGGAGAGGAACAATTATTGTTGATAAAGGCAGTCAAAACGGCATTTCTTTGCGTGCGCCTGTAATTGCAATAGACCAAGGAAAAGTCGGTTTGGTTGGCAAAGTTATAGAAGTCTCTCCAACTACAAGTAAAATTTTACTTAGCAGTGATGAAGATTTTTCTGTTGCAGCATTTTTATCTGAAAGTAAAAAAGAAGGCCTTGCTTTAGGCGATGCTAAAGGCGGTATGTTTATTAAATACATTACGCTTGGACAAGATTTAACCGAAGGGGAAAAGGTTTTTACTTCTATTTCCAGTGCTATTTTTCCGGATGGTATTTTGATTGGTTATATCGGCCCTCATAACACACAAAAAATAGAAGATTCTTTTATAACAGCAAAAATTGTTCCCGTAGTAGATAGCAACGCTGTAAATGAAGTTTTAATAATGCCAGCACTAAATTTACCCTTGGGGGAAATAAAAAAATGATAAAGTTTTTAAATGTTTTTTTTATTTTTATTATTGCGACCATCGCCCATTGGCTTGCCATAGAAACTTTTGGCCAATATGGCATAATTTTGGGTGTAATGTTTTCTTTTACTTTAGTTATGGCAACCAAATTAAGTGAGTTTGGCGGTTATCTTTTTGGTTTTTTAAGCGGTCTTTTTTTAGATTTTTTCGGCAATAATTTATTTGGTGCTAATGCCCTTGCTTTTACTTGGGTTTTATTCGTTTTTTATATTATTGACGATAAAATAGACTTTAGAGATAGCGCACCGCAGATGGTAATTACCGCTGTTTTAAATATGGTTCTGCTTATTTTTTATGGCTTAATAAGCAAATTTTTTATTGGTGAATTTATTTGGCAAGGTTTTGTAAATTTTGTAGTTGGTTCAGTGCTAACGGGGTTATTTTTACCTGTTATTTACTTTGTAATAAACAAGTATTTAAGTTGGGGACCTTTAAGAAATATAAATGAAGCAAAAAGATTTTTTTAATGTTAAAAGATTGCGTTTTTTGCAGTATGCTGCTTATTTTGTAGTGGCCTTAATAGCTATTAGACTAACAGATATTCAATTTATATCTCACGAAAAATACGCTTTAGCAGCAGAGCAAAACCGCACCCAAATTTTATATCAAACAGCACCGCGCGGGCGCATTTTAACTGCCCAAGGGCAAACGCTTGCCGGCAATGTTCCTTCTTTTAGTTTATATTATTTACCCGGGGCGCAAAAAGTAAGTTCGGAGTATTTGTCTTCTCTTAGTGCTGATGTTGCTTCTTTTTTGGAAACAAAGTCAAAGGATATTTTAAAACTTTTAAATAGAGGGGTAAAAAGCGGCAAAGCTGTTTTGATAGCACAGAATATATCTCCCAAAAGAGCATTTGCTTTTAGTGAACTTCAGGTTTATTATTCAGGTTTATATTTGCTTGAAGAAACAAAAAGAGATTATCCTAATGGTGCATTTGCCTCCCATTTGCTTGGCTATATAGGTACTATGGATAATAAGTTTTGGAATAAAAAAGATGAAAATACGGATTATCGCTTAAACTCTAAAATAGGCAAAAGCGGTATAGAAAAACGCTATGAAAGTTATCTTAAAGGTAGCGATGGGGGGCTTTATCTTGAAGTTGATTATATGGGCCGCGTAAAACAGAAACTTAAAGACAATAAATGGCGCAAAGGCTCTGATGTGTGGACGACGCTTAACTTAGAAGTCCAAAAAGCTGCGGAAAACGGGATAAAAAAATCTATAACAGGGCGTGGTGCGGCGGTTGTTTTAGATGCAAAAACAGGCGCTATTTTGGCTATGGTCAGCGCGCCTGATTTTGATCCTAACATTTTTATTTCTTATAGTGATGAGGAAATGTCTTTGTCTTCTAAAAAAATTCCGGAGTATAATTTAGCTCTTCAAGGTATGTATCCGCCGGCTTCTACTTTTAAAACTATAACTGCTATTGCCGCTTTGGAAAATGATAGACTTGATTTGCACGATCACACTACCTGCAAAGGTAAAATATTTATGAACGGCAGGGAATTTAAGTGTTGGAAAACTCACGGACCAAATATTGATTTAATGGAAGGTATGGCGCAATCTTGCGATGTTTATTTTTATGAACTTGCCTTAAAAACCGGGTCTTCTTCTATTGAAAAAATACAAAGGCTTTTTCGCTTAGGACAAAAAACGGGAATAGATTTGCCTGGGGAAAAAAGCGGCAATATTTATGGCCCTTCAAAACGCGCTAGAAACAGAACCTATTGGTTTGCCGGGGATACATTAAATCTTTCTATTGGGCAAGGGGAACTTTTGTTAACACCCCTACAAATGGCAGTTTACGGCGCAGCCCTTGCCTCAAAAGGCAATATTTATAAACCCTATTATATTCAAAAAGTTGTTAGTCCCCAAGGGCAAGTTTTAGAAGAAAACAAACCGGAAATTATTGCCAAAGCCGAACTTAAACCCGGTCATTATGAAATTATTCATAAAGCTTTAAAAGAAGTTGTTGATAGGGCAACTGGGCGTGCAGCAAGAGTTGAAGGTATTGATGTTTATGGCAAAACGGGAACGGCGCAAAATCCCCATGGTGATGACCACGGCTGGTTTTTGGCTTTTGCAGGTTTGCCCGGGCAGGAGCCTGATATTGCCCTAGCTGTTTTTGTTGAATTTGGCAAAGGTGGTTCTTCGGCAGCAGCACCTATTGCCCGTGAAATAATAAAGGCCTATTACGGAGTTAAGTAAATGTTTAGTAAAGATAACAATCAAAGTATGAAAAGAAGTTCCATAGATTTTGTGATTCTTGCAAGCGTTATTTTACTTGCTATGATAGGGTTTGCAATAGTTTTTTCTGCTTTAAGCACTTCTCCTTTAGGGCAAAGTGTTTTTAGAACGCATCTTATTGCTTTGCCTATTGCAGCAGGGGCTTTTGTTTTTGGCTGGTTGTTTAATTATCAGATTTATGCCGAGCAGTATAAAAAACTTTATTTATTTATTATTGCTTTGCTGATAGGG
>JAFQAA010000109.1 GCA_017417005.1 Elusimicrobiaceae bacterium | reverse complement strand
GGCTTAGATATTCCTGACTTTAATAAAAAATATAATAAAGATTTTGAAAAAGAATACAAAAAAATCATAAATAAATATATGGATTTAAAAATGCTTGAAATAAAAAACGAGAAATGTTTATTAACAGAAAAAGGCATTTTACTCAGTAATAACATAATGAGCGAGTTTATAGAGTAGAATATATAGGGCAGTGTAGCAGGTACAATATTTCGAACCGGTACATAAAAAAAGAGGAAGTAAAAACTTCCTCTTTTTGTGCTTTTAAATATAAACTATTTGAATTCAACTTTAGCGCCAGCAGCTTCAAGTTGTTTCTTCATAGCTTCAGCATCTTCTTTCTTAACGCCTTCTTTAATAGCTTTAGGAGCACCGTCAACTAAATCTTTAGCTTCTTTTAAGCCAAGACCTGTGATAGCTCTAACTTCTTTAAGAACAGCGATTTTGTTAGCACCTGCATCAGCTAAGATAACGTTAACTTCAGATGCTTCTTCAGCAGCTTCGCCTGCAGCAGCGGCAGGAGCAGCTGCAGCAGCAACTGCAACAGGTGCAGCAGCAGATACGCCGAATTTTTCTTCCATAGCTTTAACTAATTCAGCTGCTTCGATTAATGTTAATTTTTCAATTGATTCTAAAATTGTTTCTACGCTCATTTTATTTCTCCTTTTAATTTTTAGTATTTTACTTTTCCTGACTTTTTGAGATTATTTTCATTAACAAATAATTTCATTACGCCGATTTTTGTTTTGCAACTTGGTCCATAGCGCGGACAAGACTGCTCATTACTGCGTTAACAGCACCAACAATACCTGTAGCAGGTGAATTTATGCTGCCAAGCAATTTTGCATAAAGTTCTTCTTTTGAAGGAAGATTTGCAAGAACCTCTGTTTCTTTTGCACTTAAAAGTTTACCGTCTAAAGAAGCACCAACTATTTCACCTTTTTTAACATCTTTGATGAACTTAGTTAAAACTTTAGCGGGAGCAACTTCATCCTTAAATCCAAATGCAATAGCAACAGGGCCTTTTAAAGTTTCCGAAAGAACTTCAAACGGAGTTCCTTTGGAAGCTATTTTAGCCAAAGTATTCTTTGTTACCATATAATCGCTGTCTTCTTTTTGAAGTGCACGGCGAAGATTAGTAATTTCTTCTACCGTTAAGCCTATATATTCGGTAACAACAGCAACTTTAGCCTTAGCAAAGTTTTCTTTCATTGCTTCAATTTTATCTTGTTTAAAGGCTTTTGTTGACATTTGTTTGTATCTCCTTATTTTGTATCGACCTGATTTTCGACATAAAAAAATTTACGTCTTAACCGTAAATTTCCAACAAATATAAAAACCAATTCCTAAATTGACTTATATGTATATGTTTTCCTCGGCGGGGTTTAAGTTTAAGGCATTTATTTTTCTCTGTTAAAGAGTTTTTATCGCCCCCTGCTTTCTACGGTTATGTAAACAATTTATATTAAACAAAAAATAAAATCAATACCTGAATTTTTGTAAAATTTTATTAAAAGAATAATAAATAAAGCAATTTACCCTAAAAAAAATACTTTTTAGAAGTAAGGATACTTATATTTTAGGAGAGAGAAATAATGGGCATTATAAAAGACTTTTTTCACAATATGCATGTGAAGCATCAGGCAAAAAAGTTTGACAAATGGACAAACAGTGAAAAGAATTATGAAAAATCCGTAAACGGAGAAGCTGTTGCGGATCAGCCTTTATTTAACTTTAATGCTTCGACCTACTCAAGTGATTTAAACGAATTTTCACAGGCCTATATAAAAAGATATGATGAAAATAAAGATGGCGTATGGTCTAAAGAAGAATTTATAAACATGGCTACAAACGGCAAAGGCACAGACGACACAACAGGCGTAAAAGAATTTTTTGACAATGCTTTTGCTAATTTAAATCTTGATGAAGATGAAGAAAGCATATCCTCTGAAGAATTTGCAACAATGTTATATATGTCTGATTTAGATATAGATCATTACTTAGAAACAGGCGATATTGCTTCAAGCCTTGACGGCAAAGTAAATTATAACCAATACCAGGGATTATCTTCCTTAACAGATGAAGGCTCCCTGCAAATATTAAAAGAAGAAAGAATGGATTTCTTCAATAATTTCTACGCAAAAAAAGCAGATGAAAATTAATAAAGAATACGAAATATATAAAAAAGGAAACACGTTAAAAATGTTTCCTTTTTTATTGCCTGATTAGTTTTAAATAGCAGTTTAAAGGGAACTATAATAACAGTATTATTTGCAAAGTTTCCCAATATTTGGTAGAATACCGATAGTAAGAAACAGGAGGACAGAACAATTATTAAAGATAATAACCAGCCCAACAATATTTT
>JAFQAA010000108.1 GCA_017417005.1 Elusimicrobiaceae bacterium | reverse complement strand
GCAATAGGCAAGATTGGCATTTTTACAAGATAAAATACCATTTTGTAAATTCATAATTGTTGCATAATAATTTTGCATAACACACCCCTGCCTTACTTTAGTTATAGTATAACTGATATTTGTTATTTTTTCAAGAGGTATTTATAGAATAAATATTTTTGCAAGGATTTTTTTATTTTTCCCTTTACCCGTTTGCTTGGTTCTTGGCGATATGGCGTGCCTTGTTTTTCCCTCTCCCGTTTTGTTGTTTGGTGTGATATGTAGCATTTACAACAGGAAACAAAAGAAAGTTTTTGCTAGGATTTTGGAGATAGTTTTAATTAGTTTTTTCCTTAGAAAAAACGCTTTTAGAAATGAGGTATACCTAGAGCGGGTGGCAACCCTGCGTATCCGAAATTCCTAAAAAATTAAAAATAGCCCAAAATCCGACGCAAGAAAAAAGGCCCTCTTTTTTAAAGAGAGCCCTTTTTCTTGGAACAAAAACAAATTACATCATTCCCATGCCGCCCATACCCGGCATAGCGCCGTGGACATGTTCATCTTTCTTTTCCGGTTTATCAGCAATAAGGGCTTCGGTCAAAAGAACCGTGCCGGCAATTGATGCTGCATTTTCTAAAGCGGTACGGACCACTTTAACCGGGTCAACAACACCTGCTTTAAGCAAGTCTTCATAAGTATCGGTTTCGGCATTAAAACCTTCATTGCCTTTTAAAGTGCGGACTTTTTCAATAACTACTGCTCCGTCAAGGCCGGAGTTTTCGGCAATTTGTCTAAGTGGTGCACTTAAAGCTTTTTTAACAATATTGATACCGGTTTGTTCATCTTCGTTAGTAGCTTTAAGATTTGCTAAGGCTTTTTCGCAGCGCAAAAGTGCTGTGCCACCACCTGGAACTAAACCTTCTTCAACGCCTGCTCTAGTAGCGTTTTTGGCATCTTCAACTTTGGCTTTTTTGGCTTTTAACTCGGTTTCGGTTGCAGCACCAACATTAATAACTGCAACACCACCGCTTAATTTTGCCAAGCGTTCGTGAAGTTTTTCTTTGTCATAATCTGAGTTGGAAAGTTCAATTTGCTTTCTGATTTGGGAGGCTCTTTCTTCTACTGCGCCTTTTTTGCCGTTTCCATTAACAATAGTGGTATTTTCTTTAGTGATAATAACGCGTTTTGCTTTACCGAGCATTTCAGGGGTTGCGTTTTCAAGTTTAAGGCCGCGCTCTTCGCTAATAACTTCGCCACCGGTTAATACGGCAATATCAGCGAGCATTTCTTTTCTTCTATCACCAAAGCCTGGGGCTTTAACAGCACAACCTTTTAAAGTGCCTCTTAAGCGGTTTACAACTAATGTTGCAAGAGCTTCGCCGTCAACATCTTCAGCGATAATTAAAAATTGTCTGCCGCTTTGAACAATCTTTTCAAGCAAAGGTAAAAGCTCGTTCATAGAAGAAACTTTTTTATCGGTAATGATAATTGCACAATCTTCCAAAACACATTCCATTCTTTCAGAATCGGTTACGAAATAAGGAGAGATATAACCTCTGTCAAATTGCATACCTTCAACAACTTCCAAAGTGGTATCAGCGGTTTTGCCTTCTTCAACGGTTATAACGCCTTCAAAACCTACCTTATCCATAGCCTCGGCAATTAAATCGCCGATAACCTTATCATTAGCGGAAATTGTGGCAATTTGCGCTTTTTCCTGTTTGGTTTTAACAGGTTTTTGCATTTTTTTGAGTTCTTCTTTTACTGCAACAACGGCTTTTTCAATACCTTTTTTAACAAAAGTAGGGTTTGCACCGGCAGTGATATTTTTAATACCTTCATTAAGCAAAGAACTTGCAAGAACGGTGGCTGTTGTGGTGCCATCGCCTGCGATATCATTTGTTTTAGAGGCAACTTCACGAATTAATTGTGCGCCCATATTTTCAAATTTATCTTCAAGTTCAATATCTTTTGCAATGGTTACGCCATCATCAATAATTAACGGAGAACCGAATTTTTTATCCAAAACTACGCTTCTTCCCTTAGGCCCTAAAGTTACTCTGACGGCAGAGGCAACTTTTTCAATGCCGGTTTTCATTTTGCTTCTTGCATCTTCTGAAAAAATAATTTGTTTAGCCATAATAATTTATACTCCTTTTATTTACCCCAAAATACCAAGGATTTCTTCTTGGTGCATAATTAAATATTTTTCTTCTTCAAGTTTAATTTCGGTGCCGCTATATTTGCCATAAAGCACTTTATCGCCGACTTTTACATCCATGGGCAATCTTTCGCCTTTTTTATTTAAAGCACCCGGACCTACGGCAACAACTTTGCCTTCCATAGGTTTTTCTTTTGCGCTATCGGGTATAATAATACCCCCGCGGACAACTTCCTTAGGCTCTATGGGACTTATAATTACTCTATCGCCTAAAGGTTTAATTTTAATATTAGCCATTTTTTATCCTCCTAAAAAATTATAATTGGCAATTAATGCCACCTACTGCTAATTTAGCATTATTTTTTATTTTTGTCAATCTCTTTATTTGAGTGCTAATTATTTTTCTGTCGTGAAACTTCTAAATAAAGTTTTAAGAAAAGACTTTTCTTTGGGAGCTACAATTTTGATAACAACGCAGGAAACATTATCCTTGCCGTCATTATGGGCAGAAACTTTAACAATTTCCTGGGCAAGCCGGCCAGCAGAAAGATCTTTTTTTATTATTTCTTCTATACCAGCATCGGTGAGGCCTTTATTAACGCCATCAGAACAGAGCATATAAATATCACCTATTTGGGGCTCTATTAAAATGGCATCGCACAGAGTTTCCCCCTTTAAGCCAAGGGCTTTTGTTAGAATATTTTGTATGCGAGATTTTTCCGCCTCTTCTTTTGTTAAAAGGCCTTTTTGCACCTGTTCCATAACATAGGAATGGTCTTTTGAAATTTGGGAAAAAGTTTTATTCCTATAAAGGTAAATTCTGCTATCGCCAATATGCACTGCCGCGCAATTATTGTCATCTTCAAAATAAAGCGCACTTAAAGTTGTGCCCATACCGCGTCTTTTAAAATTTTCGCTTGCTAAGGTAAAAATTTTTGCATTTGCAATCCAGGCGGAATACAAAACCTTGCGACAAATAAGCGGAAGTTTCGGCTCAAACTCAATAGGAATAGTGATTTTTTTATCTTTTAAATCGCTTAAAGTTTGGCGCAAGATGCTAACCGCTATATTACTTGCAATTTCCCCGCTGTTATGTCCGCCCATACCATCGGCAACAGCACCAAGGCAAAGTTCCGGCGCAATTAAAACGCTGTCTTCGTTTTTTTCTCTTATTTTTCCTATGTCGCTATAAGCGGCAAGTTCTATATCAAAGTCCATTTTTCCTCTTTATAAGCAAAAACATCTATGATATAAGCAATTAAGCCATATAAAACCAAAGCAACAATTATCAGCATAATTGACCCATTGGTTTGATAATCTTTTAAAGTTTCAAAAGGTTCTTTTATAGAATAACGCCATAAAATATTATCCGTTAATTCAGGAGTAATAAATTTAGAAGAATATATTTTATACAAAAGTTCTTCGGGCTCTTCGTTTAAAGTTATTATTGTTGCAGAAGTTTCCTTTGAAGTATTTTCAACAGCCTCTTTTTGAGTATCGGAAGAGTCCTGCATTAAAGCATTTGCCCTAGACAAAATATGTTCCTGTTCCAGTTGGGTCATAAAAGATTTATCTTCTAATTTATTTT
>JAFQAA010000107.1 GCA_017417005.1 Elusimicrobiaceae bacterium | reverse complement strand
GACAGACAGACAGACAGACAGACAGATACTCTCTTACTAACTGAAGTTTTTTCAGCAGTTAGCAAAATAAATTTTGTAGTAGCAAATAAAACCCTTATTTATCTTTTTTTAAAAAAGGTAAATAAGGGTTTTTTGCGTTTTACTCTGCCTTGGCAGAGTGCAGCAGGGGAACACCTAACCTTGTCTAACTGCCCTGCTGCAATTTTTTATTAAGGAGATAGTTTATGAAAAACAAAAATAAAAAAAACAAAAAAGGGTTTACTCTTGTTGAAGTGCTGGTAGCAGTATTGATTGTAGGCATACTTACTGCTATTGCTGTTCCCAGTTATAATTTTGTTGTGGAAAAAGCCCGCGCAACACAAGGTATAACAACCCTCAGCCAAATAGCAAAAGCGCAAACGGCTTATAATGCAAGAAGGGGCAATTATTCCGAAAATATGTTAGGTTTACCCCTAGATATGAAAGATCAAAACGGAAGTGATATTTTGGGCTCAGAGTTTGCCGACAAGTATTTTGATTATGTTGTATATGGTAATAATGAAAAGGCCTCTATTGCCAGAAGAAATAATGGTAAGTATGGCCTTTTAGTCAATTATGAAACAGGCAAAATAGAGTGCTTTTCAGAAGATGAAACAATTTGTGCTAAATTAGGGCTTGAAAGCGGTCCTGGAATCCAAGAAGATGCCGGTTCTCCCTGTAGTGGAGGGCTAGCAGATTCCTTAGTTTATTCTGGGTTTGAAGAATGGGTATCCTCATATAGGGGGACTTGTGTTGTTAAAAATAATGTAGTTCAATACACAATTTGTGAAGATGAAAATAATTGGTGTGAAGAAGGCAGAATTGATGCTGATACGGAAAGATATTGTACCTCTTCTGATATAGAGTTGCCATGGTGTACATTGTATAATAATAAAACTGATGTATATATAGAAAAGGAATGTCTCGTTTCAAATAATGAAGGTTGTGAAATTTGGCGAAACAATACTGAAAACGATTGTGTAATATATGGCGATTCTTGGGAATGTTCTGAAGATAAACTTGACAAAAATATTTGGATAAAAGAAGATCAGGAGGATGGTAGTAGAATCAACATATATTGTTTATATAGTCTTAACAACACTTGTTTGGGGGAAGGCTATATATATATGGAAGATGCCTCTAGAATGAATAGAAAAGATTGCATCAGACAAAATGGTTTAGTATGCGAAGAATGGGGAGAATGGCATTCAAATAAGTAAAAAATAATTTACATAAAATAAAACCCCCCTTCTTTTTCTTAAAGAAAGGGGGTTCAATTTTTTTGTTAAAACTTAAAACAGGTTAAAAACTAACCTCTGTTTTGTTCAACTAATTTTTTATTGGCTACGATTTTTAACTCAACGCGTCTATTTTTGGCGCGGCCTTCGGCTGTAGCGTTATCTGCCACAGGCATATTGGGACCATAGCCGGTATAGGAAAGACCGCTTGTTTTTAAGCCGTTTGCTAAAATAAAATCATAAACGGCTTTTGCTCTTTCAACGGAAAGTTGTTGATTGTAAGCGGCAGTTCCGGTGGAATCGGTATGGCCTTGGACTTCAATAATATTTTCCGGATATTTTTTGAGAACGCGGTTTAAATCAATCAAGGTTTTTTGTGCTGCTGCAGATAAGTTTGATTTACCGGTTTCAAATAAGATTTCGTTTTTGAGAGTAACGACGATGCCGTTTTCTGTCTTTTTGACATCAGCAATAGCGGCAAGTTCTTTGGCTTGTTTATCGTAATAATTGCCGATAAGACCACCGCCTGTGCCCCCTGCTAAAGCGCCAATTAAAGCGCCGGTTTCAGCTTTACCACCTGTATTGTGGGCAATAACTGCGCCAAGGATTGCTCCGCCGGCGGCACCTGCACCTGCACCGATAGCTGTTCTTTTACCGGGTGTTGTGCAAGCAGATAAAACAACTGCTGCTGATACTGCAATTAATAATGTTTTTTTCATTATGTTATACCTCGTGTGTGAATATTTAATACTCTTATATTCTATAAAATTTTGTCTGTATTTTAACTAAAATTCTTGCAAAAGTTTTTCCGCCCAGGTATAAGCTTTGGCTTGTCCTGTTGCGCTTATTCTATAGAGGCGGTTTCTTTTGCTGCCTTCATAAGAAAGGTGGCCTTCTTTAATTTCTGTTTCTAACAAGCGGTCTAGGCGTTGGCCTTCTTTTAAATAGCCGGAAAGTTTTAAAGATTTTGCAAGCGTTAGTGCTGTTAAGGTATCTTGCGCGTTAAGCACCTTGTTTGCGCCCAAAATTATAAGGGCGGCAATTTGCGGTTTTATAAATTTGCTTTTGCGGCGGATAATAACATTTTCCCCATCAAAATAAGCCACTTTATCCCAAACTTCGCCGGAAGGTGTTTTGATAGGGCTTTGGTAGGAAGATATTTCCCTGTTTCTAAGGAAAGCAGGCCTTTGTGGTAAAGTTGTTTTTGGTTCTTGCGGTGTTTCTTGTTGGGGTTCTTGCGGTTTATAATAAAGGTTGTTTAAGGGCTTTGCTAGTTTTACTAAATTTAAAAAGGCTTCCTTTTGGGTGGAAATAAAAGCCTGGTCGCCCTGGGCTTCAAATTCCTCGCCGGTTTTTAGTTTAAAACGCAATTTAAGG
>JAFQAA010000016.1 GCA_017417005.1 Elusimicrobiaceae bacterium | reverse complement strand
TTGCAAGGCGGATATTGGTTGAAGAGATTAAAGGGAAATTGCCGTCAAGTAAAATATATTTGAAATTTTGGGTTTTAAAGGTAAAGCCTCTTCTTTTTCCTGCAACGATTATGGAGTTATTAAAGATATATTCGTAATTTTTCCAATTAGTTAAATCATTAAGGCAATCTGTTCCGACAAGTAAATAAACCTGGCAGTTTGGGTATTGATCTTTTACCCGTTTTATAGTTTCATAAGTATAAACAATGCGTTTTTGTTCCTGCTCAAAATCATCAAAAATAATCCCTGGATATATTGAGGAAAGAGCTTCTTTAGCCATTTGTTTGCGTAAAGCAAAAGGGCGGGGCGATTTTTTTTTGAAAGGAGATTGGTATGCCGTAAAAATATGCACTTTATCCGGATGCAAATAAGAACAGGCCGCTTTCAAAATAGCATAGTGTCCTTTGTGAACTGGATCAAAACTTCCGCCGTAAATTAAGACTTTCATAAATTTTCCAATAATAAAATATACCTTAATTAGTATAACTTTTAGTTTATCTTTTATGCAAGTGCTAAGGCATTTTTACTCTGATTTTTAAGTAAATGCCAAAAATTACAAAAGATACAAAAGTAATTAAATAAATAATAAAAGCTGTGCTTGGGTCAGATATTTTTGTTATAAAATAGGCTAAAAGATTTAAAACTAAACTTATTAAAATGGAAAGCAAAAGAATAGTTTTGTTTTTTAAACCTAATTTTTTTAGCCTTAAAGGGTAATGATCCGGTGTGCCTTTTAAAGGGTTTATGCCTTTTGTTATACGGATAATTGAAACAAAAATAGTATCAAAAATAGGTAAAGCCAAGATTAGTAAAGGGGCAAGAACCCCTGCCGGATTAAGAGCTGAAAATCGCGTTCCAAGGGCTAAAGCACTTAATAAAAAACCAAGCAACATACTGCCGCTATCGCCTAAAAAAATTTTTTTATTTGCATGGTTTTGTGGCCAAAAAGCAAAACTTGCCCCAAGCAAACTTACGGCTGCAAAATTTACATATACTGACTCAAAAGGTAAGTTTATTAATAAAAAAGCTAAAGAGGCAATAACCCCCTGGCTTATAGCAAGGCCGTCCATAATATCAAGCAAATTAAATGCATTTGTAAGCCCTACCACCCAGGCTATTGTTAAAATATAATCCCAAGGAGTGTTTAGAAAATTAACTTTTATATCGTAATGTATCAAAAAAGCAGCAGCCAAAGTTTGAAAAAGCAGTTTTATATAGGGGGGTAAGCCTTTTGGTTTTTTAAAATCGTCAATTAATCCTAAAGTAAACACTATTAACGCGCCTAAAAAAAGGCCTCTTAAGTTATGTAAAGTTCCGCTTGGAAAGTTTGTAAGCAAACGCAAAATAATTAAACTTCCCAAAAAACCGGAAATAATTATTGCGCCACCACAAAGAGGAATATTACCGGTATGATTTTTTAATTTTGTGGGTTTATCTAGCAGGTATTTTTGCGCTATTTTTTTAAAAGGAGAAATTGTGAAATAACTTACTCCAAAGGCAAAGATAAAAGTGAAAAAATAAAGAAATAAATTTGACATAATAATATAATATAAAATAAAGAGGTTTTTTAAAATATGTGTAAAAAAATAATATTTTTAATAGTTCTATGTTGTGTTGTTTGCGCTTGTTCGCTAAAAAATCAAAAGCAACAAAATGTAAATTTATATTTGGCAAAAGGGCAAAATTTTGCCAAGGTAAGCAGTGTTTTTAAAATAGATCTTGATGAAAAACTTGGCCAAGGTTCAAGTTTGCTGTTATTTCTTGATTATGATAATCCAAATGATTCTTATAAAATAAGGGTCTTGGGGGCTTTTTCAAGTGTTTTGTTAAAAGCAAGATATACTAACAATTCTTTTACTTATGATTTTGAGCCTCAGTTTTTGCAAAATAAACAGATTAAAGAACTTTTTGAACAAACAATTAAAGTTTTGATAAGTAAAGACTATAAGGATAAATATAAATGCTCTTTAAATCAATGTCAAATTGTTCTTGGTGCGGAAATGTTTAAAAATAAATATGTTTTTAGCAATTATAACAAAGAAGGTTTTGCCGGCGATATTTTGTGCTATTATCGACGCGGAGTTGTAAAAATTAACCTACATCTCTTAAAGGTAAATTAAAAATATTTATTGACTATTTCACAAATAATAGTTATACTTTCTACTAGGATAAACACCTTTCTTAGTAAGACATATCTTTATTTTTTCTGTAAAACACATCAATTTTTAATCAGGATCTATATTTATGCTTAGAAAAATAAAAAGTATAAAGGCTTTTATGCTTTCAGAAGTTTTAATTGTTATTTTAATTATTTCCGTGCTTGCGCTCATTATTGTGCCCAGTTATAAAAGGGCCATAGAAAAAACAAGAGCGACCTATGCTGTATCTACTCTAGGTTATATTGCAAAAGCACAAAAAAGTTATTTTATAAAAGAAGAAAAGTATGCAAAGGAAATGTTTGATTTGTCCTTAAATATAAAGGATAAAGATGGCGTAGAAGTTATGGGAAAACAATTTGAAGATAAATATTTTAATTATGAGATTTATGGCAGTCCTAAAAAAACAACTATTGCAAAAAGAAATAACGGGGACTATGAACTTTCGGTTAGATATGAAACAGGGGAAATTTGTTGCAAAGCTTTTGATAATTCTATTTGCGCTGTATTAAATATAGAAGAGAAAAATTGTTCTTCCGGCATTGTTTGGGGGCCGTGTGAGGGTCAATTAAACGATTTATTTAATACTTGGAGCGGCG
This sequence comes from Elusimicrobiaceae bacterium, assembly GCA_017417005.1. Taxonomy (GTDB): domain Bacteria; phylum Elusimicrobiota; class Elusimicrobia; order Elusimicrobiales; family Elusimicrobiaceae; genus Proelusimicrobium. The sequence goes on along the minus strand of JAFQAA010000016.1, from coordinate 5,366 downwards.
TTACTTATGATAATGAGGATAATGCCAGCTTTTGCCAAATAGCTTTTGATGAAGATAACAGCGATAGGATAGATTTTGAAATTTGTACTAAACATCTTGGGGTATATAAATTTGGTTTATCTACAACAGGGATATCCGGCGGATCATCGGGGAAATGTTTTAAAGGTCATTTTTCTGCGGGTGATGAAAATAAAATGGTTTTTAATTATTGTGATAATTTAGAAGATTGTCTTAAAGAAAACCGCTCTGCTTCCATATATTATGTAAGGGATGATTACCATATTGTAGTTCATTGCCCCAGATATAATTTTGAAGAAGAAAGATGCCTTAATTATGACCCTAAACAGCAAAGGATATATAAATATGTCAATAAACATAACCCCGATTTGTTTGTAGAAGAATCTTTTGCCTATTGTAAAGAATTTGATGAAAGAAATGTGTGTATAAACCTTGATTGTATCAAAGGAAATTGCGATTTTTATTAACTAAACAGAGATGTTTTTTTAGAAATCACTTGTAAAATATCTCAATCTTATGTAAATTATATCTATGAACAGATTTTTGTGCATACACGGACATTTCTATCAACCGCCGCGGGAAAATCCTTGGATAGAAGAAATTCAAACACAGGAAAGTGCCTTTCCTTTTGATAACTGGAATGAGCGTATAAGCGCTGAATGTTATCATCCTAATGCTTATGCCCGTATTTTAAACGGCAGAAGAGAAATTATAAATATTGTAAGTAATTATTCAAAAATTAGTTTTAACTTTGGGCCGACGCTCCTTTCCTGGATGGAAAAATATGATAAAGAAACTTATAACGCTATTTTAGAAGCTGATAAACAAAGTCAAAAAAATTTTAGCGGCCATGGCAGTGCTATAGCACAGGTATATAATCATATTATTATGCCTCTTGCTAATGATGAGGATAAAAGAACCCAAATTATTTGGGGTATAGAAGATTTTAAAAAACGCTTTAATCGTATGCCTGAAGGTATGTGGCTTGCAGAAGCCGCTGTTGATACAAGAACCCTTGAAATTTTGGCTGAAGAAGGAATAAAATTTACTATTCTTGCACCAAGCCAATGTGCAAAAACTCGCAAAATCGGGGATAAAAATTGGCACGATGAGGCCGGAGCAAGAGTTGACCCTAAAAAGCCTTATCTATGCAATTTACCTAATGGTAAAAAAATAGTTTTATTTTTTTATGACGGGCCTATTTCGCAAGGTATTGCTTTTGGCGATACCCTTAAAAGCGGGGAACGCTTTGCCGCCCGTATGTTAAGTGCTTTTGATACAAGACAAAGCGAGCAACTTGTACATATTGCAACTGACGGGGAAACTTACGGACATCACCAAAAGTTTGCCGATATGGCTCTTGCTTACTCTATAAATTATGTGGAAAAAAATAATCTTGCCAAAATAACAATTTACGGCGAATATTTGGAAAAATTTCCACCACAATATGAAGCTAAAATAAACGAAAATACCTCTTGGAGTTGCTGCCACGGGGTTGAACGCTGGCGTAATGATTGCGGTTGCAATTGTGCTATGGGGTCAGGTTGGCACCAAAAGTGGCGCGCCCCATTAAGAAAAGCCCTTGATTTTGTGCGTGATAATCTCTTGCTTACTTTCAAGGAAAAGGGGCCTTTGTATTATAAGGATATATGGGCTGCCAGAAATGCCTATATTAAAGTTATTTTAGATAGAACAAAAGCAGAAGAATTTTTGAAAGAATACGGCACAGAACAGGCTTTTCAAGATAAACCGGCCGCTTTAAAATTGATGGAAATGCAAAGAAACACCCTTCTTATGTATACTAGTTGCGGTTGGTTCTTTGATGAAGTTTCAGGTATAGAAACCGTGCAAATTATGGCTTATGCAAAACGCGCAATCGGCTATAATAGAGGGTTGACCGGCAAAGATATTGAAAGAGATTTTGTTAATCTTCTTGCGCTTGCACCAAGCAATATTATGGAGCATAAAGACGGAGCAAATATCTATAATAAATTTGTTTTGCCAATGTCTATCGGGCTTAGGAAAGTTGCCATAAATTATGCTGTTTCCTATTTGTTGGACGAGGCTTCATTTGATAATGAAATTTATTTTTATGAAGTCCGTGAACCTAAGGTTGAGGTTAATCATCAGGAATCGGCCCGTTTAGTAACGGGGTATGCTATGTTTTTTTCAAAATTAACTTGTCAAACCCGCAAGGTTAGTTTTGCCGTTTTGCACCTTGGCGGGCCTGATATTTTGGGCGGCGCTATTTATGGCTTAACGGATAATTTGGATCAAATAAAAGAACTTTTTTCTTTTAATGAAATTGAACAATGTAAAAAATTGATAAAAGGTTCTTTTGTTGATGTTCTTGATATAAGATATTTGTTAAAAGATAAACAAAAACAAATTTTGGCAAATTCCATAGAAAAAGCAAAGCGCAGGATTCGTTCCAGTTTTATTAATGTGTTTGAAAAGGAACATGCTGTTTTGGGATATATCCGCGATGTCGGTTTGCATATGCCAAAACTATTTTTAGGACTATCAGAATTTGCTTTAAATTTTGAATTAAAGGAAGAATTGCAAAAAGAACCTTTAAATAAAGAAAAGGTTGTTAAGATTTTAAATCTTTTACAGCAAAATCACGCTGCTATAGAAGCTTCCAGCGTGGAAAATATTTTAACTAAACGACTAGATTTATTATTAGATAATTTTGTTAATGATTTTTCCGATTTAGAAAGAGTTTCCGTTATGGTAGATTTTTTAAACTTTATCCAAACCTATAACTTGCCTGTTAAATTATATAGAGCGCAAAATATTGTTTTTACAAAATATAAACTTATGCCGGAAACTTTACAAAAGCACCAGCTTATTCAAACTTTGTGTGCAAAATTAAACTTGAATTTGCTAGGTTAATTTAGAGAGGTAAAAAATGCCAAATCCCACTTTGCCAAAACAAGAAGGCCAGCGCCAAGAACCTAAAGACAGAATTAAAAATTTTGACGAGGTAGCCCAAGGTTTAACCCCTGAGCAAGCAAAAATAGAAGCAAGCCGCTGTTTAAATTGTAAAGAACCGCGCTGCCAGGCAGCTTGCCCGGTTAAAGTAAAAATACCCACTTTTATTGCCGCTTTAAATAAAGGAGATATAAAAAGTGCAATAGAGGCTATTATGACAACCAGCCTTTTGCCAGCTATTTGCGGCAGAGTTTGCCCTCAAGAAAAATATTGTCAAGGTGCTTGTGTTTTAAAAGAAAAATTTAGTCCGGTTTCTATTGGCCTTTTGGAAAGATACACCGCAGATGAAGCAAGAAAACAAGGCCTTATCAATGCCCCAAAGCCCAAAGAACAAACAGGTTTTAAAATTGCCTGTATAGGTTCAGGGCCATCTTCGCTTGCTTGTGCGGCGCAGCTTAGAAGACTGGGCCATAAAGTTGTTGTGTTTGAAGCCTTGCACGCTTTTGGCGGTGTTTTAAGATATGGGATACCTTCTTTTAGATTGCCAAGAGAAGTTATAAATAGCGAAATTAAAACTATTGAAGAAATGGGGGTTGAGTTTAGGCAAGATATTTTAATTGGGCCTTCAACAAGCATTAAAGATTTGCTTGAAGAGTTTGATGCCGTTTATATAGGTAGTGGGGCTGGGCTTCCGACAATGGCCGGTATCCCGGGGGAAAATTCCGTCGGCGTTTATAGCGCAAATGAATTTTTAACAAGGGTTAATTTAATGCAGGCATATAAATTCCCCAAGGCTGATACACCTATAAAAATAGGTAAACAGGTTATTGTCCTTGGGGGCGGAAACAGCGCAATGGATGCAGCAAGGTGTGCTAAAAGACTTGGACCTGAAAAGGTAAGCGTTGTTTATAGAAGAAGCCAGGAAGAAATGCCCGCCAGAAAAGAAGAAGTTTTAAATGCTATGGAAGAAGGTATTGAATTTCAATTTTTAACTATTCAAAAAGAAGTTCTTACTGATGATAAAGGCCATGTTAAAGCCTTAAAATGTCTAAAAGCACGCCTCGGGGAGCCCGATGAAAAAGGAAGAAGAAAACCTATCGCTATAGAAAATTCCGATTTTCTTATACCGGCTGATAGTATTATTGTTGCAATAGGGCAAAAACCAAACCCGATAATTGCCAAAACTACACCCGGTTTAAAAATGACCGAACGCGGAACAATGCTACTTGATGAAGACGGAAACAGCAGCATAAAAGGTGTTTTCGGCGGAGGAGATATCACGCGTGGCGGGGCAACGGTTCTTCTTGCAATGAAAGATGGTCTTGAAACGGCAGGCAAAATTGATAGTTATTTAAAAACTCAAACTCCAAAAGGAAAATAATATGCAAAACAATTTAATTGTAAATAAAAAATCTCTTTCAAATGTGGTTTGCCAGTTTGAAATTTATGCGCCCCTTATTGCAAAATCTGCCAAAGCAGGCCAGTTTATAATTTTACGCTACGGCGAACTTGGCGAAAGAGTGCCCGTTACCTTAGTTGACTGGGATGTTAAAAAAGGCACAATTACGGCGATTATTCAATCTATCGGCAAAAGTACGGCTCTTTTTAATAGTTTAAATACGGGGGATAAATTTACCTCTCTTGCAGGGCCTCTTGGCACACCGGTTGAAATTAAAAATTACGGCACTTGTGTTGTTGTTGGAGGAGGGGTCGGTATTGCGGAAGTTTACCCTATTGCAAAAGCTTTAAAACAAGCCGGAAATAAAGTTATCAGTGTGCTTGGGGCACGCACAAAAGAACTTGTTATTTTACAAGAAAAAATGAGTCAAGTAAGTGATGAAATTATTATTACTACTGATGATGGAACGCTTGGTCAAAAAGGGCTTGTTAGCGATGCTATAAAAATTTTACACGAAAAAGGCATAAAAATTGATGCCGGTTTTATTATTGGCCCTATACCTATGATGAAATGGACCTCAAAACTTATGGTTGAACTTGGCATAAAACCTTATGCCAGTTTAAACCCTATTATGCTTGATGGGACCGGTATGTGTGGTTGCTGTCGTGTTATTGTAAACGGGCAAACAAAATTTGCCTGTGTTGATGGTCCTATGTTTGAAGCAACAAATATAGATTTTGATAATTTGATTGCCCGCACAAGCGAGTATAAAGAACAAGAAAAAGAATCTTTTTTAAAACACGAAAAAGACCACAAATGCAAAATAGGTTTGCATTAAAAAATAATTAAAACCTTCCCTAAAATAAAAGTAAGACTAGGACTTTAGGCCCATAAATAAATGGGTCTAAAAGCCCTTGTGAAAAAGTAAAAAAGCTGATAACATATAAAATATAGAGTAGTATAAAAATGCAAAAGGACGATAGAAATGAAGAGAATAATTTTTATTTGTTTAAGA
>JAFQAA010000106.1 GCA_017417005.1 Elusimicrobiaceae bacterium | reverse complement strand
TGCTTTGCCAAGTTATAATAGAGCGGTGGAAAAGAGCAGGGCTTCCGGCCCAATGGCAAACCTTGCCTCAATAGCAAAGGCGCAAAACGCACAAAAACTTGGCACAGCGCATTATACGGATAATGTAGGCAATTTAGATATATCTTTAAGAGATGAAGCAACTGGGCAAAGAGCAACGGGTAGCACCTTTGAAAGCGAATATTTTACTTATAGAGTATATGGTGATGATAAAGAAGTAGCTTTGGCAACACGCAAAAATGTTGATGAAGATAAAAAATATGAACTATCGGTAGATTATAAAACAAACAAGCTATATTGCCGCCCGATAACAAACAAAACTTGTATTGATTTACACTTAGAAGAAGGGCAAGATTATGCACCTGTAGTCCCTTGTAATGGCGAAATAAATGCTATTGCCGGGTATGATTTTGAATCTATTGTCTTAGGTAATAGTGGCTCGTGTGGAGTGAAAAATGGAGTTATAGATTATCAGTTTTGTAAAAATAATTATTGCCAAGAAGGGCATATAGAAGGGGATATTAACCATTATTGTAATACTTTTACTTTTGGTGGATTTAATTGCTTTACAGAGAATATGGTAACCGGGGAATATCATTATAATGAATGTGTCGGTGGAACTTGTTTGTTCGGTTATTCTCAAGATTGGGATAGCCCTTATACAAGTGCAAGTTGTTCTGGAAGTAATGTTTCTAATGAAGAATGTTTAGCTTATGATGAAATGTCCCAAGAAGATTATAATAATGGTACAACAAGAACTTGTCTTGAGATAGAAGGCTTGAATTGTAAAATCTGGGGCGAGTGGAGTGATCCTAATAATTTCTCTGAACCGATAGAGCCAGAACCTACTGATATAATACTGGAGTAAAGTGATTCAGTAAAATTTCATTATAGAACCCCGTTGCTAAATAAAAAAGCAACGGGGTTTTTAGCGATTATTCTAAAAGGCTAATATAAATAATCTTTATTTATAATAGTTATTGCGGTAATATCTTTGGGGGCAATGCTTTTTTCGTCTAGGTCAATTTCATAAACACCGCAAGGTATTAGATAACTTCTCATAGAGTTTTGCGTTTTGCCTAAATTTCCGTTAACATTACAGGAAACGCGGTAAACAGGATATCCGACTTTAGTAGCTTTCCACTCTCTATCATTAGCAAGCAGAACATAGCCTTTTGCCGCCATGGCTTTATCAATAGTGCGGATATATTCGTCAATATCTTTCTCGTAAAATTGCTTTAACAAGGCAACGGCTTGGTTTCTTTCGTAAGTAAGTTTCTTTTCTAAAAGTTGTTGGCGTTGCACGGGATCATTTAAATCATAGACTTCCGTTGTATAAAAGACATTTTCGCTTTGTATATATTCCTGGGTTTTTGCATTTTGGTTTTGCAGGGCTTTTTGCTGGGCTTCTAAAGTTTCTCTTGTTTGCAAAGTCCCAATAATAGTTTTTTGGTTTTTAGAATTAATTGTTTCTTCTTCAATTATGGTATTTGTTTTTTCAACAACTCTTTCCCCGGGGGTTAAACCGGTATCAACTTTTTGATATTCGGCCATTTCCCTAAGTTCCTTAAGGGCTGCTTCGTGTTCTTTCATAGCTTCTTCTTCATCTTTAAAGAGGTAGGTTCCTTTATGCCCGTCTTCAGCATTGGAATAGTCATGCACTTTTAAATCGCCGAGGTCTATTTTTAGCAAACTTTTATCATCATTTACTAAGGTATAATCAAGCGTTATTAAACCATCAGAGCGTAATACAGAAGCAGGTTTAAGGGCCGCATGGATGGTATTAAGCAAGTTTGAATATCTGATGTTAAATATTAAGGTATCTAGGGTATATTTATTTGCCTGGCCTGTTTGGGCAAGTTCACTGGCAAAATCAGTATTTAAGTTTAAAGTGATTTGTTTTGTATCGCTATACCAGCAGCATTTTGTGATACAAGCTTTATCGGTGTCAAATCTTTTGGTTACTTCCTGGGGGGAAAAACGCACATCTAAACGATAGCAAACATCAATAGTTTTGCCCTCAAGGTCTTGCTTGGAAGATTCTATATTTATCCATTGTTTTGTAGAATTTCCGTCAAACGAACTCATCCCTGCGCAGGCGCACAGGGGCAATATAACAGCCATTAGATTAAAAAGTTTTTTCATAATTTGATTATAGCAAAAAAATAATACAAAATATCCTTGTTATAATGTAAAATATAAATATAGATAATGGAGGTCTTATGAAATACTTTTTAGCAATACTTGCCACTTTATTTGTTTTAGGGTGCGCATCTTCTCAAAATCAAAATAGTGGCAGCATAATGAATTCCAAAAATGTTGTTTATGATGAAGAATTTGATTTGCTTGTTGCCCCGGAATATGATTATGAAAGCGAAGTTCCCTATGCCGAACAAATTAAAATAACAACAAAAACAACCAATGTTTCTGTTAATAACACAACAGCTAAACCGGCAAAACAACCTGTAGCAATCAAAGTAAACTAGAGCATAAATTTTTATGACTGACAATTTGCTTGAGCAAGAAGCACAAAGATTATATAAATCTTTAGGGCAGATTACCCGTCCAGACGGGCAAAAATATTCTTTAGCTTATTGCAAAAAACTTGCCCCTTTAACAAGTCAAATAAATGAACTTAAAAAGCAAAAAAATGCTTTAATCTTGACCCATTACTATTGCGCGCCGGAAATTATTTTTGGCGTAAGTGATGAGATTGGCGATTCTTATGGCCTTAGCAAAAAGGCCGCCCAGGCAAGCCAGGATATTCTTATTTTTTGTGGGGTAAGTTTTATGGCGCAAACAGCCAAACTTGTTAACCCTTCCAAAAAAGTTTTTCTTCCACCGACTTATGCCGGCTGTTCGCTAGCCCAAAGTATTACACCTAAGGAAGTTGAAGATTTAAGAAAGAAATATCCTTTAGCTCAGTTTATTTGTTATATAAACAGCACGGCCGAAGTTAAAGCTTTGTGCGATATTTGCGTAACCTCTGCCAATGTTTTTGATATTGTGGCTGCTAGTCCAAGCAAGCAAATTGTTTTTCTGCCGGATATTTTTATGGCGCAAAATATTGAAGCTTTTTTAAAGGCAAAAGGCATAGATAAAGAAATTATTGCTGCCGGTGGCACTTGTTGCGTGCACGATAAATATACTTTAAAAGATATTGAAGTAATAAAACAAAAATATCCGCAGGCAAAAATTATCTGCCATCCGGAATGTAGAAAAGAAGTTTGCCAAGCCTCTGATTTTTGCGGTAGCACAAGTGCAATGCTCAAATATGTTAATGAAAGTTCCGCCGCTATTTTTGCTGTTTTAAGCGAGCGCGGTATAATTGCCGTTTTGGAACAACAAAATCCAACAAAAACTTTTTTGCCTACTGGCAGAACCTGCGCTCAAATGAAGTTAAATAAACTTGAAGATATTTTGGAAATTTTAAAAGATGATACCAGCGTTCCAGAAGTAAAAGTTGATGATATAATTGCCCAGCAGGCTTTAAAATCAATTAATGCAATGTTTAAAGGAGCAAAAAAATGATAGATAAAATTATTCAGCTTGCCATAGAAGAAGATATGGGGCTTGGCGATATAACTTCCGATAATATTTTTAGCGAAAAAGATAAAAGCACCGCCTTTTTTATAGCAAAAGAAGATATGATAGTTTGCGGCACTCTTGTTGCAAAAGAAGTTTTTGAATATGTGGATAATAAAATTGATTTTAAAATTTTAAAAACTGATGGAATGCAAGTTAAAAAAGGCCAAGTTATTGCGCAAGTTAAAGGCACAACTTTAAGCATTTTAAAAGCCGAACGCCCCGCCTTAAACTTTATGCAAAGGATGAGCGCTATTGCAACTAAAGCTGGTGAGTTAAATAAAATTGCCAAAAAATACGGCGTTATGCTTGTTGATACACGCAAAAGTTTGCCAGGTATGCGCAAATTTGATAAATATGCCGTTAGAGTTGGAGGTGCCAAAAACCACCGCATGAGTTTATCGGACGGAGTTTTAATAAAAGATAATCATATTGCAGCGGTCGGTGGCATAAGGCAGGCTGTTTTGAAAATTCGCAAGGCTATCGGCCACACGCCAAAAATTGAAGTTGAAGTAAAAAATTTAAAAGAAGTTAAAGAAGCCTTGCTTGCCAAGGCCGATATTATTATGCTTGATAATATGAGGCCTAGCGAAATAAAAAAGATGTTAAAAGTTATAAATAAGCAAGCTATAGTTGAGGCTTCCGGCGGTATTAATCAAAATAATTTAGAAGAATATTGTAAGACGGGCGTTGATGTAATTTCTATGGGTGCTTTAACCCATAGTATTGGCGCAAAAGATATTAGCTTGCTTATTAAATAAAGGGGTAAATATGAAGAAATTTTTGTGTGTTTTTTCTTTTTTTATTTTTGCTTTTACGGCACTTTTTGCTGCTGATAATATGCGTATTGCCATTAAAGAACAGGGGGAAGTTATCAGCGGGTTTAAAGTAGTTAATTCTTCTAATGAAGCAAAAATTAATATTCTTTATCCTGCAAATTATAATACTATTGAACGCGCCCCTTTAGTTCTTATCTTAGATACTAAGGAATATAATATAGAACAATTAAGGCAGATGTTTTATGGCAAAGTAAAAACCAATCCCCAAACTTTAATAGCTTCCGTTAAATTTAAAAATAATATTCTTTCCCAGGAGCAATTTGATGCTTTTATAGAAGATATTTTTGCTTTTCTTGCTTTAAACTATAAAAGTATTAGTGAACCTTCAAAAAGAATAATCCTTGCCAGAAATAATTTTGCTTTGCTTGCCTTAAATTCTATACAAAAAGAGGCAAATTATTTTTTTAATCTTGGTCTTATTTTAGATAATACAACAAGCCTGCCTGCCTTTAATAATTCTTTTAAAAATGGCCTTCGCTTTTTTGCTTTTTCTCAGAGGGAAAATATTGTTAATTTGCAAAATCTTTTTATGGCAAAAGGTTTAAAGCCGCTGCAAAATTTCTTTTTAAAAATTTCGGGGGAAAACTCCTTTGAAAAATTTGATTTAAGATATTTTTTAAATTCCTTGCCTGAAATAAAGCAAATAAAACCCGTTTTGCCAAAAGAAATTTTGCAGCAAACGCCCTTTTATTTACAGGTTAAAACAAGTTATGGCTTTTTAGATTTTATGCCAACCACACTTAAATTTGCACCGCCAGTTTTAATTTATGAAGCAGAAACAGGCTACCTAAAAACTTTGCTTCAAGAACCCTTAAAAATTAAAATAAGCGGTGTTTTTGTTGGCAAAAAATGGTCTAAAAAAGTTAAAATAGCAAAATAAGTCAAAAATGTGGATAACTTTGTCCTAAAATATCTTAGAATATAACTTTTTTATAAATTTCTAATTTTTTTAGCCAACTTATCCACAAAAAATTTAACAAAATATAGTTAGTGTCTTTTTTATTTTATTTATTAAATTTGTTATTTGTTTTTCAGAGGTAAAACATAGCTCTGTAAATGTTTTTAAAATAGAGTATTTATTTTATCGCTAAAATTTAGTTATCCACATAAAAACAGGGTTATCCACAGCCTTATATAATGTTAATTGTCAATAGGTCTAAAGCCCTTGAAATTTTGTGGATTTTATTAAAAATTTACCTATTTCCCTTGAAAATGTGGATAACTTGACAAAAAAATTAAAATAAAAGTTTTGCTATATTTGCTAGTTTTTGTATAATAAAAATATCGGAGGATTTTTTATGAAAATTTCAGTTCTTTCAGTTTTAGTTTTAAGTGTTTTGTGTGTCGGCTGTATTAATTCCGGCAAAAAGGAAGGCCGCGTTAATGATAAATTTACCTTAAGTGCAATCTGCCCTGAGCGCGCAGATGAAGACCGCTTACGCAAACAAAGCGTGGAAGATATTATAAAATCTCGCAAAATACCCAGTGTTGATTTTGAATTTGACGGCATTGTTCTTTTGCCAAGCGGTTATGAAGTTTTAGATAAAGTTGCCCAGATAATGACCTCTGATAGAAGGTTTAAACTTATTATTGAAGGCCACACCGATGAAGTCGGCAGCGATGAATATAATGATTGGCTTTCAAGTGCGCGTGCCAATGCCATTAAAAGTTATCTTGTCAGTCGTGATGTTTACGCTGATTCTATTAAAACCTATGGCTATGGCAAGCATCATCCTTTAGTTAAATCTGATAGTCCCGAAGCCCGCGCCTGTAATAGACGCGTTAAATTTGTTTTGACTACTCGTCCCTGGGAGATGGTCTTCTAATTTTTTTGCTTCGGCTTTTTGGTAAATTTTAATTTTTTTCAAACTTCGGATACACGGGGCTGCCGCCCCGCGAGGTATACCTCGTTTGAAAGAAACGCTTTTTTCTGAATAGAAAAAAGCTAATTAAAATTTGCTCAAAAATCCTTGCAAAAATGCGTCGCTTTTTCTGCCTACTCTAAACGCAAAATCATTGCAAAAATATGTGCTCTGCTAATGCAAAAGCTGCGGTAAAAAATTTGTGCTAAATAAAAATATTTTACAAGACGAAGTAAAAAATGCGCCTAGTCGGAGTCGAACCGACATCTCCAGCTTCGGAGGCCGACGCTCTATCCATTGAACTATAGGCGCGAAAGGGTAAAATTAAGATATTTTAAAACTTTATATTTAAAACTTCCTGCTGTTTTGCATCTTTAAAATCAAAGTGCCACCACTCTTTTGATATGGTTGAAAAACCGGCCTCTTTCATAACTTTTTGCAAAGCAGTTCGGTTTTCAATAGCAACTTGTGGTATAGAGTCATCATAAGTATAAGCGGCAGAAAGGGGGGAAAAGGTATCAAACTCCGTAGGTGTTAAAAGGGCTTCTCCGTTTTCATCACAAGGGCCTATATCAATAGCCATACCTCTTGAGTGATTTGATACTCTTGATACAAAACCTGCTTGGTCTGTGCTATTAACAAGTATTTTTTGCACGCTGGCAGGTCTATAACAATCATAAGCGCACAAATAAAAAGGATTATCTGCCTGTAAAGCGGTCTTTGCGGCTTTTTCAAGGGCTTTTGCTGCCGGTTTTTTTAAATAACATTTTGCTTTTTTATAAAGTTTTTGACCAGTAAAATTATTTTCGGTAGCATATCTTAAATCTAAAAAAATTTTAACAGGTAAAGTTTCAATATCAACTAAATCTTTTGCTTCAAATTGTTCTTTTAAAGTTAAAGGTTTTTGTATGGAGTTTGGCTCTTGGGCAACGCTTTCTTGCGACACATTTGCACTTGGCAAGGTTTCTTCTTGTGGCGGTTCGGCAATATTGACCTGTTCTATCTTAATTGTTTGTGGAGTTTGCTCTATTGTAAGGGTTTCTACTTCTGTTTTATCCTGATTTTCCTTAATTTCGGTATTTTTTTGTTCTTTGGTTATTGCTTCCAAATCTTGATGAAGATAATTTTTGTTTTCTGATGGCAAAATACCTTGCTCTATAACGGAATCTTGCACGGATAAATCTGCCAAATTATCCTTTGGTGCATCATTTATATTAGCACTTTGCGGAACTTTTGCAATAGCCCAAGGATAATTGTATTTCTTTTCCAGAAAATACATTAATCCAAGATAAAACACAATAAAAACAAACATTAAAGAGATAGTTTTTTTCATATCTTTTATTTTATATTATCTTTGGCAAGATTGTAAAGCACAAAAAATATAAGGTATAATATCAAAAAGGCAGTATATTACAAAAACAGGTGGTAAAAAATGAAGTTAAGTATTTTATCCGGTGTTATTGGCGATTCGCCAACCTTAAAATTAAATGCCAAAGCAGCAGAACTTAAAAAAGCGGGCGAGCCTATTGTGCACTTAGGTGGCGGTGAGCCGGTTGAACTTGCCCCACAAGGTGCAGTTAAAGCTATGCTTAAAAAAGTTGAAAGCGGCAAAATCAAATATTCTCCTGCCTCTGGCTTGCCGGAATTAAAAGAAGCCGTTTGTGCCTATACTAAGGAACAATATGGCGCGCAAGTTTCTAAGGCCAATGTTATTATTACTGGCGGTGCAAAACAGGCAATTTACAATTTTCTTTTATGTGCCGTAAACCCCGGCGATGAAGTTATTTTTCCCGCTCCTTATTGGGTAAGCTATCCTGAAATGGTTAAACTTGTCGGCGCAACTCCTGTTGTTGTTAAGCCTGCCCAAGGCATTAAAGTTAAATTTGAAGAAATTAAGGCTGCTATAACTCCCAAAACAAAAGCCATTATGTTTAACAGCCCCAATAACCCTTCCGGTATTTTATTTGAAGCTGATTTTATTAAAAATTTAGTTGAACTTTGTGAAGAAAAAAATATCTGGCTTATGACTGACGATATTTACCACCAACTTGTTTTTGGCGGTAAAAAAGCGCCAAGCCCTTTTGCCTATGCAAAAAATCCGGATAATATTGTTGCCATTAACGGCGTTTCAAAATTATTTGGTTTAACCGGTCTTAGAATTGGTTGGGCAGTTTGCACTAATACGGAAATGATTAAAGCTATGGGGCGTATGCAAGCGCAAACAACTTCTTGCACCAGCGATCTAAGCCAAACAGGTGCTTTGGCCGCTTTAAAGGAAGATAAAGATTTTATAACAACTTTGCAAAAAACTCTTGAAACAAACCGAGATATTTTGCTTGGCGAGTTAAAACAAATTCCCAACATAAAAGCCAATGTTTCTGACGGCACTTTTTATTGTTTGGTAGATTTTAGTTATTATAATAAAAGCTCGCTTGAATTGTCTGCTTTCTTACTTGAAAAAGTTTTGGTGGCAACAATGCCAAGCGCGCCTTTCGGTGTAGATGGCTATTTAAGAATCAGCTATTGCGCCGGTAAGGAAAATATTGTGGAAGGTATCAGGAGAATTAAATGGGCTCTTGATAAAAATTCCACAGGCGAACTAAAAATTGGAAATAAAATTATAAAGAAGGAATGGTAAAAAAAATGACAAAGATTGACCCAAATGCCCTCAAAAGTGAATATGCTTTTGAAAACTCGGGCTTAAAAACAAACAAAACAATTTATTGGAATCTTACAAGCGAAGCGCTTGCTGAAGAATCTTTAAAAAGAGGGGAAGGTAATATCACCCATGGGGGCGCTTTATGCGTTGAAACCGGCAAATTAACCGGCCGCGCACCAAACGATAGATTTTTTGTAGAAACCGAAGAAACCAAAAACACTATTTGGTGGCATAAAGGCAATAAAGGTATTAGCGAAGAACACTTTGAAAGCCTTTTCAAAAAAGCCCAAAAATATGTTGAAGATAAAGATTTATTTGTAAGGGATGCCTATGTAGGTGCGGCTAAAAACTCCCGCCTTGCTATCCGCGTTATTAACGAATATGCCTGGCACAATATTTTTGCCCGCAATATGTTTATTGAACCCTCAAGAGAAGAAATTACAAAAATCGTTCCGGAATTTACGGTTGTCTTTTTACCCGGTTTAAAAGCCGATCCCGCAACCGATGGCACCGCAAGCGAAACCGCAATTTTAATTAACTTTAAAAAGAAAATGGTTATTATTGCCGGCACTGCTTATGCAGGTGAATCTAAAAAATCTATTTTTACCGTTATGAACTATCTTTTACCGCAAAGAGGCATTATGACAATGCACTGCTCGGCCAATGTTGGCGATAAGGGCGATAGTGCTGTTTTCTTTGGCCTTTCCGGCACAGGTAAAACCACGCTTTCTGCTGATCCACACAGAGGCTTAATCGGCGATGATGAACACGGCTGGGACGCAGAAGGTGTCTTTAACTTTGAAGGCGGTTGCTATGCAAAAGTTATTAAACTTTCAAAAGAAGCCGAACCGCAAATTTATTCTACAACCCAACGCTTTGGCACCTTGCTTGAAAATGTGGTTTTTGATTCCAATACCCGCACCTTAGATTTAGATAGCGCCGCTTTAACCGAAAATACCCGCGCCAGTTATCCTTTAACATTTATTGATAATGCCGTTTCCGGTGCAAAAGGGCCACATCCAAAGAATATTATTTTCTTAACTTATGATGCTTTTGGTGTTTTGCCGCCGCTTTCAAAACTTTCTAAGGAACAGGCAATGTATCACTTTATCAGCGGTTATACCGCAAAAGTTGCCGGCACGGAAAAAGGTGTAAAAGAACCGCAAACAACCTTCAGCACCTGTTTTGGCGGGCCTTTTATGGCTTTACACCCTTCCACCTATGCCCACTTGCTTAAAGAAAGAATTGAAAAGTATAATGTAAATTGCTGGCTTGTTAACACAGGGCTTGTCGGCGGGCCTTATGGCATTGGCTCCAGAATCAGCATTAAACATACAAGAGCTTTGTTAAATGCTGCTTTACATGGCAAACTAGATAATGTAAAATTTGTAAAAGATGATGTGTTCGGCTTTGAAATTCCAACCGAGTGTGAAGGCGTTGATGCTTCCATTTTGCAACCCGCAAATACTTGGAAAGATAAAGAAGAATACTACAAAAAATACAAAGAACTAGCGGCAGCCTTCGTTAAAAACTTTGAAAAGTTTAAAGATGGTTGCTCCCAAGATATTTTAGACGCAGCACCTAAAATTGCTTAGTTTAAGATGTTTTTGAAAATTATAAAAAATATATAGGAGAAAAAATATTATGGCAAAAGCAAATGCAAAATTTATGACACCTTTAACCCCGAGCGCAGAACTCGCAAAAGTTACAGGCACAACACCCTTACCGAGAACCGAAGTCGTTAAAAAGGTTTGGGCTTATATTAAAACAAACAACTTGCAAGATAGCACAAACAAACGCAATATTAACGCAGATGCAGTTTTGAAACCGATTTTCGGCGGTAAAAACCAAGTTAATATGTTTGAAATGACCTCTCTTATCAGCAAGCACCTTAAATAGGTTTCTTTGCAATAAAAGAGCCCTCCTCAAAAGGAGGGCTTTTTTATTGTGCTTCGGCTTTTTGGTAAATTTTAATTTTTTTCAAACTTCGGATACATGGGGTTGCCCCCCTGCGAGGTATACCTTGTTTGAAAGAAACGCTTTTTCTGATAGAAAAAGCTAATTAAAATTTACACAAAAATACTCGCAAAACGATATGCTCTATTCTATTCGTCATTCCCGAGTGTTTTTGTCGGGAATCTCCACCTATTTTTAATTTATATTCTTTTATTATCTTGTTTACTTTGCTGTGGTTAATGGTTTGTCAAATTTTTGTTTGCTTGGTTTTGGCTCAAACTCGTGCAAAATTATATTTTTCTATCTAAGCCGCTAACTCGTAAGAAAGCAATTCTTAAAGGAGAAAATTTGCTTTCTTACTCGGACATAGTCGGCTTGTTAGAACAGAAAAATATTTCAATTTTGCAAACACTCCATATCGCCAAGAACCAAGCAAACGGGTAAAGGGAAAAATAAAAAAATCCTCGCAAAACGATTTATTCTATAAATACCTCTTGAAAAAATAACAAATATCAGTTATACTATAACTAAAGTAAGGCAGGGGTGTGTTATG
>JAFQAA010000105.1 GCA_017417005.1 Elusimicrobiaceae bacterium | reverse complement strand
TTATTTTTTTAAATAACAAAATACCATTACTTTATCTATAGAAAATGATTATAGAACCACCTTGACTTATTTGTTATAATAACAAAGTCAAGTTTAAAAGCCCCATAAAAGCCTACCTAAAAACTTTTTTACTTGCAATAACTTTAGGAGAAAAGTTTGATGAAAACAAAAATAGCAACATTTATTGCTGCTATTCTTTTGACGCAAACCTTACTTCCCAGCTATGTTTTTGCAGACCAAGCCTCCTATAAAGATGGATTCGGACAAAAAATATCTTCTTCAAAAGACCAAACTTTAACCGCTGTTCTTGGCGCAAAAGTGGGACAGAACTTCAAAACAGGTTCTATTTTACTTAAACCGGAATTTAAACTTGCCGCCGTGTGTGATTTAATGCAAGACGGCGATAACTTAAATGTTTCCACAGGTTTAAATTCTTATAGCGTTAAAACCGAACAACTTGAAAAATTTGGCATTGAAACAGGCTTAAAAGTTTTAACCGCCCTTACGGATAATGTGGAACTTTCCGTAAGTTATGACGGACAATTTAGAAGCGATTATTATAACCACACTGCTTCTTTCAGTGTGAAATATTGCTTCTAAAACAAAAACGGCTGTGTCAATGGACACCAAAAACAGAACCCGCTCCCAAAAATTTGGGGGCGGGTTTTATACAATATTTTTATGAAATATTTTTTATTTATTTTCTTTATCTTTTTAAGTGCGTGCGCAACTTTTAAAACCCCGCAAGAATTTGCTTTTAAACCTATGAAAGCAAAAAATTATACCCTTGCTACCTGGCAAAAAATAACTGATGATAAAGCACCCGTTTATATTTTTTTGGAAGGCGACGGCAACGCTTTTAATTATCAAGGCAACCCTACAAAAGATCCAACACCAAAAAGTAGTTTTTTTAGAGAACTTGCTTTTAACAATAAAAATAAAAATGTTGTTTATCTTGCGCGCCCTTGCCAATATATAAAAAAACAAAATTGCACGCAGGAAAACTGGACTATTGCCCGCTTTTCACCTGAAATTATGGCTGATACCGCACTTATAGTTAAGCAAATTGTCAAAGATAGAGAAGTTGTTTTTATAGCCTATTCAGGCGGGGCACTTCTTTCCGGTTTAATTATAAAAAACTATCCGGAAATCGAAATTAAAAAATGGATAACCTTGGCCGGTCTTTTAAACCATAAAACCTGGACTGAAGAATTAAAACTTGCCCCTTTAACAAAATCACTTGATTTAGAAGCTTTACCTGAAGTAGAACAGCAGCATTATGTCGGCGTAAAGGATAAAGTTATTCCAATTAAACTAAGCAAAATGTGGACTAAAGAAGAAAATTTAATAATCTTACCCAAAGCCCGCCACAGCGGCCCTTTTGAATTGACAGAATTTTAAATTTTGACTAAATTAAATTTTTTATCAAAAATATTAAAAGTTATTTTTTGGCCTTTTTTAAAGAAGCCCTCGCGTGCATTAAAAAGTTTTGCCGGGTTAGTTGTAGCGCACAAAAAAGCAACTTCGGGCGCAATGCCCCAGGCTATTAAATTTTTAATGCCTTGCTGCATAGTTAAGGTAGAACCGGCAATAACGCCATCTTTTTTACGCACAAAAACGCCGTTTTTAAAAATAACTTCTTCGCCGTTGGCAAGGCCTTTTTTAAGTCCGCTTGGCGTTAGGCTATCAGTAATTAGAACAATTTTATTCTTATCTTTTAAGGCAAAAACAAGTTTAATAATTTCCGGCAAAATATGGTGTCCGTCGGCCAAAAGTTCCAAAGAAAAATCTTTATTTATTAAACCCGCACCGACGGCGCCCGGTTTTCTGTGATGAAGGGCACTCATCGCCAAGAAAAAATGCGTTATATGTTTTGCGCCAAGTTTAAAGGCTTTTTGCATATCTTGGTAAGTTGCGTTTGTGTGGCCAAGTTGCAAGAGAACTTTATTTTTTTTACACCAAGCAGCAAGTTTATTAAAGTTTTTTAACTCGGGAGCCGCAGTTATAGAAATAATTTTGCCGTTTGCTGCTTTATATAATTTTTCAATTAAAGAAATATCAATTTCTTTTATATCCCTCGGCTTCATTACCCCCGGTTTTTGAGGTGATAAAAAAGGCCCTTCCAAATGAAAACCAATAATTCTTGTTCCCTTTTCTTTACCTATAATACTAGAAAAACTTTTTAATTTTTCTATCATTTCACTCGGCGCGCTTGGATATAAGGTCGGGCAGAAAGCACCGACACCGACTTTAAAAAGTTTTTTAGATAAATTAAGTAAATCTTTAGAATTTCCATCTGCGCCAAAGCCAAAAGCACCATGGATATGTGTTTCAACAAATTTAGGCACAAAATATTTGCCTTTTAAATCAATAATTTTTTGGGCTTTATTTTTTTTAATTTCGCCAAAAATGAAATCTTCCAAAATATTATTATTTATGACGGCAGAACCAAGTTTAAATTTGCCGTTTAAAAAGATATTTGCGTTTTTATAAATTGTTCTCATAACTAAATTATATAAAACTAAGGCCTCTTTTTTTGGTATAATATTTTTATGATAAAAAATATTAAACATTCCCCCTTTATGATTTGGTCTATCTTGCTTAAAGATAGCGTTGGGGTTTGATATTTTTTAAAAAGTATTTTTGTTAAAACCCCAAAATTTAAAAGTTTTGGGGTTTTAAATTTAAACAAAAAGAAAAAAGAAAAAGTAAAAATTATTTGTTTAAAATAAAAAAAGAGAAAAAACAAATAATTAGGATTGGAGGAATCCATGTTAGATGATGCTACGCGTAATGTAACAAGACACGGCCACCCTAAAGGGTTATATATGCTCTTTATGGTTGAAATGTGGGAAAGGTTCAATTATTATGGTATGAGAGCCTTGCTTTCCCTCTTTATGATAAGTGCCGTTATTAACTTTTCTAAAGATGCCGCAAGCAAAGTGTATGGTATGTTTACCGCACTTGTTTATTTGACCCCTGTTTTAGGTGGCTATTTGGCTGATAGATTTATCGGCAAACGCCACTCTATTACCATTGGTGCTTTGCTTATGGCCCTTGGTCAATTTTCTCTTGCTTCTTATGAACTTATTAACCCAAGAGTTGCTTTAGCAATCGGTTTAACTTTAATTATTATTGGTAATGGTTTCTTTAAACCTAATATTTCTACAATCGTCGGCGAACTTTATGAACCCAATGACCCAAGAAGAGATAGCGGTTTTACAATCTTCTATATGGGTATTAACTTGGGTGCTTTCTTTGCTCCGTTTATTTGCGGTTTCTTTGGCGAGCCTAGCGATCCGTTTAGTATGCTTGAAGCTTATAAATGGAAATACGGCTTTATGGCAGCCGGTATAGGTATGGTAATCGGTTTAATTTGGTATCTTGTTTCCCAAAAGAAATATCTTGGCGAAATTGGCTTATACCCCGTTACCAGCAAAAACTCTGTTGAACATGTGCAAGATGCTCCTTTAACCCAAGAAGAATGGGATAAAATTAAAGCAATATTTACCTTTGTATTTTTTGCCGTGTTCTTCTTTGCTTTCTTTGAACAAGCGGGAACTTCGCTTAACTTCTTTGCTTTAGAAGCAACAAAACTTGATTATACAATCTTCGGACATAATATTACTTTAAAAGCGGCCTATTTCCAGGCTGTTAACCCGATATTTGTTATGATTTTAGCCCCAATCTTTGCAAAAATGTGGATAAAAATGGGCGATAAAGAACCTTCCATACCAACAAAATTTGGGTTTGGTTTGTTCTTCCAAGGTTTAGCATTTGCCGTAATCGCAATTGGTGCAAGCATCTATTTAACAGATGGCCCCGTAAGTGCAATTTGGTTAATTTTAACCTATATGCTTTGCACTATGGGTGAACTTTGCCTGTCCCCGGTTGGCTTATCAATGGTAACCAAACTTGCCCCGCTTAAATTCTTATCTTTATTTATGGGCGTTTGGCTTATGGCAAGTTTCTTTGGTAATATCTTGGCAGGACTTCTCGCTAGCAGATATGAAACTTGGAAACTTACAACCTTGTTCTCCGTGCCGGCAATCGGTTCTATCGTGTTTGGTATAATTATGTGGATAATGACCCGCAAAATCCAACATTGGATGCACGGCGTAAAATAAAGATAATTTCTTTATTTCAAAATAAAACACCCTTTGCTTTTTTGGCAAAGGGTGTTTTTTATAATATTGACAAGATTTCACATTATTTGTTTAATATATTTAAGTTCTTTGAAAATTTAAAGCTTACTTTATAGATCTTTATTTTAAAATTTTTACGCTGACCAAAGTTCAGCGTATCAAAATAAGGTAAGATTTGGCCCTAAAAACTAAATGCTTATATAATATTGTTCCTATTAGGCACCGAAAAATAAGTTAAGATTTGAAAAGTGCAACGCAATACAGCAGGCAACGAGTTTTGATGGGACTATAAATTAAGATTTGTTATAATGGCTTATTTGGAGATTTCAGCAAACTACAAGTTTTGATGGGACTATAAATTAAGATTTGTTATAATAGATGCTTGGAACAAAAGAGGTTAGGGTATGTTTTGATGGGACTATAAATTAAGATTTGTTATAATTGCTTTAGAGCGAACTCGTGCGGATATTGAGTTTTGATGGGACTATAAATTAAGATTTGTTATAATGAAAAAACTGATAAAAACTTATTCCAAGTTGTTTTGATGGGACTATAAATTAAGATTTGTTATAATTGGCTTATCTTTATGCTTACGGATCTGACGGTTTTGATGGGACTATAAATTAAGATTTGTTATAATCTGATTAGGCCAATTTATATTTAACGAGTGGTTTTGATGGGACTATAAATTAAGATTTGTTATAATAAATCCGCAAGGCTACCTTCAGACCAACCTGTTTTGATGGGACTATAAATTAAGATTTGTTATAATTGCCCACGTTGGTAATACTATGGAAGGTTTGTTTTGATGGGACTATAAATTAAGATTTGTTATAATATCATAATCAGTGTTAGGGTAAACGGCCCGTTTTGATGGGACTATAAATTAAGATTTGTTATAATTCAGAAGCATTAGGATAAAGTTCAACAGAAGTTTTGATGGGACTATAAATTAAGATTTGTTATAATATGGTTGTGTCAAATAAGGAGGAAAAATGAGTTTTGATGGGACTATAAATTAAGATTTGTTATAAT
>JAFQAA010000104.1 GCA_017417005.1 Elusimicrobiaceae bacterium | reverse complement strand
TTATTGAAGTACAGCTTGGTGCAAAGCCTCTCAAAATTGAGGTGGTAAGCATAAATGAGTATGCGAAGAAGGAAGAAGCTCCTTTGATGTACAAGGTTTTGCAGTAATATTTTAACGCACTTCTGCATAATATATATTATCATTATGTTGGAGTGTGAATTATGACAGAACAAAAACCAAAAAGTTTTGGCCTTATAGTTAAAAATGCCAAAACAAAAGAGCAGAAACAAGAAAAGAAACTTTACACAATAGTTTCCTGTTGTGTATCAGTGATATTTTTGATTACTATTTTAGTTCCGCTTTTATCTAAAGATGAAGATAGGGCTTCCGGCAAGGCTTATAAAAGTGTTGCCTTTGACCTTGCCGATTTAGCCGTTGATGACGAAGCCGAAAAAGTTTTGCTTGAAATGCAAAAATACAGCGATATTCCCCAGCAAAAAATAGCCGGCGGTCTTTTTGATAAAAAACAAAAAGAAGAAAGACAAGAAATTGATAAAAAAGAGGGGTTGCCCGCTGCTCCAGATAGCGAATATCAACAAGCGCGTGAAGTAAAAAAGAAAAAACAATTAAGAGGAGTTTCAAGATCGCCGGTTTATACCCAAAGGCAAGCTACAACGCCGGGCAGTTTATCAAGAGGGGGTATGGTTTCAACTTCCGGTGGTTCAAGTGGGGTAAGTGCTTCTATTTGGACAAGTCCTGATAAAGCAAGACAGCCAGGCTCAAATGCAAAAGGTTCCACGGGTGCCCTTGGCACACAGCAACTGATTGCTGCCACAGGGGCAAAGGGCAGGGCATCGGGCTTGCTTCGCGCCATAGAAGAAAGTAAAAAAGGTGCTGATAGCCAAAATGCCGATATCGCCGCGCAAGCCGCTTCGGATGCTTTTACAAATAATAATCTTGAGGCAGAAGATGAGGGCCTTACAGACGGCATGGATGAACTTGCCGAGCAACTTAATGCCGAGGAATTTAAAAAAGTGGCAAACGATAAAGATTTGCAAGATTTAAAAAATGAAGCAGAAAAGGAAAAAGAAAAAACAGAAACAGAAAAAGATCCTTGCACTAAACCTAAAAATAAAATGTCCTTTGAATGTTATTGGGGCCCGGCTTTACTTAAACTTGGCGAGCAGATTATTCAATCAGGTTTAAATATAGCTCAGGCTTATGCTCAAGCTTCAATTGATGCGAAATTTAATACGAAAACGACTACTGCAACAACACCTACTGCAGCGGACTATGTGGCAGCACAATCTGCTATAAATCAAGCAAAAAATAATCCTGTAATGAATCAGTATATCAATCAATTTGCTAATACGATGAACAAAGGGACTGCAGGTGCAGGTAACGGAGGAAATTAAAATGAAAAAAATACTAAACAATATAGGCGCAATATCAAAACAAGCAATTGTCGGCGGGGCAATTGCTGTGGCAACTTTGATGGTTGGGGTTGGCCTAATGAATAATTTTAGTTCTGATGGCGAAGGCGAGCAAGGCTTTGCCTCTAATGCTATGGAAAGGGGTTATTCCTCCTATGAAAGTTCTTATTCAGGGGCAAGTGCCGATGAAATACTTTCCGCTCGCAATTATGCCCAAGGTTCTAGAGAGGGCAAGCTTACTGCCATTACTGGAGCGGACAGACTTGCTTTAAATAGAAGAGCAGGGGTGCAAAAGGCCACCGGTGTGGCACAAAACCAACAAAATGCCGGCCTTGAAGATAACTCTACCGGTTATGGCGAAGGCGAAATTGAGGGTATGGGCACTTCCAGTAAAGTTGATATAGCAGTTTCAGCTGAAGATGCCGCCGCTGCTAAAGCCCAAAGAGATGCTAAAATTGCCAAAGGTCAGGCCCTTGGTGAGCAAGCAAGATCAACCCTTAAAACAAGCAAAATGGCAGATGCAAGCGGCATTAAAGGCCTGCCGACAGGTTCAACATCAATGACTTATGGCACGCTTGGTGGTTCTCAAGCGGGCATAGGCGCAGGAGATTCCGCAAAGGTAGCCTTAGCCAAGGCCAATATGCCTAATTTACAAGGTGCAAACGGCAGACTTGGGGCTATGGGTAGTAGTTCTAAAGAAGCAGAAGGAAAAAGAATCGGGCGTGCTTCAATAGGGCAAAATTATGAATCTCTTGGGGATCTTGGCCGTGCAAGCAAATATTCTATGTCCGGTAAAAATGCCGTTGTTAGCGATGCTGCAAAAGGTGCTGCTGATGTCGCTGCCGCTTTTGACGGAAGCAAAGAAGCCGAAGTTGCCAATTTAGCAGGTGAAAATTTACAAAAAGCCGCTAATTCCGCTTTACAAGATATGGGCGGGCCGGACCTTAGTAGTTTAAATAAAGATCTTAAATTAATTGATGATACTGTTAATCAATATAACGAAGCTGCTAAAAAAGCCAGAAATAAAATGCAAATTATGATGATGGCAGCGGGTATTGCTTTTGCGGCATCTTTAGCTGTGATTTTAGCAAAAGCGGGTGGCCCTTGGTGCTATTTAATTGCAGGGGCTATATGCACGGCAGGTGCTGCTGTTATATCAGGGTTTATGTGGGGTGGAGAGTTTAGTTATGCAAATTGCTTAAATCAAATGGTAGAATTATCTAATAATAACAATGGTATAGGTTTGCCGGGTAAAGGTTCTATGTGGAGTCCGTGGGCCTTGTTTGGTTTGTTAAACGGCCTTATGGCAATGAGTTTCTTGGGTGCTCTTGCCGGTTCTATAGGTTCTGCTGCCGGTGCCGCAGGTGGTGCTGCCGGTGCTGCAGCCGAAGCTGGTGCCGCTGCAGGTAGTGGTATTGGGTCCGCACTGGGTTCTTCTATATCAGGTATTGGCAAGAGTATAATGGAAATGATAATTGGAGCTAAAAAGTCATAATATTAAAATAGGGAAAAGATTATGAAAGGTAGAAGATTTATTACAACAATGCTATTTGGCGGGATATTTTATATTGTAATATGTGGTGTGTTTATGCATTTTTTTGCACCTAAAAAAGTTGAAGATTGCCCAAAGTGTATGCAAGCAATAGCGCAATATAGGGCTGCTATTATAGCAAGGAATAATCCGGAGCTTCTTGCTTATAATGAAAGTTTTTATAATCAAGGTGGCGGTATAAATCCTGGTTTTAAAAATTTAGTTTCGGCTAAGGCATCTTCACAGGCAGAGCCCCAGTTAAGAGAGTATGAAAAGCAACTTGCCCAGTATAGAGCAAAACTTGCCGAAAAGGAAAAAGCCTTAAAAGAAGCTAAGCGCCTTGAAGAAGAACAAGCCGCCCGTGAACGCGCTTTAATAGAACAGGAAAGAGCCGAGCGTTTAAAACAGCATCAAGAATTGCAAAAAGCTGCAAGTATTTCTACAACAGGCGGGGTTGGGTCGTCAAAGACTTTTACCCCCAGAACGACAAAGCAGCCAACCCAGCAAAAAACGCAAATTGGCACTTTAAAAACAAGCAAACTTGGGGAAAGCAGTTTTCAAAACCAAAGATTTTAGCAGTTTGTAAGAAAGGGTATAGTTATGAAAAAGGCAAAAGTAGTAGTTAACCAAGCAGCAAAACAAAACCGCTTAACATTAGGTAAAAAAGCGGTCTTGGCTGGGCTTGGCGTGGTTGCTACTTTAGGAATAGTTTCTGTTGTAGTGCCTACTTCAAATATACCCGGGTTCAGTTATATTGCCCAGGCTATCGGTTTAAATAGCGATGCAACGCGCAATTTAACTATGGCAGATTTTGCTTCTTATGCACTTGGTACAAAGGATAATAAAATTAGCGAACTTCGCGCCGGTAATCTTAGTTATAGGGGTTTGGGTAATTATGGTGGCGGGCTAGCGCCTTTTGCCACTTTAACTTCTGATAGACTTGCCGAGGCTTACGCCAAAAATGCCGAGGAAGCACTTGAAATGGAAAAATCTTTAGGCGGTCAAATAAAACCCTTTAATAAAAATATTCTTGATAAAGAATATTCTATTGACCCAAGTATCTTTGGTAAAGGTTTTGATCCAACAAGACTTACCGGTAGTTCTAAAGCCGCTTATAGCGGTGCTATGGAAGCCCTTGCCGCTGCCGCCGGCCAGCAGGCAGAAGCCTTTGGCCGTCCTGTTAAAAAAGAAGATTTGCAAAATGTAGCAAATATAGTTGCCTTAAAGGATGCAAATATTTCAAATATCGTTGGTACTGGTAATATTTTATCTTTAGCAAGAAAAGATGATACAACCTATGATAGGATTATCCAGGCTGCGCGTGCCCTATCCGGCACAAGTGTGTTTGGGTTAGTTAACCCGGAATTAAACAGAACAGATACGCGTATTGGCCGCCCGGTTTATGGCTTATTTAAAGATTTGGGTAATTCCTTCTTTTTTAGCCGTTATGCCGCCGGGGCTAAATTGCCAACGGCTGCTTCTGATATTGCCGTTGCGGCCTTTGATGGCGGTTCCCCGCAAGACCAAAGCCTTATCACTGATGAAGACGCCGTTCTTATGGGTGGCACTACAAATCCTACGATTTCGCTTAACCAAAGCGCACAAAGCGTGCAACAATGTTCTAGATATAAAGAGGTTTATAAACAAACTATTGCAAGTGCCTACACTGCTGTTAAGGCAATCAAAACAGCTATGCAAAGCATTTCTAATAACAGGCCTCAAACACCAGGCAGTTGTTTTGGTAAAGGTAGTAATAGAAATGTTCTTTTGGAAAGGAATTTGTGGAATAGTTATGTTAGTGAATTAGAGTCAAATTGCAATACTATAAGAAATCAAAGAAATAGATTTGCCGGTCAATGCGGTATTGTTTTTGAAGAACCCCTCATAGAATGTGATGAAATGGCCAACAGGCTTAAATTAGCCAGTGTGCCACAAGCAGTAATGATAATAAAATGTAGAAACATCAGTATTTTTGACAGGGACGGCATTGTTAAATTAGAAGGTAAAGATAAAAGAATATTAAGAAAGTGGGAAAGAGTTTATAAAAGATCTTTTAAATCTTACAAAAGGCAAGGCTACTCGGAAGAGGAAGCCGATGAACTTGCAACCATAGATGCCGATAGAGAAGTGCCTATGGATGATGATGATATAAGCGATGCTGATAAAGTGTGTAGGACAGCAGATGAGTGTGATAATTATTTCGTTGAAAAACTTGAAGAAGGTTTTGCCTTTGGCAAAATAATTGATATAACAAGTTTGCCTAAAAAGTAAAAGGAAAAATAAAAGGTAAACTTTAATATAAGAGATAAAAACAGATTTCATAGCAAACGGGGCTTAGGACTTAGATAAAAGCCCCAAGAAGTAAAAGAAGTAAGAGTAGTAAAAATATAAGATAGAGGGCATAGAGCATTTTATGTGGTTTATGTCCGTAAACTAAAAGGAGGATTGTTATGAAAAAGGATAGCTTTACGTTTAGCGATAAGTTAAAGAAAAGCAAAACTTTACCTTTATCCAAGCGTATTCCCTCCCGTGTGGGCGGGGAAGTTAAAGCAAAACGCACCCTTTTTGAGCGTGCGCAAAGGGACTTGCCCTTTATAATCGTGGCAGCATTAGCTTTGCTTTTGTTGCCCTTCCTCAGCAGAGAATCGGGGGATGTTGATACTCCGTCTGTTGTCTGGGGCGATGGTGGCGATAGTTATATAGAAGATTTTAACAAACCGGAATCATCTGAAGGGGAAATTGCTTTATCAAGCTTCCGCAATCCTTTAGATTTGATTATCCGCCACGGCGAAAAAGATGGCTCTGCCAGAGATGCTATTGATACTTACGGCGCAGGCGATGGCGAAGAAAGTTCTTCCGACTATTCCAGCAGCCGTTCCAGTTATGGCAGCGAAGAGTACTCAACTTCTCCGGCCACTTCAAGATATGGCAAAACGGTTAAAAGAACTATCCGCAATTCCGTTAACCGCGTACCTACGGCAATTGGTTCTTTAAGGGCCGGTTCAATGGTTTCGCCGGGTGCAGGTAGCGGTGTCGGGCATAGTATGGCTTTAGGCAGCCGTGCAAAAGACGGCGCCCCTAAGGTTCAAGGCCCGGGTGTTAGACCTGTTGCCTTGCAACCTTTACAGGCAGCCGGCAAAGGCCGCAATTTAACCGGTAATGATGCCTTGTATGCAGAAGCGGCGCGCTCTATCGGCGCTTTTAACCGCCCGGGTGCAAAACAAGCCCTTATGGAAGCCCAACTTAAAGATGTTGACGGCAAACCTTTAGGTGATACTAAAGGCGCAGCTGCCGGTGCCGGCCCCAATAGACCCGGCGCAGGTGGAAATCTTGCTAATAATTGGAATCATAGCCCCTTAAAACCCTGGTGGTGGGATATGATGCAAAAACGCTCCCAAATGAGATGGGAACTTTGGCATTATAACTGGGAAAAAATGGCCTCTGATAGTTTAATTAAACTTACCGCCGGTCTTGCTTCTTGTTTAATTACCGGTTCTAATGATTTTGCCGTTGGTAAATTTCTAGGTTCCCCCGGTGGTGGTGTTGATATTTGTTGCAGAACAAGTTTTGGCGAAGAAATTTGCGCAGGTGATTTAACAGATTTCGCCTCTACAACAACTGGCACAGGAAAAGATAAAGAAACCTCCAACCATGCCATAGATGCTTTAAGAATGGTATGCCCTGCCAATGCAGAATTTTATCCTACTCAAGCATCTCGCAAGAGTGCTCTTGATGTCCGCTTACGCTGTTTGGGTTTAAAACTTAGCGAATTAAAAAATATGACCCAAGTCAGACGCTCTGCTGTTTGTGTTAATATGTATGGCGATCCTATGCAAGTTAACATCAGCGTAAAAAGAAATAACAAAGAAAGAGTTAAACAATATAGAAAAATGGGATATTATGTAATGGGTAAAAAAGGCGATCAGGAATGTGCCTTTGCCATTAACCATGCAATACCCGGCATAAACGCAGTGCCTTACGAAAAAGGTATGAAGAAAGTTGTTGTTTACAAAGTCGGTGCAACAGGCGTTGGCTTCTTCCCGGAAGGTAATGCCGATCCCACTTTTGATAGAAACCTTGAAGATTATAAGAACAAAAAAGGTGATTATAACTCCGAAGAAGAAATCTATTGGGAATCTGGCGATTATTATAGAGGTTTAAGAGAAGCTGAACAAAAGATTCAAAATGCCATAGACCGCGGTGAATGTCTTAGCGAAAAACGCGTTCAGGAAATCTTAAAAACTTACGGAAAATGGAGAACCCCTAAAAATTCTATGGGTAGGTTTAACGAAGTTGCCGTTTGCCCTGTTCCGGAAAATCGCTTTGAGGAGGGAACACTTTCTCCGTTAAGAATAAATACAAAAGACGGCACAACTTCTCTTAATAGTTCTCCGTATAGCGGTGTAGTTTGTGATCAAACTACGGCTTATATTGAAAATGCTGGCGGATGGCACGCAATCAGTGCTACCATTAAAAACCCCGGACCGCGCACCATTGCAGTAGTGATGGAAGAAGTCCAAGGCGGTGAAACAGCCAGTACGGGTTATTTTAAAAATGGCGAGCAAACCACCATTCCCGAAAGATCCGGCTTCCTTATCAAAGAGGTTATAGATTTTAGCCGTGAAACGGAAGGCCAAAAACGATCTACAACTAAAAAAGATGAAAATGGCAACGAATATACGGAAACAGCCTTTATTGGAGAATTTAAAGTAGGTTTATCTTCTACTATCAAAGATGATGCAAAAGGTAGTAGAGTTCTTGCCCGCTCAGGCAAAGGCTATGTTCTCTGGATCACTACGGATGATTTGACCAGTGATATCAAAAACAGAAATACTCCTGTCTATGATACAGATCTTCAATCCGTAATGAACACTTTGCCAAATAAAGGTTATGCAACCGGTATTTGCAAATATATTTGGGGCTGTGGCGAAACAGATGACTGCCTTGATTATAATAAAAGATATTGCCTGGATGCAGACGGCAAACTTTATAAGGCAGTAGAATACCGCGGTTATTTGTTTAGAGCAAGTAAGGACCCAGTGGAAGATGAATCCGCTTCAACTAATGTTTTAAGGTGCGAACCTCTTTGTAAACATAAAGAAGGTGGCGCAAGTATTGTTAATAATGCTGGCGATACTGAGCCTGTATCCGGCTTGCCTGTTTTGACAGACAAAGAACTAAAACAACATGGTGTTTATGTTGACAATTGTCCGTTCTGCAACCCAACACCAAAAGTGGCACCAGCTACTGGGTTGGTTTGTGTAGATCCGTTAAAACAAGGCGAATCTTGCCCGTGTATAAAGGTGGATAACCCTACCACGCCTAAAGATACACCTATACCTGGTACTTTATATGTCAGATCAGAAGTTTACCCTGTTAACCCACAAGAAATAAAACTGCCTGTAACTCCGATCTGCTATAAAAAGGCAATAGCGCTTGGCAATATCTATGTGCGCAATCCTGATGGCACAGCAGGCGAAAGAGTTAACCCTGATGGCGATATTGTTGATATGTTATTAAGCCATACTCCAGAAGAACAGGCACAACTCTGCCCGTTCTGCAGTGATGGCGGCGAAGGTATATGTTATCTTGGCAGTCAAGTTTACCCAAGCATTTCCTTTGTAGGCGATGACGGAAAACAATATCATATCCGCACTTCGCAAACACCGACAAGTGGTAATGCCTCTTATGAGTGCACGCCTATCTGTGCGGCAAAAGCTAAGGCTTTGGGTATATTCCAAACGGAAGGGCCTAATTCAGCAGTTCCTGTTGACCCGGAAAGCCCGTTGACTTCAAATGTCAATGCTATTAAACCGGTTCAACCTGGCACGCCGCTCTGTCCGTATTGCAACCCTGATCCGGGCGAGGAACCTGCGCAACCGGAATATACAGATGTTATCTATGGGCCTTGTGAAGTCCAATTGATAGGTGAATTCTTCTGGAACGCATCATATGAACTGAAGAAACAATTACCGCTTGCAAAGATCTATGAAGTTATGCACGATTGTGATAATCCTATCATAGAAGGTCACGCTTCCAAAACCACGGTAACCGATGATAAAGGCCAAGTCAAAAATAATAATAAGAGATTATCTTTTGATAGAGCTATGGAAGTTGCAAGACAAGTTCAAGGCGAATGGGCTAGACATAGTGTTGACCTTCAGATTACCCCTACAAGCGACGGCCTAGGCAATTATCAAGGTATTGCCCCTGATAGCAGATGGGTTAAATACAGAAGCTGGCCTAAGAGAAGAAACACTATCTCCAATCCTTCTAACCCTGCAGAATCAGTTACAATCTATGGTGTTGGTGATAGAGATGCTGTCTTCCAAAGACCTCCTCTTCCTGCAGGCAAAAAAGCCTGGCCTGCTGCTGATGAGGCAAACTATAGATTACAAGAATCTAAAGATAGAAAGGTCATAATCAAAGGAACTGTTAGACGCTAATAAAAAGCAGTTTGAAATTAACACCCCGTTCTTTTTAGAGCGGGGTGTTTTTTGTCTTAAAACTACCATATTTAATATAATTTATATATGAGGAAATTTGCTTTTTTACTTTCTTTATTTTTCTTAAATTGTTCTGTTTTATGTTCGGCTGCTTTGCCAAAATTTCTTGGCGGTAGCGGGCTTGGCATAAACGCACAAAAAGCTAATCTTGAAAATAATTATTATCCAACCTATTGGGAAAATCTAATGCACGAGCAATCTACCCTCAATTTAAAACAGGGCTTTTATGACCTTGCAAAGCACAATTATAAATCAGCCGAGCAAACTTTTGCCAAGGCAACTATCAAAGACCCAAGTAAGCCCTATCCTCATATATTTTTGGGTATTTCTCTTTATTGGCAAGGCCGTTTAGAAGAGGCCATGGCCCAGTATCGCGCCGCCCTTGATATTGACCCCGAAAATGCCCAAGCCCATCAATTAATGGGTATTGCTTATGCCTGGAAAGGCGAAGTTAACCCCGCTTTAGAGCATTTCCAAGCGGCTTATAAAAAAGAGCCAAACCGCGCCGATGTAAATATGAATCTTGGCTCTACTTACGGGGCTTTAAATGATTATGAAAACTCTTTATTTCACTTTCGCCGTGCAGTTGAACTTGAACCAAGACATCCTTTATATGTCTATCAGTTAGGTTCCTTATATGAATTTTTAGGCCGTGATGAGCTGGCAAAAGAAGCTTTTAAAAAATCTTTAAAAATTTATCCTTATTACGAAGAAGCCATTTTGGCTTTAGCCGTTCTTTCAGAAAAACTTGGCGAAAGTGCCCGCGCAAAAGGTTATTATTCTAAAGCCCTTTCCTTAAAACCCGGTGATAGTATTGCAAGACTTCGCTTAGTCAATTTGCTTTTAAAACAAAATAAATTTGAAGAAGCCACAGATATTATTGAGCGTGCTTTTTTAATTGCGCCAACTTCAAACGAGGGGCTTGCTTTATCAATTTCTTACGGCGGTAAATCTTCTTCTAGTAGTTCCCAAAATAATGCGCAAAATAATCAAACTCAAAACGACTTAGATAGCCAACTTGCCGGCTTTAAAAAGCGTTTATCTAAAATTTCTCCTGAGGAAGAAATTGATATTGAAGTTCAAACAGAACTTACGCCTAAAAACTTTAATCCTATTGTGGAAAAAACCAGTAGCGAAGTTCTAAAACCTTCTAAATTTGATGAAAAATACGAACAAACTTTGGCAAGCACTTTTAGCCGTTCTTTTACGCTTGCTCCCGCAACGGAGGAAGGGCGCAAAGAACAACTTGATAAACTTTTTGACGGCTTAAATAATGTTTTAAAAGAGGGCTCAAAAGAAAATGATATCAAAATGTTTTTGCAGGCCTCTAGTTTAAAAAAAGATGCCCCAAGTTTAAGCACGCAAAATACTGCTTACGGCCAGGCGCAAAACTCTATCGGGGCAAAAGCAACTTATAACCCTTATAATGTGGGTAATGATATGGGGCTTTGGGTCGTTGGTAAAACCTGGCTTAAATATATTGAAGAAGTGCAAAATGATATTGAAGAAAAAACTTTAAAAGAACCGACAATTCAAAATTATATTCTTTCCGGTTTTATGTGTTTAACCCTTGGGCAAGGCAAGCAGGCCTTAAATAGTTTTACAAAAGCAAATAAATTAGTAAAAAATAATAATAAACTAAAAGAAATTTGTTTTTTGGGGATATGCACTTCTTATGTTATTTTAGGGCGCGAAGAAGAAGCAAAAAATGTTTATCAGCAAGTTTTAGAGATAAATAAAAATAATAAAATTGCGCAAAGTAATCTTGAAATTTTAACCGCGGAGGAATAAATTTTTTATGCAAAAATACGGCCAGCATTTTTTAGTCAATCAAGGCATTATTGATAAAATAACTTCTACCCTTATTGATAATCAGGAAGGCTCTTTAATTGAAATTGGGCCCGGCAAAGGGGCTTTAACTTTTAATCTCCTAAATAAAGGTGTTAATGATTTTACTTTGGTTGAAATTGACCCAACAATGAGCGAGTTTTTAAAACAGAATTTGCCTGCCTGGGCTAGTTATAAATTAATTGAAAAAGATTTTTTAATTTTAACAGAAACCGATTTTCCCGAAGGCAAAAAAACTTTTCTTAGCAATTTGCCTTATATTGATGCGGCGCAAATTTTGCTTAAAGTTTTAGATTTGCCCGGTTTTGCTTGTGCTGTTTTTATGTTTCAGCGCGAACAGGTGCGCAAGTTTTTTGCTACGCCCGAAACAAAACTTTATGGTCCTTTATCAATTATGGTGCAGGCTCGGGCTTTTGTTCAAAGTGTGTGCCGCGTTAGCCCGGGCAGTTTTAATCCGCCACCTAAAGTTGATAGCGAAGTTGTTTTAATTAAACCAAAAGAAAAAACTTTTTTTGTTAATAGCGAACACAAAAAAAACTTTGACGAACTTGTTAAATGCGTCTTTATTTATAGAAGAAAAACTATCTTAAACGCGCTTAGCGAAGTTTATAAAAAAAATAAAGATGATTTAATAAAGATTTTAGCCAAAAGCAATATAAAAGTTTCCGCTAGAGCAGAAGAACTTTCTCCTCGTCATTATGCGGACCTTGCTTTAAATTTAAAAGGCTTTATTTTTTAAATTTTTATCTAAATGCTTTGCGATATAATCTAAAGTTTTTGTAAGTTTTTTGAACTGACTTGTGCCTTTTGGGTCAATAAAAGGAAAGCAGGCAATTCTTAAAGAATTTTCACTTATACTTGAAAACTTTTTTATTCCGTCGGCAAGATTTCTTTTTTTTGTTTGCTTAAGCGCTTTGTTTACAAGTGTATCCTTTATTTTATCATCAGTAATTTTTAAAGTTAAAGTTTCTTTGGAACAAAACTCTGTCTTCTCCGTCATAGGTGTTAACCAATTTGATTTCTTTGCATAATCAAGCAAAACTTTTGCGTGCGCTTTTGTTAAGGCTTCCATCTTTTTTAAACCGCCGTGTTTAAGCATATATTTTACGCCTTCATTTAGCATCCAAATATTTATGGTTGAAGGCGTGTTTAAAGTTTGGTATAAAGGGGCAAAATGTAAGGCATTGTTTAGATTTAAAAAGAAAGGAATTTTTTTTATTTTTTGCATTTCCTGGGCGCGTTTTATTGCTTTTTTATTCATAATTAAAACGCAAGTTCCCCCACCTGAGCCAAAGGCTTTTTGCGTGCTAAAAAGCATAATATCAAAATAAGGTTTAACTTCGTTCATACCCGCCCAGGAAGTTGCATCCCAGGCAACTAAAGTATCTTTACTTTTTTTTGTGTAAATATCTTTTAATATTTTTTCCGGCAGGCGAATGCCGTGGGAAGTTTCGTTTAAAGTAAGTAAAATAAGTGAAGCTTTAAAATCTAATTCTCTATAATTTTCTTTTTTATAATCAAAATTAACAAAAGTTTTTTTAATTCCGTCTAAAAAATTGCTATCTTTTATCCAGCGTTTTGAAAAAGAGCCAAAAACAAGACCGCTGATACTTTTGTTTGTTAAAGTCCAAACGACAGCGTCCATAGCGGCTGTGGCACCACCCGGGAAAAATAAAATGGTGTAATCATCACTTAAGTTAAAAAGTTTTTTTATATTTAAAGTCGTTTCTCTGTATAAGCCTTTTTGTGCTAGGTCAGGGCTTCGGTGCGATTTTTCAAATAAAGTTTTTACAAGGGGGGTATTTTCCACACTTTTTAAGGCTTGGCTCGGGCCACAGGCAAAAGTGCTATTTGGTAAAATATTTTGTGGTATCTTCATAATAACTCCAAAGGTAATATATGTTCTTTTTTATTAAAAGGTTTTAAATAGTCAAGTCCCAACTCTTTAATTATTGTATCTAAATCTTGGCCTTGCTTGCAAAAAGATTCTTGCGGGGCAAATCCTATAAGCTCGCTTGAAAAAGCATTTATATTAAAATTCTTTGCTATTTTTTTGCACTCGTTAAAAACAAATAATATAGGGGTTTTTTTGTAATCTTCTATATTAATTGAAACTTGGCATAAATCATATTCTTTTATAAACCACGCGGTAGTTTTTATATAAGGTGTTTTGGCGCGCAAAGTTTTGGCAATTTGTTTTGCGGTGTCTAAATTTTTTGTATCTAAGTTGATATTATAAGCAATTAAAAAATCACGCGCGCCAAAACAAAAAGCACCGCTCTTTTTAACTTGCTCGGTAAATTTACAAGGTCCAAAATCCGGCGGAAGAGTTTTTAATTTTTCCTCTAAACTTTCATACTGCCCTTTGCGGATAAAAGCTAGACTTTGCCTTTCTTTTGTAGTTGCCGCTGCGCCGTATAAGTAAGAAGGAATACCGATTTTCCCCGAATACTCTGCTACTGCTTTTGCTAGCATAATACAATCTTGCATAGTTGCATTTTTCAAAGGAATAAACGGGCAAACATCAAGGGCGCCTAGTCTAAAATGCTTGCCTTTTTGCTTTCTCATATCAATTAGATTAACTGCAATTTCAACGCAAGCCAAAGCCGCTTTAAAAACTTCTTCTTTTTCTCCCACAAAAGTAAAAACTGAGCGGTTAACATCTGCTCCGCTTTCTTTGCCAAGCAAAATAATATCTGCATTCGCTTTTATATAATCAGCAATAGCATTTACTTTTTTTAAATCTCTACCCTCAGAAAAATTAGGTACCCATTCAATTAAAGGCATAATAAAATCTCCGCTTTAAATTATAGCATTTGACAAGACTTCAATTTATGATATAATTTAATTAGGAACAAAAAGTTCCTAAGGTCTTTAATTAAGACTTAAGTTAATAAAAAGGAAGTAGAAATAATCATGGCAAACGGAAAAGTGAAATGGTTTAATGATCAAAAAGGGTTCGGTTTTATCGCACCCGAAGATGGCTCTAAAGAGCTTTTCGTTCACTATCAAGACATTCAAGGCGACGGCTTTAAAACCTTAGCAGAAGGTCAAGAAGTAAGCTACGAAGTTGTAGAAACCGAGAAAGGTCTTAAAGCAGTAAAGGTCACCAAGAAATAAAACCTTTTTATGCTATTAACCTGTGTGCAAACTTGTTTGCGCACAGGTTTTTTGTTGGCGCAGTATGGAGTAAAGTTTTTAAAATGAAAAATCCCTTAAAAATTACCGCTAAAGATGAACAAGGTTCAATTAAATTATTACTAAAAATTGCCTTGCCTTTAATTATCACAACTTCTTCGCAAAGCATAATGCAATTTGTTGATAGGATGTTTTTGGCCTGGTATTCAGCCGATACTTTGGCTGCCTGTTTGCCGGCGGGGTTAATGTCTTTTGCTTTGATATCTTTTTTTATGGGAACTTGCGGTTATACAAGTGTGTTTGTAGCAACTTATTACGGGCAAAAACGCTACGCGCGCTTGAGCGTTGCTTTGTGGCAAGGGGTAATTTTGGGGGCAATTTCAGGCTTAATAATTGCAGCTTTAACGCCGGTGGGGTCTTATATAATAATGTCTTCTAATCACGATAGTGCCATTAAAGTTTTGGAAAGGGAGTATTTTACTATCCTTTGTTTATTTGGCGGTTTTGCTGTTATAAATAATGCTCTTGCCGGTTTTTTTACGGGCCAAGGCAAGACTGCAATAACAATGGTTGTAAATTTAATAGGTAATATTATAAATGTAGTTTTAAATTATGGCTTAATTTTTGGAAAATGGGGACTACCAGAACTTGGTATAAGGGGGGCGGCGTGGTCCACTATTATTGGTTCTTTATGTGTGTCGGCAATGTTTTTAAGTATAATTTTTAGTCCTAAAATAAATAAGAAATTTAAAATCGGTCAGTTATTTGGTTTTAATAAAGAGGCTGCTTTGAGACTTATTAAATACGGCATACCAAACGGCTTTGGCTTTTTTGTGGATATATTTTCTTTTTCTGTTTTTGCCTTTTTTACCGGTAATATTGATAAAATTTCTCTTGCGGCAAGCAATATTGTTTTAACTTTGCAGTCAATTTCGTTTATGCCTATGCTGGGACTAGCAATTTCCGCACAGATTTTGATGGGGCAATATGTCGGCAGAAAGCAGCCGGAATATGGCATAAAAAGCACTTATAATGCTTTAAAACTTGGGGCAGGGTATCTTATCTTTATTGTGTTTACTTTTCTGGTTTTTAGTGATTTTTGGCTTGGTATGTTTGCCGGGAAAGATGTTGGCGCTCAAATGGCGGCAATTATCAAACAGGCAAAACCATTGCTTTATTTGCTGTGTGTTTTTGTGTGGGGAGATTTGATTTTCCTTTGTTTTGGCGATGCAATAAGAGGGGCAGGGGATACTAAATTTCATATGAAAGCTATGGTTTTTTGTTCTATACTTTTGGTAATTGGCAGTTATATTATAGTGGATATTTTAAATTTAGGTATAATGATGGCTTGGGGCTGGATAGTATTTTATGCGTGGATAACAGGCCTTATTATGATGTGGCGTTTTTTAAGCGGGCGTTGGCGAAACATAGACATTACAAAGTAATTTTATATAATTAAAGTATGGGAAAAAAAATAAAAGTTTTAGTAAGCTTGTTTTTATTTTGTTTACTAACGCAAGGGGCTTGGGCGCTTCTCTTTACGGCAAAAGATAGTGCCTTTACTATTGATTTGCCTTCCACCTGGAAAGCCGTTGAAAGCCAAGATTATCTTTCCTTAAAAAATGACTCTGGCGCAACGATGCGTTTTGTTATAATTAATGACTGCTTTGATAGACAATGCCTTGATAAAATTATTGAAAAAGAAATTAAAGATCTAACCAAAAGAAATTTTAAGGTAATAAAAAACGAATACACCGGGGAAGCTGTTAAAGAAACCGAATTTGCCACAAAAGACCCTTTACTTTCTTTTGATTTTACAAAACAAAATATGCTTTTTACGGCGGGGTATTTTTTATCCGGCGGAAAGGCCTACAATGTCGGCATAAGAGGCGTGCCGGATACGGAAGCGGCTTATTTACTTTCTTTTATTTCCCCATTACCAAAAAATAATCCGGAAGAAGTTTTACAAGAAGAAAGTATTCAAGATAATCAATCAGCAAAACTTGAAACTATTGAACAAAGCGATCTCTTTGAAGTAGAGCCGATAAAAAAAATAGAAGCAAAACCAAAAATACAAGTAAAAAAACAGCAAAATCCAAAACTTAAATACTCACAAAAAACATTACGCGGTATTTTTGTTCTTATAATATTTTACATATTACTTTTTATTGGTGCTGCAATATATAAAGTTTTTTGCAAGACAAAAGAAATTCCGTTTAAGGCAAACCCCAATTCGCCCTATCCTTTGCAGGGAAAAAGGCTTTATGGCTCGCCTGATTTATTTTTGCGTTTACACGATAATTTAGGCAATCACTATATCGCCACTTGCACCCGTTGGGGCGGTCTTTTGGTTTTAGGCGGCCTGGGAACCTTTTTATTTTTTAGTTTGATTAGGCTTATTTTTGCAATTATTGCTATGCAAAATGCTCATCCTTCTTTGCTAGTTAATACTTTATATTCCTTATCTTATTTGTTCAGTGCTTGCGGGTTGGTTGTTTGTATTTTTGGCATTATTTTAAATTTTGTTTTTCCCTATAAATACTTAATTTATGATAGTCAGGGTGAGTTGGCCTATAAATGCGTTCAAAAGGGTATTTCCCTTTTGTATGAAAATTACTTTATCGCCAAAAAAGATGGGCAAATTATAGGCAAATTAACTAGAAAGAACTTTTCAATTTTAAGAAGCTGGAAAATTTTTGATACGGATAAAGAAATAGCCGAAATTAAGGAAAAAAGTTTAATTAAATCTCTGTTTAGGCATATTTTTGGGCATTTATTTGGTATTTTAAGAGCAGAATATTTAATTAAAGCACAAAAAGATAGTTTTGGCGAGATAAAAAGTATTTCTAAAACGGCAACTAAGTTTAGCGTGTTTTTAGATAAACCACAGGCTTTACCTTCTGATATTATGTTGGTATTTAGTTCGGTTTTATTTTTGCGGGATAGGGATAAGATTTTTCCCTGGATAAATTAAGTTTACTTTATATTGTTTAATAAGGCCTAAAATAGTAAAATATAAAAGATAAGCCGAGATAGCTCAGTTGGTAGAGCAGCCGCTTCGTAAGCGGCAGGTCGTGGGTTCGACCCCCATTCTCGGCTCTTTTTATTTTTAAAAATATAATTTATGAAGCAAGTACAAATAAAGCAAGATTTTTTTAAAAAAATTCTGGTGTTTTGGCTGGGTATTTTTGCTTTTTTAATACCTCTTGCTTTTTGTTTTTATACCTATGATTCTGCCCAAATAAAGACGACTTTATTTTACCTGGCTTCCTGTGGGGCTTTTTTTATATGGCTAAGCGCTTTGCTTTTTCGTGGGGAAAACATTTTTACTAAAAAGAATTTTTATACTTTTTTGCCTATTTTAGTTTATGCTGCTTATATTTTAATTTCTTATATTTTAAAACCTTATATTCTTGTTCGCACGGAGCCTTTTGCGCGTGAATTTTTTTGCTTGGCTTTATTTTTTGCGATAGCTTTTGAATTAAAAGAAGAAGATTTTAAAACTATTTTAAAATTTTCGTTTGCCGGGGCTTTTATTGTTTTTAGTTATGGCTTGCTTCAAATTTTAAATTTAGATTTTCTGCCTTGGAAAAACTTTTTTTCCACACGAAGTTTTGCTACATTGGCAAATCCCAATTTGCTTGGCAGTTATGCCCTTTTTATATCTATTTTAGTTTTATTTTCTTATTTAATTAAACGCCAAAAAATTTTAATCATCTTATTTGTTTTAGCCTTATTAAATTTAATTTTTTCACAAAGCAAAGGGGCCTATCTTTCTTTTGCTTTATGCGTGCTTTTAGGGAGTGCTTTTTTTGTTTATTTGTTTACGGATAAATATAAAAATAACAGAACTAAAATAATTGCCGTTTCTTTAGTCTTGTTTATTGGTGCGGGGCTTTCTATTCTTTATTTTGGCAGTAAGAGGGGGGAATCTTTTTCCTTTAGGCTTTCCACTTGGCGTGCTTCTTTGGATATGGTGCGCCCTTCTGCCTTAACAGGCACGGGGATAGGTTCTTTTGAAGTTATTTACCCTGCTTATAAAAGGCCGGAAATTTTTTATATAGAAAAAATTCATAATATTGAAACCCAACATGCAGAAAATTATTTTCTTGAGCAGCTAACTTCGCTTGGTTTTATAGGCTTTGGTTTATTTTTATGGGTTTTATGGTATATTTCAAAGCAGGTTTTATTTAAAATAAAAACTTTTTCAAGAGAGAACGGCCAAAAAGCCTTTTTACTTGCGGGGCTATCCCTTGGTTCGCTATCAATATATATACATAATTTAGTAGATGTCAGCATTTATTTTGCTTCAACAACTTTCTTTTTAATTTTATTTAACGGGGCAATTTTTAATTTATCTTTTGGCCCATTTGAGAAAAATAATGTTAAACTAAAAAATGGAAACAATTTAATATTTAAAATTGTTTTTGCTTTAGTAATTTTAATTTTGTTTGGAATATTTTTT
>JAFQAA010000103.1 GCA_017417005.1 Elusimicrobiaceae bacterium | reverse complement strand
ATTATAAACTCCCTCTTATAGAACAGGGGGAGTTTTTTTGTTTCATATTCTTTTATTCTTTTATTTTCGCTATTTTAGTTTTATTGTTTGTCAATTTTTTTGTTTGCTTGGTTTTGGCTCAAACTCATGCAAAATTATATTTTTCTATCTAAGCCGCTAACTCGTAAGAAAGCAATTTTAAAAGTAAAGACTTTGCTTTCTTACTCAAACATAGTCGGCTTGTTAGAACAGAAAAATATTTCAATTTTGCAAACACTCCATATCGCCAGTAACCAAGCAAACGGGATTAAGAAAGGCAAAAAATCCTTGCAAAACAATTTGCTCTGCTTGGCATTAAAATTGTCCTCAAAAATCCTCGCAAAAAGAATTTGCTTGGCTTGGCAAAATTGTCTTAAATAAAAAATCTGCCTTTTTCAAAGCAGATTTTTTGCGGGGGCAGAGTTTGGCCACAAGTCCACTCGTTGACCCTCGTGGCTCGCGGCCCCGGCTCGCGGTGTTCGCCTTTGCCTAAAGCAAAACTCACATAACGCTGCGCCTTTCAAATCCTGCACGAAAGCCAAGCAGTTGGCTTTCTCCCCAAATAAAAAATCCACCTTTTTCAAAGTGGATTTTTTGCGGGGGCAGGATTTGAACCTGCGATCTCAAGGTTATGGGCCTTGCGAGATACCGGGCTTCTCTACCCCGCAATATTATTATAGCATATTTAACAAAATAAATAAAATCTCACTCGGAAACACCTTCAAAATAACACCGCAAAAAAACCCTTTATAGCGCGCTAATAAAATGCTAAAATTATATATTATGAATACAAAAGGAAAATTTATCGTTTTTGAAGGCCCCGATAGAGGCGGCAAATCAACCCAGGCCTTACTTCTTGTTAAATTTTTAAAAAGGTTAGGCCATAAAGTCGTTTCAACCCGCGAACCAGGTGGCGATTTAGTGGCAGAAAAAATCCGCAAAATCTTGCTTGACCCTAAAAATGAAGTAAGCCCCATGGCGGAACTTATGCTTTATGAGGCCTCCCGTGCGCAACACACCCAAAATGTTATTATTCCGGCACTCCAGTCCGGCGCAAGTGTTGTTTGCGAAAGATACACCCTTTCCACCTGTGCCTATCAAGGTTATGGACGCGGTATTGATATGGATGTTATCAACAAATTAAATGATATCGCAACTTTAAATGTTAAGCCCGATTTAAACTTAGTTTTCCTAATGTCAGATAAATATTTTATGCAAAGGGGGGAAAACCTTACTTCAGATCGTCTTGAGCAAGAAGCAGAATCTTTCCGCCTTAAAATGCGCCAAGGTTACACCGAACTTGCCCAAAAAGTCCCCAATACAACAATAATTGACGCCGATAAACCTGTGGAACTTGTCCACGCGGATGTTATAGCCAAATTAAAAGAATTTAAGGTAATTTAGATGAGTTTTAAAAAAATTCAAGGCCAACAAAAAGCAATAGAAACGCTGAAAAATTTTATTAAAAGCGGCAGAATACCGCCTGCTTTAATTTTCAGTGGGCCGGCCGGTGTCGGCAAGGCAACTTGCGCCCTGGAATTTGCCAAAACGCTAAATTGCACCGATGAAGATAGTAATAAAGCTATTGATAATTGCTCGCTTTGCCAAAATTGCAAACATATTGACGCTAAAACCCACCCCGAT
The DNA here is from genome assembly GCA_017417005.1 of Elusimicrobiaceae bacterium. Classification (GTDB taxonomy): domain Bacteria; phylum Elusimicrobiota; class Elusimicrobia; order Elusimicrobiales; family Elusimicrobiaceae; genus Proelusimicrobium. Next base: position 5,182 of record JAFQAA010000103.1, on the reverse strand, counting down.
ATTGTTTTTGCCGATTTTGAATATCAGGCCAACTTGCGCGGTGAGGAGTTAGAAAAACAGCAAACTATCAAGGTTGATACTATCCGCCATTTAACTGCTTTAAGCCAGCAAAAAGCAACGCTTGCCAAATGGAAAGTTTTTATCGTAGATAATGCCGAAAAATTACAGGCAGAAGGCGCAAACGCTCTGCTTAAATTTATTGAAGAGCCGCCCGCAAATACGCTTTGGATTTTAATAACTTCTAAAAGGGAAGCAATGCTAAGCACCATAAAATCGCGCTGTCAAATAATAAATTTTGCGCCGCTTTCTGATGAAATTTTACTAAACATTTTAAAAGATAATATGGTAGAAGAAGACCTTGCAAAAGAAGCCCTTACTTACGCGCAAGGCTCAAGTGCTATGGCCCTAAAAGCAAGTGAAATTTTGGAAGATTTTTCCACCTTAAACAAAGGTGCAAGTTTTGCTATGGAAGCCGCGCGTTCTTTACCCAGAACGCTTGCGCAAAGCCGCGTGTATGCTTCTTCCATAATAGATATGCTTGTTTTTAAAACGCATAAAACTTGGCTTTCTTGCGAAGAAGAAAAACAGAAAACAGATTTAAAAGAATTATTAAACAAACTAGTCTTTTATAAAAAAGCCTTAACGCGAAATGTTGCCCCGTCTTTGATAGTAGAAGGGGCAATACTTCACGCCCAGCAAAATAAAATTGAATTTTAAAAGACTTAAAAACAGGAGCATTTATGACAACAAAAAAATTTTATATCACAACCCCGCTTTATTATCTTAACTCAGAGCCGCATATCGGTCACGCTTATACAACGCTTGCCGCCGATGTTCTTGCGCGCTACAAAAAAACCAAAAATGAACCTGTTTATTTTTTAACCGGCACCGATGAGCACGGCGCAAATATAGAAAAAGCTGCTTTAAATCATAATGTTACTCCGCAACAATGGACTGATGATATGGCCGCAAAATTTAAAGCTCTTTGGCAAGTTTTGGGTATTGAATATGATGATTTTATCCGCACCACCGAACCCAGACACGAGCGTGTGGTCCAAGCCATTTTTGAAAAATTACTTGCCAAAGGCGATATTTATAAAGGTTCTTACAGCGGCAAATATTGTCTTTCCTGCGAATCTTATTTAGACGAAAGTGAACTTGTTGACGGCAAATGCCCTATCCACAAAAAAGAACCGCAAATAATTGAAGAAGAAACTTACTTTTTCAAACTTTCCGCCTATCAAGATAAACTTTTAAAATATTATGAAGAAAACCCAACTTTTATTTCTCCAAAGCATCGCGCGCAAGAAATTATTAACTTTGTAAAGGGGGGGCTTAAAGATTTATCAGTCAGTCGCACAAAAGTTAAATGGGGTATTTCCGTGCCAAGCGATCCTAACCACACAATTTATGTTTGGTTTGATGCTTTAATTAACTATATTTCTGCTGCCGGTTATTTGGCTGATGAAAATAAATTTAAAGAACTTTGGCCGGCAGATATTCACTTCCTCGGTAAAGAAATTTTAAGGTTCCACGCTGTTATTTGGCCTGCTGTTTTAATGGCGCTTGATTTGCCTTTGCCAAAACAGGATTTTGCACACGGCTGGTGGACTATTGAGGGGGAAAAGATGTCAAAATCTCTTGGCAATTTTATTGACCCTAGAGATATTACAGCAAAATACGGCGTTGATGCTTTTAGATATTTTATTTTTAGGGAAGTTCCCTTCGGTCAAGACGGCGATTTTAGTATGGAAGCATTTAAGAAACGCTTCAATGCCGATTTGGCAAATGACCTTGGCAACTTACTTTCCCGCACTTTAAATATGGCCGCCAAAAATGTTGGCGAAATTCCGCAAACTTATACAAACGCAAATAGTGCCTTGCTTAAAAAAGCCGAGGAAACAGATAAACTTTACGACCAAAATATGAACGCTCTTGCTTTTGATAAAGCCCTTGATGCTATTTGGGCTTTAGCCGGTTATATGAATAAATATATTGACGAAACAAAACCTTGGATGCTTGCCAAAACTGATCCGGAAAAAACAAAAGAAATTTTGCTTGAACTTGTTTTTGCTTTGCGTTATTTTGCTTCTTGGCTTGCTCCGTTTATGCCTACTAGTGCAGCTGAAATTTCAAGACGCTTACAAAGCGGTAAAATTGAAAAATACGGCCCGCTTTTCCCAAGAATTGACTAGTAAATAAAATGGAAATATTATCACAAATAATAGATATCTTTTTTCACATAGACACGCACCTAGCCGCGCTTGCCGCAAGTATGGGTGCGTGGCTTTATGGCCTATTATTTGTAATAATTTTTTGCGAAACAGGTTTAGTTATAACACCTTTTTTGCCGGGCGATTCTTTGCTTTTTGCCGTCGGCGCACTTTCTAGCGTGGAAGGCTCTTCAATAAATGTTTGGCTAGCTTTCTTTATTTTATTTATTGCCGCCGTGCTTGGCGATGCGGCAAATTATTCTATCGGGCGCTATATCGGGCCAAAAATATTTACTAAAGATACAGGCAAACTTTTAAACAAAAAACATTTGCTTGCCGCGCACGCTTTTTATGAAAAGCATGGCGGCAAAACAATTTTGCTTGCGCGCTTTATTCCGATAATCAGAACTTTTGCTCCGTTTGTGGCGGGTATTGGTAAAATGAGTTATTTGCATTTTGCTATGTATAATATAACAGGTGCTTTTTTGTGGGTATTTTTATTTGTTTTCGGCGGGCATTATTTTGCCGCAACCCCGCTTGTAAAAAATCATTTTCATTATGTAATTGTTGCAATAATTTTTATATCTTTACTGCCGGCCGTTTGGGAATATTTTAAAGCAAAAAAAGAAGCTAAAAAAGCAAAAAGAGAAGGACAAAATGATAAGTAAAAAACCAACAATTTTTATTATTGACGGCTTAAATTTTGTGCGTAGTTTTTTATTTCACGGAATAAGCGCAAAAGAAGATAGCGCAAGTAGCGAACTTATTTTTTGGCTTGAAGATCTTTCCCAAACCGAACTAATTGGCAGCACATTTAGGGTTATTTTTGACGGAACTTTCCGCGATATATCCCAAAGACAATGTCAAAATGTGGATGCAATTTTTACAGAAGAAATAACGGCTGATGAGTTAATTTTAGAACAAGCAACTTTTTTAAACAGGCAAGGGCAAAGGGTTAATGTTATAACTTCTGATAGAGAACTTGCCCAAAAACTAAGAGAGCAAAAAATTAAAACAATTAGTTGTTCAAAATTTTTTAGTGATTTTTTTAATTAAATATGCTAAAATATATTTAACAGCTTAGGGCTGGTGGCGGAATTGGTAGACGCGTCAGACTTAAAATCTGATGATCGCAAGATCGTGGGGGTTCGAGTCCCCCCCTGCCCAAGGCTGTTTTTGTTTGTAGCCCTGGCAACACTCACAATCGGAGGTTATATGTTAGAAGATATAAAAAGAACTTTTGGGGAGGTGTTCGGTTGGGTTAAAACGATACTTCCTCTTGGCCGTAAAACTTCAAAAATAATTTTCTTATTATCCTTAATTTTACTTGTAGCATATTTTTATTATTGTTGCTTTACTCCGCTTTTAATTTTATTCTTTATATATGTTTTACTGGCTATTTTTGTGGCCTTTTTCTTTAGAGATCCACTTAGAAATACCAAATTTGCCTCTAATGAAATTGCCTGTCCGGCAGACGGCAAAATTTTATCTATTAAGACAGAAGATGACCCAAATGTTTTAGTTATTCGCATTTTTCTTTCTGTTTTTAATGTCCATATCCAAAGAGCAACTATGGATGGCGAAGTGGAAGATACTCTTTATACAAAAGGTTCTTTTGCCTTTGCTAATAATCCTGATGCAAATAAAAACGAACGCAATTTAATTAGAATTAAAAACGGCGGAAAATTTGCCCATGTGGAACAAATTACCGGTGCTATTGCCCGCAGAATTGAGTGCTGGGTTAAAAAAGGGGAAAAAGTTAAAGCCGGCCAAAAAATCGGTGTAATTTATTTTGGTTCGCAAGTGGCAGTTTATTTGCCAAAAGATAAAGTTATAATAACAGCTAAAGAGGGGCAAAGTGTTCAAGGAGCCCTTAGCGTGCTTGGTCTTTGGAAGGATTAACCTATGAATTTAGAAAAAATTAAAAGAGCAGGAATAATAACAATATCATCTTTATTTACTATCGGCAATATTGGCTGTGGCTTTTTTTCAATACTTGCCTCTGTAAGTGGAAATTTTTCAAAAGCTGGCTGGCTTATACTTATTGCAATGTTTCTTGACGGCTTTGACGGCAGAGTTGCCCGTATGTTAAAAGCTGAAAGCGACTTCGGTGTTGAAATGGATTCTCTTGCCGATTTAATTTCCTTTTGCACTGCACCAGCAATTTTAATTTACTTTTTTGCTTTAAATAAAATATCTGTTTGGGGCCAAGCTATTGCTTGTATGTTTGTTTTGTTTGGGGCCATAAGGCTTGCAAAATTTAATGTTCTTGCCCACGCAGGCAAAGGTTCAAAAAAGTATTTTTCTGGCTTGCCTACGCCGGCAGCAGCCCTTGTTGTAGTTTCCTTTGTTCTTTCCTATAACATTTTTGCTTATGATGCAAACGGCCACATTCTGCCGTTTATGAAAATTCTTTTACCTTATGTTTATAGCGCAATTGCTTTTATTACAATTGCTCTAGCTTTGCTTATGGTTTCTACCATACCTTATGCTGCGTTTAAAGAAAAGCGCAATACTTCCGATAAAAGAAAAAGTTCCATCGGTCGTCTGGCTTTAATTGTAATAATACTTTTCTTATTTTTTAAATATCCGCAAGATGTTATTTTTATAGTCTTTGGCTTATATGCTTTAATGGGAATTATTATGGTTTTTGTTAGAGCATTTATTAAGAAAGAAGATAAATAGTTTTTGCTTTGGCTTTTAACCTGTCTAATTTTTAAACAATAAAAAACAGCAACCCCCGTTCTAAGAAGAGCGAGGGTTGCTGTTTTAAAGCTTATTTTCTTTTTGTAGTTTTTTTAGCGGTCTTTTTTGCTGGTTTTTTTGCAACTTTTTTAACAGCTTTTTTGACTGCTACTTTTTTTACAGCTTTTTTAGCACAAGCTTTTTTTGCGCAAGCTTTTTTTGCGCAGGTTTTTTTTTGCAGCTTTTTTAACTGCAACTTTCTTTACTACTTTTTTTGCAACTTT
>JAFQAA010000102.1 GCA_017417005.1 Elusimicrobiaceae bacterium | reverse complement strand
CATATTATTCCTGTAAGAATAGGGGGAATTTAACCCGAGCGAACTTCTAAGCCAAAGTTTATCTAGCGAGTTAAAGTCATCATCCACATAATACCACGAATCGCCGTCTTGCATACGATAACTGGCCGATAAACTTAAATTGGAAAGCAGTTTGTTTTTGGTAAATAAATCGCGCCCGCTTAAAGTTAAATTTATTGCCCCGCTGGAACTTCTGTTTATTGTTTTTACTTCTCCGATATCAAAATTATAAGTAATATCTTTAACGGAATAAGAGGCAGGGGTAAGATTGTTGTTTTCCTTAATGCTTATATTATAACTTGCACTGGGGCTAAGCCATTTATTTAAACGAAGCGTTGTACTTACACCGACATTTTGGGTCGCATATTTATCGTATTTTCTTTCTTTAAAAGTTGTTGCATCAAAATAGCGGCGTTTTTCATCGGCAGTAGTTAGACTATAAGAAGGCACAATAGAGCTGCCCTTAAAAGGCTCAAAAGATATTTTTGCGCTGTAATTTTGCTGGGTTTCTTTAGTGTTATAATAAGTTGAAGGTGCCTCAAAAATCCTTTCATTACTATAATCAATACCGGTTTTATTTAAAGAAGCACTTGCCGTAATATTTTTTATTTTCTTTTGTTTATTCGGCGTCCAGTTCAAGTTTAGGGCGTAAGTTTTATTTTCATCATTTCTTTGCATTTTTTGATAATCGGTATTTGCAAAAGTATATTCCACACCGATTCTTGGCATACTAGGGTTAATATATTCCGCACTTATTGTGCCTTTATCTCTTTTAACTCTGCCTTGGTCAAGCAGGCTAACATTATTGCTAGAAGTATAATCAAGCACATTTGGCGTATTTATATTTGAGCGGTAATAAGTTGCGTTTATCGGTAGCTGTTTAAAGCGTTTAAATTTAAAATAATAATCTTGGGTGGTATTATCTTGATCTTGGGCCACGCTTACAGGGGTTTGAAAATTCTGGTCCATATATCTTATTTTTGCGCCTGTTTCAAACCAATTATCTAAGTTAATTTTTGCGTGGGCGCTGTAAGCCTCACCTTTACGGATAACGGCATCCCCCAAAAAGATATCATCAAGCCAAACAATACCCTGTGCGGTGCTTTCGTTAGAAATAAAACCTGCTTTTATTATTCCTATTCTTTTGTAGTTTAAAACACCTTCATTAGTAATATTTTCACTTGTCAAATAAGGGCAGTCTGCCTCCCAGCGTTCCGCCACGCCGTCGCCGTTAGTATCAATCATTTTTAAAGTATATAAACGCCACTCTTGCGCAAAATCTAAAGGTATTTTAACTTGGCTGTAATTATTGTCATCGGAGGCTATTTGTAAATAGAAATAGGTATTTGGGTTTATTGTGCCGTCATTATAAAGCAAGAAGTTAAACTCTCTATGCTCTGAAAAATCCATAGTTGCAAAATTTCTTTGCACATAAATATTATTTGCTCCTCCGGCACTAGCAAAATTATATTGCAAAGCCAAAGATTGTTCTTTTACATTACTTGTGTTTGAGCCTCTGATATTATTTATTGAGCCGTATAATTTTCTAAACACTTTTCCGCCATCTCCGGTATCATTAAAGATCGGCTTATAATTTGGATTATCAATATTATTTATTCCGTAAGGTAAAATAGCTTGAGAAGGGTTAATTTCCTGCCAAGTATTACCACTTACAGCCAATTTCGCAATTTTTATTGTTCCTTTATCAGCACCGGCGGGGTTTCTTTTTAAGGTTATACGCATTTGTTTTATATTGCCCCAGCGCAAAGGATCTGATAAAGAAATTTCTCTTTGAAATTGTTTCCATCCGCTAAAATTAATAATATTGTTTTCAAGCCCGCTTTGGCTGGGATCAGTTATTAAATCAAGCCCATTATAGCCAAAATCACCGCCGGAACTGGTATCATAACTATCTAAAATACCATTGCCGTTTAAATCTTGGCTATCAATAATGCCATTTGGCTGAGGCTGGGGGTTATATTGATTATTTTTAAAAGGGTCATATCTTTGCCAAGAGCCATCTGGGTTAACATAAACCCAACCGATATCTTCCTCAGGGGTAAGTTGGCCTGTGCAGCGTAAATCTTCCGTTTTGGGAACATAGGCCATACCTGGCACATAATATTTGCTGCAAGTTGGAAAAATTTGTCCTATACTTAAATCCGATGGTAAAACATCATAGTTATCAGATTTTTCACTCATCGTTCCAAAGGAAATATTAATATAAGGCCCGTTTTCAACACCCAGCATAGAAAGTTCAAGCAAAGTTTTGTTTGTAAAATCAGCCCCATAATCACTTATTGGAAAAACTAAAGAAAGTTCATTTTCATCGTCGTTTATACCATAATCTTTTGCAAGTGAAAAATCATAATCAATTACCAAAACATTTTGGGTATCTTTAGGGCCTGCGGTTGCTTTAGGATTAATTTGCAAGGATTTTATTTCCTGGGAATCCCAGTGTATAGCATCTAAAAAGTTTTGCTTTCCGCTTGGGTTGGAAGCAATTTTCCAATCGTTAAAAACAATAGAGGCTTCCACACTTTCTTTGCTTTGGTCCATACTATCTACCATAGCATAACCAAACAAGTTTTCATCCTTTTGGCTTTGGGCGGCTTCCACTCCTAAAGAAACATCTAATCCTTCGGTAATTTGCAAATCTTTTATTTTAAAATCAGCTTCTGTTGTTGTTAGGCTTTTTGCCGTATCGCCAATATTTGGCACTTTAGAGGGTTTGTTGCCAGCATCATTTAAAATGCTTGCCCCTATTGAAATATTATCCGTAAAATCATAATTAAAGCGTCCGCCTAGCAAAGTGGTATCTTGTGCGGAAGTATCATTGGCAAGAGAGTAGGTTGCATCAATAACACTGGAATCGCCAATTAAATTTTCATTATAGAAAGTTAAATAGCCCGAGGCATAATCAACATAATAATCTTTATTTCTTGCCATAGTTGCGCCATTTACCTTTATAGTTTCTGATTGCACAACAATATTGCTATCTAAAAAATAAGTTTTTGTGGTGGAATTATATTGGACAAAAAAGTATCTGTTGGCTGCTGATACAGGCGTTGGGTTATAGGCGGAAGCCTCGCTAAAACGCCCCAAAATTTCAAAAATACCCTTATCATAATCAATGGAATATTTGCAGAAATTGCGTGTATCGTTAGGGGTACAGGTTTCTCTCCCGTCTGATTCAAGCAATCTTAAAATAAAATTACCCTGTCCGTTATCTTGGGCAATTTGTTTGGCCCCGATATTATAATAGCGTTTTATTTCAAGCTGCCAAGCAGCTTCGGCAGGGTCGCGCAAGTATCTATCGCTTGGTGTTTTAACAATTATCGGGTCGGCATTAGCAGAACCGGCAAGCCAGTCGCCGTTAATGTTTTGATAATTTATTGCAACAACATCCGTATCTTTTAATTGAGCGGAGAAAATTAAAATATTTCTATTATAATCAATGGTGTAATCAACACCTCTTGTTAAAAGTCTAAAAGCGGCTGTTCCGCCATCTATAGGGTAAGTGGTGGAAGAGATATTTAAATCACGCGCGGTGATGGCTTCTAGGTAGCCGGTATTTGTGTGATTATCTAAATAAACTTTTTCTGAAGCAGGGACAATAGCACTTTTCCAGGTGGTATCACAGAAAGTTGAACTGCTGTTGCAGCCGAAAGTTAAGTCATAATAAGTTCTTCTGATATAGCTGATATCTTTAATTTGCACGCTTTCAAAAACGCTGTTGCCTTTAAATTGTTTACTTTTCTTTTCGCCTTTATTTTGGCTGCCCACCAAATGCAAATTCGCTCCTCCGTATTTTAAGTGCATTTTTGCGCCAAAAACTCTTTGATTGTAAGATAAAAACTCCGTTCCCGGCAGGCTTGCCTGGATATCGCCAAAGTCCACGCTTTGCACCAGTTCTTTCCCTTTTCCGCGGTAGCTTAAAGAAATATTTTGTTCATCTTCTCTTTGGTCATCGTAGTCAACATCAACAAAGATTCTATCATTAACTTTACCTTGTACTTTAAGCTGCATTTCCTGTACAAAACTAAGCCCACTTTGGTTTACACCGGAAATAGTGCCTTTTGTTTTATATTTTTTGGCTGCATAATTAAGGCCAAAAGTTTTGCGCCCCGTCATAGAAATTGTTGTGCCAAAAATAGGCAAAAGTAAAGAGGGGTTTAAAATTTCCATATATTCAAGCCCCTGTTTTTGCAGTTCAAGTCCACCTTTCATATCTTTAATTGCTTTTTCAAGGTAGGCTCTAGAATATTGGTAGTAATTTTCTTCTGGAGAAGTTTGGATATTTTCTCTTTTATCTTCCGGTAAAAAGAGTGGTTTTGAAGGTTCTAAAAATTCGTAAGTTGAAGTATCAAAAAGTTTAAATTCTTCCTGCTTTGTTTGCTTAGATAAGGCAGAGTTTTCAAAAGAGTGCAAAACCTCTGCCTTGTTTTCCTCGGCAAAAACAGGCAAATATAAATAATTTAAAAGCACACATAAAGCGGTTATTATCCGCAGTATTTTATTAAACACTAAAAAACCCCTATGATAATATTATAATATTAAGTGAACCATTTAAACAATAAGGGTTTCAATATTTTTAAAATTTATTTTGCAAGTTGGCAAGCGGTTTTTATGGCTTCAAGCATACTTTGATAATCTGCTTTATTTTTGCCAGCAATATCAAAGGCTGTTCCGTGGGTTGGGCTTGTGCGGATAAACTTTAAACCAGCTGTTATGTGAACTATAGGTTCTTTTGTAGCAAGTTTCATACCTACAAGGGCAATATCGTGTTGCAAACATAAAATTGCTTTAAAAACACCTAATTTATGTTTTTGCCACAGAGAATCAGCAGGCAAAGGGCCTGTTAAATTATAACCTTTCTTTTTAAATTCTTTAACTAGGGGGATAAGTATTTTTTCTTCTTCCATGCCAAATTTTCCGCCGTCAGAGGCATGGGGGTTTAAGGCGCAAAGTCCTACAGAAGTTTTTTTGCCTGTTATTTTAAATAAAAGTTCAAGGGCTGTTTTTATTCTTTCTTT
>JAFQAA010000101.1 GCA_017417005.1 Elusimicrobiaceae bacterium | reverse complement strand
TTTTTGGGTTTTCTCCGGCGGAAGCTGTGGGGGTAAGTCTTTTGCAGATGGTGCCTTCCACTTTGCCTGTAGCGATAAAAGATTTTCCTAAAATAAACTGGGGGCGCCGTTCCTTTGGCAAAAGAATGATTTTGCCTTTGGGTATAGGTTGTTTTATAACGGCTTTTACAGGAAGATTTATAAATGCCTATCTTTACGGGCTTTTTGGCTCAACTGCTTTAATGGTTATTTTTTGTTTGGTTAATATGGTAATAGGTTATCAAACTTTATTTTCAAAACCTATTCAAAACGAAAATGCTTTGCCTGTTTTTACGCGCAAACAAAGTTGGATTGCGTTTTTAGGCGGACTTGGAACAGGGATTTTTAGTTCGCTACTGGGTATTGGTGGGGCAATGATAATAAGGCCGATTTTAGTTAATATCTTTAAAGTGCCCGAACAATGGACTGCGCGCGCCGTGCGTATTTTGCTTTTGCTTACCACTTCTACTGGGGGGCTTTTTTATGTTATCAGCAGCGGTAAGCAGGTGGGGTTTGAAATTTTTGTTTTAACGCTTATTATTTCTGCCGGCGGGATGATGGGCTTTCCACTTGGTGTAAAATGTAATAATATTGTTTGTGCTAACGGGCACGCAACAACTTTGCAAAAAAGTTTTGTTGTAATACCTTGCATAGTTTTAAGTAATACGATTTTAAAATTGTTTGGGCTTGCTAAAATCAGCCGTATCTTATCTTTAACTTTTGCCGTTTTGCTTTTTATTTATATTGTCAGTTTTACTTTTTACTCACAAAAACACGATATTTCCCAAAGAGAAAAATAATTTTTTGCCTTGAAAATTCATTAAATATCAGTTATATTATAAATTAGATAGGAGATTTTTTATGAAAAAACTATTTTTTATTTTTGGCCTTTTTTTATTTACTCAAGTTTCCTTTGCCGTTGAAAACCAAGAGTTAAAAGATATCCTTGCAAGAGATATAAAAAACAGCAATTTTAAACCTTATATTGAGCAAAGTTCTGCCGGACTTGTGCGTTTGTTTATTTTTAATCCCTCAAGTGCAAGTTTTTCTACGGAAGCAGATTTAATTAATAAAGCCATAAAATATGCTTCTGAGGTTGCTGGACCAGGTGGACAAAACTTTATGGATATCAAAAAAAGTGCTTATCCAAAAGTTAAAAATTTTGCTGTTTATGTTTTGCGTAAAAGCCAAACAGAGCCAGCGGTATTAAATATGATTGGGGCAAATTCAAGCGAAGTTAGGGCCATAGCTTCTTACCCGGAAAGTGCGGATAATTTTAGAGTTTTTGTTTTTATTGATGATTCACCTTATAATCCGGATTCTTATAAAAAAATTTCTAAAGATGAGTTTTTGCTTGAAACAATTATAAATTTTATTCACGAGGTTTACGGACATGCTTTTGAAGTTATTAACGATCCTAATCTTGCCAAAAAAAGTTTTGGCGAGCAGGAAGTTAAGGCCTACACCGTGCAACTTGAAGGGCTTAAAAAATTAAAACAAAAACACGCTAATTTGTTTGATTCTTCCGCGCAAAAACTGCTTGATATTTATATTAAAGATACTCAGGCAAAAATAGATTATTTTAAAAATAATTCTTATTAGTGCTTTCTTCTTTTTAGGAAAAGTTTTTTTATCCTTAGGAAATTATTTTTATCTAAAACTAAACTAATAATAAACGGGTAAATTATAAGTAAAATAATTTGCCAAGTTAAATTATTGTTTAAAAGATTGTTTAAGATAAGAAAACTGATTAGAGCAGCAGCAATAAAGCCAAGTTTTTTATATTCATAAATTATCGGATAATTTTTTTGTAAGAAGTAAAATAAACTTGTTGCCATAACAAAATAACTTACAAAAATTGCAAAGCCTGCACCAATAATGCCGACTATTGGAACAAGGGCTAAATTTGTCAAAATACTGCTTGCTGCGCCAAGCAAAGTTATCCACATTAAAACACGCGTTTTTTTGGTTAAAACGGGTGCAATCATAAAGTTAATATAAAAGCCGTAGAAAAGATATCCGCCCAAGACAAGCGGTATTATTTTTATGCCTTCCCAGTAGGCAGGCGCAATTAAATAATGGTTAAATACCGGCGTTTTTATGATGACAGGCATAAGGAAAGTTAAGCCCAAAAATATCCAAGTTGTTATTGCTGTAAAGTAAGTTAAGATTTGCGCAAAAAGTTCTTTTGCGTCTTTTTCCGAAGAATATTGAATAAAGAAAGGCCGCCAGGCTTGGTCAAACATAGAAACAACAAGCATCATAAAAACACCTATTTTGAAATTGGCTTGATAAATACCCACCTCTTTTAGACCGATAAGATGTATTAAAATTGGTTTATCAATAACATTTACCAAAATGCTTGCCATACCCGCCGGTATAAAAGGCCAGGAAAATAAAAACATTTCTTTAAAGAGTTTTTTATCAAAACGGCAAACAAAGTTTTTAATAGTCATAGGAGCCAAAAGTATAAGCGAAGTAAGAGAAGCAAAAATACCTGCAATAAAAATGCCTTTAACACCGCATTTAAAATAAGCAAGCACCAAAATATTGCCTATAACATTTACTATAATAGAGGCCGTTCTTATAAGCATAAAATGCCAGGCTTTATGGTCAAAACGGAGTTTTGCAAAAGGCACAATATTTAAAGCATCTAAAGCCATAACAAAACAGGCAAGTTTTATTAAATAACTATACTTTGCGCCAATACCCAAAAAACCTGCAATGTTTGCACTTAAAAGCCATAAAATAAGGGATATAAACACTCCGCTTGTAAAAACAGCTATTAAAGGGGTGGCAAAAAGTTCTTTTGTTTTATTTTCTTTGGCAAAGCGCAAATAGGCCTGGTCCATACCATACTGATAAATGATATTCGTTAAAGCCATAAAAGCAAAAACCGCTGCAACTATACCATAATCTTGCGGTGCAAGAAAATAAGTATAAAGAGGAACTAAAAAGAAATTTAACAAACGCGCAACAATGGTAGAAGTGCCGTAAATTAAAGTTTCTTTACCTAGGGTTTTTACTTTATCTTTCATTTTTATTTACTTTTGGGAGGTAATAAAATCTCTTAAAAGTTTGGCAAATTTGGCTTCAGATTTTTTCATTACGGCTAGAGTTTCCTTGTGGGAAAGCGCTACGCCCGACATTCCGCTTGCAAGATTACTGACTAAAGCCACACCTGCCACTTTTAAATCAAGCTGGCGTGCTACAATCGTTTCCGGCACAACAGACATCCCCACAACATCAGCCCCAAGGGTTCTATAAGCCTTAATTTCTGCCGGAGTTTCAAAACAAGGGCCGCTGACGGCAAAATAAACACCTTTTTTGTGTTTAATTTTGTGTTTTTTTGCAATTTTTACTAAAATATTCTGTAATTTTTCGTCGTAAGCGTGGTTCATATCTTTAAACATTGGGCCAAAAGCAGGGTCCCAATTTCCGATAAGCGGGTTTGTGCCCATAAAGTTGATCTGGTCTTTTAAAATCACCATG
>JAFQAA010000100.1 GCA_017417005.1 Elusimicrobiaceae bacterium | reverse complement strand
TTTTTTAATACTTCAATAGTTTTGCGGATAGTTGCAACCCAAGGTATTGAAAATAAAATATGAACCCCAAGAATAATACCGGCAAAACAAAATATTGCCCCGCCTGCTTTACCTGAAAAAGAAGAGAGAAAATTAAAAAAGACCTGTCCGATAGACCCGGGAATTAAAGAACTTTTGACAAAAATACTTTTTATAAAGGCAATTTCCCCCCCAAGAGAACCAAGGGTTAAAACAACCCCTAAAAGTAAAGTAAATATGGCAAGGGTTCTGTTTTTAATGCTACGCCAAAGCCAGTAAAATAAAAATATCGGAATAAAGTAAGCAGTAGAACCAAAATATTTTATAAGGAAATCATAAGTTTCCTTACCTGCTATGCCCGACATTGATTTTAAGCCATAAAGAGTGCAAGCCGTCCAAACAATCAAAGCAAAAGAAATAACCCACACAAAAGCAAGGATAGAAAAACCCCTGCTTGTGTTTTTTTGTTTTTTACTTGATTTTTTGTATAGATTGTTATAACGGCGCACAACGCCCCCCTCTTATACGGAAGCGATTTTGACTTGATAGTTTATCCCATCTGCTTCAAGCGTGATTTTGCCTTGCTCGGCAAGTTGGCCAAGAGCCATATACATAACGGAAGCAGACAAATGTAAATTAATTTTGATTTGCCAGGAAGAAACTTCCTGTTTTTCCTTAATAAATTCAAAAATTCTATCCGCTGCGGTGTTAATATTTTCTTTAAAAGACATAAAAGGTTCTCCTTATATTTTTTCAATAGCAAATAAAGGATCGCCGGGTTTAACCGGTTGGCCATTATCCACAAGCACTTTTTTGATTACGCAATTTTGCGTTGCTTTGACTTCATTAAAAACTTTCATAGCTTCTATTAGGCAGATAGCCTCGCCTGCTTTGACCTTTTCGCCTTCTCTGACAAAAGGCGGAGCACTTGGCGAAACACCCCTAAAAAAGATACCCATTAAAGGTGATTTAATAGTATTTGGATATTGGGCCGGCACGCTTTTTTGCCCCCCAAGGTTGCTGTTAACGCTAACATTGCTATCTACAACTGGCACGGCAATTTGAGCAGGAGCGCTGCGCACTAAGCGAACACGCGTGCCTTTATCTTCAAAGTCAATAGTGCCAAGGTCATTATCCTGCATAAATTTATAAATTTCTTTTATTTGTGATAAAGCGGGGTTATTTACTTTTGTTGCTGTTTTTTTAGAAACAACTTTTTTACTTTTGTTCATAAATCCTCTCTAAAACTGATATTTATATTTTACTAAATTTATACAAATAAAAACTATATTTTACCGGCAAGGCTGATAAGGTCCTCAATTTCTATAATATCGGGCCCTTTTTTGATATTTTTATCCTTTACCGGCGGAGTATAGATTTTTTTAAAGCCAAGGCGTCTAGCCTCGGCAATTCTTTTATCCAAATGGGAAACCGGCGCACTTTGCCCCAAGATACCCATTTCGCCAATAAAAATGCTTAAAGCACTTAAAGGTTTATCCCTAAGGGAACTGATTACAGCAGCGCATAAAGCCATATCAAGCCCGCTATCATTTATTTTTATTCCCCCGCCAAGACTTACGCAAACATCTTTTGTATCTAAATTAAGCCCCACATGGCGCTCTAAAGCGGCAAGTAAAATTTGGGTGCGGTTTAAATCTAAACCTGTTGTTATTCTTCTTGGATAGGGAAAATGGGTTGGGCTTACAAGGGCCTGGACTTCGCTTAAAATAGGTCTTGAGCCTTCAAGCGCAACGGATAAGGCCCTGCCTGCAATATCTTTTGTGCGCGAAGTGGAGGCAAAATATAAACTAGCATCGGCCACTTCCTCAAGGCCTTCCTGCCCCATTTTAAAAAGGGCGATTTCTTCTGTTGAACCAAAGCGGTTTTTATGGGCGCGAAGCAAGCGCAAGACATTATCTTTTTCCGTCTCAAAATATAAAACGCTGTCAACCATATGTTCTAAAACTTTAGGGCCGGCAAGCGAGCCTTCTTTTGTTATATGACCAAGTAAAAAAGTAATAATACCAAGGGGTTTAGTTAGGCGCAAAATTTCGCCGGCACTTTCTCTAACTTGACTAAGAGAACCACTGGTGGAAGAAAACTCCGGATGATAAATTGTTTGCACAGAATCAACTATTAAAACTTGCGGTTTAACTTCTTTAACGGCTTCTATAATTTCTTGCACATTGGTTTGGGAAACAAGAAAAATATTATCGCTTGAACAATTAAGGCGCCTAGCGCGAAGAGCAATTTGCTCCACAGATTCTTCGCCCGAAACATATAAAACTTTTTGCGTTTTGGCAAGTTTTGCCGCTGTTTGCATCATTAAAGTACTTTTGCCAATACCGGGGGCTCCTGCCAGCAAAACAAGTTGCCCTTTAACAAGACCGCCGCCAAGAAGTTTATCAAGTTCGGGGATATTGGTGGCAATTCTTTCATAGTCTTTTAAAGAGGCTTCTTTTAAAGGAGTTATGGGCGAAGAAAAATCTGTAAAAGATTTTGTGCTTTTAGTTTTTTTACCTTCCTGGGCTATAACTTCTTCAGCTAAAGAGTTCCAAGCACCGCAATCGGGGCATTGCCCCAGCCATTTTGGCGAGTTAAAACCACATTTCTGGCAAGTAAAAATTGTTCTAAACTTCATAAAACCTCTTTTTTAAAAAACTACTTTGCTAGGCTTGCAAGGCCAAGTAAGCCGGCAAGTTCTTTATCTTCAAAAGATAAACTCATTGTTGCTTGGAAAGAACCTGTTTCAAGCATATCATCATATCTTACGCCAAAGCCAAGGTTCTTTGTTGCCCAAGTGCCAGCCCCGATGGAAACATCCGGTTTATCAAAAAGTCTGCCGTTAATAACTCTGTTGCGGCCAAAGTCGGTGCCTTCGCTATAAATATAAAAGTTTTTTATAGCGTAAGCATCAGCCATAAAGAAAGGTTTTAAAGTTAAAACCGCCCCGCCTGAACCGCGTATCATACCAACGCTTAAATCCGCCCATTTATTATAGAAAGCTAAACGGAAATCAAGTTTATTTGGTTTGCCGCGGTAGTCTTTATCATCTTTTGGCATATTATCGCGGTTGCCCATATCGGCAATACCGGCCCTATAATACATAAAACTATTGCGCGGAACAAATTTTATACCCAAATCTGATTCTACAAGACCGCCATTTGGCTGAAGTCTTGCTTCATACAGCCAATACAAGCGAAACCTTGCAATTCTGCCGATAAATTGTTTTGCATCTTCGCTAACTTGGCGCACATTGGCAAGAGTGCTTTTTACATCCTCAGCCATTTGTTTATCTTGGGTAAGAGCTTTAAAAAGGCCGTCATCGCTATCAAGTTGGCTCATAAATTCTTTGGAAGTTTGGGTTAGCTCGCTAACATTTTGCATTGAAGTAGCAAGATAGGGCCTTAAAGATAAAACAAGTTCGTTTATATTGCCGGAAAGTTGCCTTAAATTTGCCAAAGTTGCGTTTAAATCTTCCCCAAAACGCCCTTCGTCATTAATATTTTTTGTAAAATCTTGCAAAGATCCTAAAGTTTGCGTTATCATATCAGATATAGAGGCCATACTAATACCCTGTATAGTGTCCCCGGGTTGTATGATACCGCTAGAGGCGTGGCCTTGGTCAATTTGAAGATAATTGGTGCCAATAAGACTTGTGGCAGCTATTATAAACTTGGAATCTTTATAAATTACAACGCCTTTATTTATGCGCACCAGAGCTAAAACTTTGCCTTCAACAATTTTTAACTCTTTAACTTTGCCCACTTCAACGCCGTTTAAACGGACATTTGATTTTGCAGGCAAACCGGAAACATCATTAAAATAGACCTTAACATCATAACCGCTTGAAATTGTAAAATTTCCAAGCATAAAGATGGAAGCCCCTAAAAGAACTACCCCTAAAAATGTAAAAAGACCGACTTTTGTTTCTGCTGTCATTTTTTAACCTCTTAATTTCTAATCTGCATTTGTATAGGCCCTTTTGAAAGACCTTCAACAAATTGTTTAACATAAGGATTTTGGCTTTTTTTAAACTCCGGCGTGGGCGCGCAAAGTTGCACTTTGCCCTCGTAAAGCATAGCCATAGTATCCGATATTTCAAAGGCGGACTTCATATCGTGCGTAATAACAATAGAAGAAACACCCAGTTTATTTTTTAAATCTATAATAAGTTCATTAATGATTTGCGACATTATGGGGTCTAGCCCGCTGGTTGGTTCATCATATAAAATAACTTTTGGCTCGGTAGCAAGCACGCGTGCAAGGCTAACGCGCTTTTTCATACCGCCGGAAAGTTCCGAGGGGCGCAAATGTTCAATATCTTTTAAACCGACTAAGGCCAGTTTTTCTTTTGCGATTTTGGCATACTCCGATTTTGGTGTATCGGTTAAATATTTTAGACCGAAAACAACATTTTCCCCAACGCTTAAAGAGTCAAACAAAGCACCCTCCTGGAAAAGATAGCCAAAACTTCTTCTTAGTTTTGCTAGAGCAATTTGGCTTTTAATATGGGTTATATCCTGACCGTTAAATAAAATTTTACCGCCGTCTGGCTCAAGCAAACGAATAATACATTTTATTAAAGTGCTTTTACCTGTGCCGCTACCGCCAATAACAGCCAAAGTTTTGCCTTCTTCTATTTTAAGGTTTACCCCTCTTAAAATATGCTTTGGTCCAAAGTTCTTTTTTAAGTCAATAATTTCTATCATTTTTATAACCCGATTGAATTTAAAATTGCTGTTAAGAAATAATCTAATACCAAAATTAAAACCATACTTGAAACCACCGCTTGAGTAGTGCTTTTACCAACACCTTCTGCACCGCCACGTGTCCACAAGCCTTTATAACAACACACAACACCAATCATAAAAGCAAAAAAGCAAGATTTAATAAAGCCGTGCATTAAATCATCCACGCCAATAAAGGTTGTTATATCGCTTATATAAACATTGCTTGCAACCCCTAGAGAATTAACACTAACTAAAAAACCGCCAAACATACCGGAGAAATTGGCACATAAAGTTAAAACGGGAATAGCAATCATAAAAGCAATTAGGCGCGGAATAACAAGATATCTTATCGGATCTGTGCCAAGGGTATGTAAGGCATCAATTTGCTCTGTTACCTGCATAGTGCCAATTTCGGCCGTTACAGCCGCGCCCGCGCGGCCTGCCACCACAAAGGCCGTTAAAACAGGTCCCAGTTCACGCACCAAGGAAAACCCGACAAGCGTGCCAATATACAAAGGTTCGCTTAAAATATTGCGCATAGTTGTGCCTGCCTGCAAAGCAAGAACCATACCCGTAAATAAACTTGTTAAAGTTGCTACTACCAAAGATTCCACGCCTATTTTTGTTGTTTGCTGCATTGTTTGACTAAATTCTAAAGGCGATTTAAAAAGCCAAAACACGCAAGAATAAACCATACTTGAGGCTTGCCCAAGCTGCGTAAAAAATCTTATAAGTAAGCGGCCTAACTCTTTAAACATTTGCTATCCTTGCTATCCTTTTATTGAGTAAGGTTAAAATTTCATAATCAATAGTGCCGGCAAGTTTGGCAAGATCCCCGGCGGCTATTTTTTGCCCTTTTTGCTTGCCTATTAAAACAACCGGACTGCCGACTTTAATATCGCCAAGTTTAGTTATATCTGCCATTAACATATCCATAGTGATATTACCTAAAATAGGGCATTTTTTGCCTTCTATTAAAACACTTGCTTTAGCGCCAAGAGTTCTTAAAAAACCATCCCCATAACCTATAGGTATTGTGGCAATTTTTGAGGGCTTTTTGCAAATATGTTTGCGCCCATAACTAATGGCGGCACCTTTTCTGACATCTTTAATAAAAACAATTCTTGAGTGCAAAGATAAAACAGGCTTGTAGCCTTTTTCAAGACCATAAGCTAGGTGGCCAAGGCGCACCATATCAAAAGAACATTTTGGATAATTTATAAAACCGCTACTTGCGCTGATATGGGCAAGCCCTGTCTTAAGGCCTTCTGCCTTAGCTTGAGATAGAAACTCTTTAAAATATTCAAGCTGCTGATTAGTATATTTTTTATCCTCGGTGGTTTTGCCGTCCGCGCTTGAAAAGTGCGAAAAGCACCCCTCCACACAAATATACTTGCCGCCTTTATTTAAAATACGCAAAATTTCAAGTGCGGCCGGGCGCCTTGAACCAATGCGCCCCATACCTGTTTCCTGCTTAATATGACATTTTGCGGTAATTTTTAACTCCGTTGCAAGTTTAACAATAAATTTTGCTGCTCTAACACTTGCCACCGCCACAGATAAATTATATTTTAAAGCATATTCAAAACATTCAAAAGGATAAATAGAACCAAGCACCAAAATAGGTTTTGTGATACCGATATTCCTTAGAGAAACGCCCTCTTCAATAGAGGCAACGGCAAAGGCATCACAAAGATTATTCTTTTGGGCATAAAGGCTAACCAAATCTGCGCCGTGGCCATAGGCATTTGCCTTAACGAGAAGCATAATTTTGGGGACAATAGTTTTGCGCTCACAAATAGTTCTTGCTTTTAAAAGATTTTCTTTTAAAGCAGTTAAATTGATTTTAGCGTAAGTCGGGCGCAAAAGCGGCAAAGTATCTTGTTTAAGCATAGTTTAAAGAGGTATAACTTCCCCCTCCTCTATAGGAATATTAACATTTTCCGGCTGGGGATTAGTAAACAAGGTATATTCGCTTATCCAGTTTAAGTCAACATCGCCAACAGGGCCGTTGCGTTGTTTTGCAATAATAAGGGTGGCTTTTCTTTTTAAAGATTCATCATCGCGTTTATAGTAGCCCTCTCTATGTATCAAAGCAACAACATCGGCATCTTGTTCAATAGAGCCAGATTCCCTTAAATCGGAAAGTTGCGGGCGGTTATCGGAGCGGCTTTTATCTTCGGTTCTTCTGTTAAGCTGGGATAAAGCCATTACCGGCACATTAAGATTTCTTGCAAGTTCTTTTAACATTCTTGAAATTTCGGAAACTTCTTGCTGGCGACTTTCCACCTTTTTGCTAGCTCCGCGGATAAGCTGCATATAGTCAATAACTATAAGGCCAAGTTCTTTGCCTTGCTTGGCAAGTTCGCTGGCAAGGCGGCGTGCACGCACGCGAATATCGGTTATAGTTAAGGCAGGCGTATCGTCAATATAAAGCGAAGCTTGACCCAGGCGTTCAATTTCGCTAGCAAGATCTTTCCAGCGTTCTTTTTTAAACATACCGGAATTTACTAAATGCAGCTCTGCCATAGCAGCCGAGCAGACCATTCTTTGATAAATGCTGTGGCGCCCCATTTCAAGCGAAAATATCGCCACAGGTATCTTAGCATTTACCGCTGCGTGATAGGCAATATTTAAAGCCATAGCCGTTTTACCTTGAGAAGGGCGGGCCGCTAAAATAATTAAATCTGATTTTCTTAGCCCGCCGGTTTTCATATCAAATTGGGTAAAACCGGTTGGCACGCCTTTGACGGGGTTTTTATCTCTGATTAATTTTTCAATTTGCTCGCTTACTTCTTCGGCCAAAACTTTGGAAGAAACAAAGCCCTTCATTTCCCTTTTTTGACTTAGAGCAAAAAGCTGAGCTTGAGCCTCGTCTACTAAAGCGGAGGGTTCTTCTTCCTGGTTATAACATTTTTCAATAGTATTAGTAGATATATTTATTAATTCTCTAACTAAAGCCGTTTCCCTAACGATATTGGCGTAATGTTCCACATGGGCAGCAGTGGAAACTTTATCCATAAGTTCGCTTAAATATTTTTCCGCGCCAACTTGGGCAAGAAGACCTGTTCTTTTAAGTTCTTCTATTAAGGTAATTAAATCAACCGCTTGCCCGCGGGAAGCAAGCGCCAGCATTGCAGAAAAAATTTGTTTATGGGCGGATTTATAAAAATGTTCCGGTTTTAAAATATCGGTTGCTTTTTCCACAGCTTCAGCCTCAATTAACATTGAGCCCAGAACGGCCATTTCGGCATCAAGAGCCTGCGGGGGTAATTTTTGATCTGCGGGCATATAATATCCTCCTATAAATTTGATACAAAAAATCTTTAACACCCAAAAGGGGCTACTTTCTATTTTACTATTTTAAAACGCTTATTTATAGTTTTTTGCAATATTAGTTTAGATAAAAATACCCCCGCCGTATAGCAGGGGTATTTTGAGCTTTTTAAATTATTTATCTGGCAACATTAATTTTTTTGCTTAAATTAAGATTTTTGCCTTTAAGTCTTACAATATAAACGCCGTTTGATACGGAAGGAACAAAAATCTTAGTATGACTGGAGTGCAATTTTTTGCTTTGTATTAATCTGCCGGAAATATCATAAAGTTCATAAGTTGTTGTTGTCGGGTTAATTTCTTCTTCAAGGTCAATAATAACTTGCTGGTTATTATAAGTTATTTTGGCTAAATTATTTAAGTTATAGTTATTTACGCCGACATCGCCTAAATAATAGTTTTCCACTTTCAATTTGAACCATTTAAAGAAGACATAAAAACCATCTGAAGAATCTTCCCCTGCATTATAGGAAAGAACCAATAATTGCAAATAATTGCCGCTTTTAAGAGTATAAATAGGCCTATCCTGATAGGTGCTTTCCGTAGGGCGATAATAGGTTGAAAACTTATCCATATCGGAAAATACATGCCAAGGTGAAATAGGTTTTACTAAAGTATCCGGATAGACAGAGTTGATATAACCTATGGCAACAGGGGTATCTGTTACCGTTTGTAAAGATTCAAATCGTATTTCATAATCGGGGGTGCTGTGTGAAGAGGTGCTCATATGAATTGCCAAATTTCTTAAGGCTAGGGCATCTTCTTGGGAGCCAATATCACCAGGGATAATATTTTCTACCTCTGAAAAATCTACATCTGGCAATAAATAAAGACCGGGGGCATATAATTTATCGGTAATAGAGGCAAAAGGAGAATTGTAATCCATTCTGTATTTTATCATACCGCAAGTGCTATCTGCGTAGCCATCTTCCCAAGTGCCGTTGTTAATGACGCAGGTATTTTCGGCTGGGGGATTTTCTAAATTTGCGTTAAACTCGTGCCAAAAATAAACCCCTTGAGCATCAGCCGCTTTGCTTGATTGTATAACTTTTCCATCTTTAACTAAAACTGAATTGGAATTGTTTAGGATATCTTTGTTTAAAAAAACTGCTTTAAAAGCTTCGTTAATTTTTTTGTTTATAAAAGCTTTTTTCAGCTCTTCCGTTTGTTTTGTGTTAAGAGAGTTTAGTTCTTTTTTCATTTGTTTAAATTCTGCGGGAGCAACTTGATAAAGTTCTTCTTTAGTTAAAGTGGCATTTAAACCTGCCGCAAAAAAAACAAGTGCCGCTAGGGCGATAAATCTTTTCATACTTCCTCCTTTAAGAATATATACCAATATTCTAACTTTACTTAGGCATTTTTGCAATAGATTTTTGTGCCTATATCAAATATAGGACTTTGGACCTATGTTAAATATCGTATTAATATTTTAACTTTCTCTTAAAAATATCCCCCGTGTTAAATATTAACACGGGGGATAAATGTAAACCTTATTTTATATTATCACATCGGCCACAAATGAGAATCACAAAGATCACCGTGACAATTAGGGCAGAATAAAACATTTTGAGAATCAACTATGTGTTCTTCTGGCTTATTGTTAGGACATGAGAAGTGACAATACCCTGATACATATTGACCACTAACTAAATTTGTATAATTAGCGTTTTCTTGGTTAGTCAGGAAATAAGGATTAGTCCACCCACCACTTATTCTCCATCTATCATTACCACGCTGCACTACATTGATACATCTGCACTTATTATCTTCATTGTCCCAAATAGTATTGCTAGGGCAGGTTGCACAAACACAATTAGTAGAACCAGCATTACATGTATGCAAATTAAATGTATAATAGGCATGTTTATCTGTGCCGGAACATACGCACTGGTTGCCTTGCAAAGTAAAACCAGAGGGACATTGGCAACTATTTTTACCAGTTTTTGGATCCAAAGTCCATATAGCACCAGCAGGGCAAGGCTTGCAACTAGCAGTAGTGCCAGAGGTATAAATAGCAGAGACATAATTGTCATCTGTAAAATGCTCGCCTTGAGGACAACGGCAAGAAGAATTGACTATACCACCATTAACGCCTTTTCCTGTTATACTATAATATTGAATGACTTCACCAGTTGTTCCCCTATCATCACCAACAGGACATTTGCAATTAGTATAACCAAATCTATTATCATCCCAATTATAAGGTATTTTTATATCACTACAGGTGGTGCAATTTGGCACTATTTGGGTATTAGGGACTTGGCACAAAACACATTTACCTAAAGGTTCATTCCAAGTTGTATTTTCCGGGCAACATTGGCCATTATGATATCTGTTAGTAGGGCAGCAAGAAGTTATTGTGACCCCATCATTGCCGTAAATTGCACTATACCCACTAGCACATTCGCATTTACCTTGAACCTCGTTAAATATCGTGTTAGCAGCATTGCATCTGCAACCTTTTTTACCGGAGTTTTCATATATATAAGCACCCAAACCTGCCATAGATGTTCCTGCAGGGCAAGAGCATTCCGTATAGGCACCAAGATTGGCATTCCAGTTAGACGGCTCTAAGGGGAAGGGGCAATTATCGCAATTATCAACCCCGTTCCAATATTGCGTTTCTAAACATTTTACGCATTTCTCTTCTCCAGAAGTGCTGATGTAAAAAGGTTTATCTTGAGGGCAACAAGCATTGGTATTAGTATTGTAATGAATTCTAACACCACTTGTTGTTTGACCGCAACAAGCCTGATTATTGTTAGGGGCAACATTATTTGAAGCACAACACCCAACAGGATTAGTAATAGCATTGCCAAAGGGTGTTTCTATTGTCCCTGACGGGCATTGGCAGCAGTTAATACTGGTGTCCATACAGCACTCTTCTTTGAAGACTCTACCATTATCACAGCCACAAGAACCTATACCACCAAAACCACCTAAAAGCCAAGCAACACCTTCGTTAGGATTATCAGTTCTACATTTATTACAATTACATTGTTGGTCTGTTTCCGAACAATTACAACCATTTTCTGGGGACCAAATTGCGCCGTTGCTACACTCACAATTAGCCGTGCCATCAGTAGCAATACCATAAGTGCAAAGACTATCCGTAGGAGTTATACAAGGACCGCCTTCGGCATTAGGAGCATATATTTGACCTTGAGGGCAAACAGAACAATGCTCTACGCCGTTGACAGAAACCACATATACTTGTCCTACACTAGGGTCAATATTTTCATTACAACACCTACCACCTACATAATATTGACCTTGAGGGCAATCATGGCAAGAACCGCCCCATTCATATTGTGTTGAAGGGCATTTATGGCACATTTGCCCGGGATTGCTTGAGAGATTGGCATTATCTTGCCAATAATAGGGCATATTAGTAGGGCAGCAATGTCCGCTTGAAGAATCCATAGAAAAGCCTGTGGGACATTGGCAAACGCCGTTTACCCAAACGCTGTTTTCATCAACACACTGACAATGACCCAAGACTGCAGTGTACTCTGTGGTTTGTTGACTACCTAAACCAAACAAATTAAGAAAACTTTGCCACCAGGTTGGCGGTGTCGGCTCCGCAACTTCCTGGGAGCCAGGCGGGCAAGAACAATTAGAATAACCAAAAGCAGGATTATTATTCCAGCTAGGTATTTTTGGATATTCACAATCTTGGCATTGGTCTTCTTCAGTCCAAGTTTGTCTTGGATCGGAGCAGGCAGCGCAACCGCCAGTTGTTGCATTTAAATTATTTACCGAGCTATTTAAAGTTATCAAATTATAATAGTATTGTGTGGAACAACACTGAGCATTTGGAAATTCCGGATTAAAGGCAACCTTAAAATCACAGCAAAAACTTTCCGCCGGGTTGGCATTTGAGGTATGCCAAGCTTCTCTAGGTTTACCTTGACCTGCAGCAGGCATAGTGCTTTGGCAACAATAGCCCGCACTTGAAATATCCACCCCACCAACTTGGCCGTGATCGGCAAAGGTATATCCGCCATTACAAGCGCAATAGCCGTTTTCGCTATGCCAATTACCTGGCATTGTGGCCGAAGCTAACGCAGTTTGCGTAATATAAATATCTATATAATTTTGCAACCAATCTTTCACATCCGCCTTCCAGGTAGCATTGGTTAATTTACATTTGCAGATATCCACTAATCCGTTTTGCCCACTAGCAAGCCTTGGATCCGGCTCTGTTCCTATAGGACATTCACACTTTGCATACCCAAGGGTTTCATCATATACGGGTATCATTTTGCCAGGGCATTTTTGGCATCTTCCATCTACATAGGTATCCGTTTGGTTTCTACAAACGCCACAGGTATTTTTAGCAAATGTTGTTCTATGGAAGAAAGGCTTATCTTTCGGGCAACAGGCACTTTCTTTAGCAACAGCATTGTTGTTATCATCTAATACAGGAACCACATAATTTGCGGGGCAACAGAAACCATTATCAAAGTCAACTTCTCCCGGATTATCTCCCGGATTATCCCTTCTTGTACTCCTACCGGTAGTATCTTGGATTTCTAAACCATAATAGACATCTTCATAGTTTTTATTACACTTACAAGCGCCGTTATTTATGTGCCAAGAAGTTCTTGTAGTAGGATTATCTATCCATTTAACTGAAGAATTCCAGCTGGTATTGAGTTTTGTACATTTGCAAGTTTCGGTAGCTTGGCCGTTTTCTATAACAACAGCCTGGCCTTCTGTTCCTGTCGGGCAGGAACACTGAGAAACTTTTAAAGATTCATCCCAAGTAGTAAATGTTTTACCCGGGCATTTGTGACAGCCGATTTCTTCATTATAAGCAAGGGACCACTCGCTACATTTATGACAAATATTAGTTTGATAAGTACCTGCCGGTTTATTTTCATATCTAGGATCTGTTTGAACCACATTGTTATCTGCATCATTAAAGAAAGGCTCTTCCGTGGGACAACATTGTTTTCGGGCAACATCAAATGCAACATGGATATCTTTTCTATTGTTTTCCTCTTTATAAGTTTTATTATAAGGACAGCAGGCATTATAAGCAAAGTTTTTAAGTTCAACATCTTTCCAAACATCATCGTGCAGACAGCAAGCAGCGTTCCAATATTCGTCTTTATCGGCAAGAGTTTCAGCATCAGAAATATTAATAGGATGCTCATTACCGCGTTTATCTGTAACCGTTCCAAAGTAAACCGCTTGCCTGCTTGGACCGCATTGGCAGTGAGTATAATCATTATTTAAAACTCTATCTCCTTGATCTTCGCCATACTCTTCTCTTGATTCACATTTACAGCCAGGATCTTCATCTTTAGAAATAAATACTGCCTCAGGTGCTTTACAGGTGCAATCTCTGTTTAAACCATCATATTGTTGAGTAACATGGCAAATACATCTTGTGCCGGGTTTACAAGTGCAAGAACAGGTGGCATTGTTCCAAACCTGATCTCCGTTGCAAATTTCTGTATTACCGGTATTATTACAAACCCAACCGCAACTTACATTACTCCACTCTTTATAATAAGCACTATGGCAATTTCCGTAAATAGGAGTTTGGCCGGGTTGATCATTTTGGGTAGCATCATAGGACACATAACCAACTATCTCAGGATTACCCAAAGTTAAAGCAGGGTCAGTGCATTCAAATAAGGTATCTGATAAGCCTGCGTTTCCGGTAATTTTGTGCTCTGTTGTATCTACACTATACTCCACAGGTATTGAATTAGAGGGGCAATCATCCCCTTCACAATATTTGCAGGACATACAAAGATTTGATACATTTCCATCAAATTGCCAGTTTTCATTAGGTAAATTGACATTTATAGGCCTACACCCGCATTGTTCCCCTTCCATAACCGAATAATGACACGCAGGACATTCAGGGCAAGCAATTTGTCCGGGGGCTTCACCGGCACAAACCTCATCAATACTATTACTTACGACATTACCTAAACTACCGCAAACAGACCATGTAGAATTTGGCCCGTCTTCGCAAGCAAGGCCATGTTTAGTATAGGCAATTGCAAGAGTAAATTTTGTTTCATTATCTGACTGGGGTTTATATCTACCGATAACGCAATTTTGTGCTGGGGTTTCTTCGGTAGCGGCATTATTTATAAGTTCAAGTTCATAATCTTGGTTAACAATTTTTATTACCCCTTGGTTATTTTCATAATCACTGGGACCAAGGGCAATTTTTCTTAAAGCTTGGTCGTTAAAAGTTTGTGCATATTCTTTATCTTGAGCAAATTTAATATTTTGTCTTGTGCGCACCATCATAAGCAAGTTATTAACTTCTGCCGTGCGCGATTTTAGCACCGCTCTTTGATAAGCCGGCAAACCAATTGCCGCAAGTATAGCAATAATTAAAACTACTGCCATAAGTTCTACTAAGGAAAAACCTTTTCTATTTTTTATTTTCATAACTTCTCCCAGTCTTTAAATCCTATACGCGATATGCGTATTCTTAGAATGCCATATAGAAAAATTATACAACACTTGTCAAATATTGTCTAGATATTTAATACTGCATAATAATATTATTGCTTAAAAACCTTAATTTGTCAATATACTATTTATTATTTTAATAAATAGACAAATATATATATTATTTATTAATACATATCTTAATATTACCCTTATTTTAGTTTGACTTATTAAGTAATATTTGCTATACTTTTTCCGTCGGGAGAGCGCGTTTTGCCAAAAAATTGGCCGGCCGCGTTTTTTTTATTTTTAGCCTACTTATAAACCAATAAAACCTGCCTGCCAAAATAAAAAAACAATGAACTTAATACAAAAAATCTTCCAAAAAACCGACAAAAAAACACTAGCTGCCCCAACAAACTTAAATATGTTTATGGATATGTCGCGTTTAAGCGATAATATTTTGCCCTCGCCAAGTTCGCATAATTACGCACCTTACTGCGAAACTTACGGCGATAAAGCCTGGGTTTATGCTTGCGTAAATGTTATTGCAGAAACAACTTCCACAGCGGACTTTGTGTTAAAAAATGAACAGGGGCAA
>JAFQAA010000099.1 GCA_017417005.1 Elusimicrobiaceae bacterium | reverse complement strand
AAAGCCAAAACAGCAAAAACAAAAAAATGTTCTTGCTGCTAAAATAAAGAGGAAATAATGAAAAAATTATTATTATTTTTACTTCTCTGTTGCCCCTTTGCTGCGGCTAATGCCCAGTTAAATGCCGTTGGTGTTGTGGGTAATGATGGATATAGCGTTTTTAGAGGCTCTTATAATATGGGCGTGCCTTTTGTGCCGGGCCTTAGCGTTGTGCCACAAGCCGCTATTTATGACAGGGATGGTATGGATACAATGTATAAATACGGCCTCGGTCTTAACTATCAAACTCCATTTTTAGATATTTTGGAAATCGGCGCGGACGGCTCTTGGACGCCAAAGAAAAACGGCTATTCTAATTATGCCGTTGGCGCTTATGCCGCTTTAGATATATCTAATTTAATGATGGGCGTTTTGCCAATGGACTCCTTTAAAATAGGAGCTGGCGCAAGAAAAACTTTCCACACTTTTTACGGCTCGCCAGATATTGATATCAATGAAACAGATATCTATGCCTTTATCAGAGCCGCTAAAGGTGGCCTTGACCTTGGCGCAACTTATACTAAAGCAATAGACTATTCAAAAGAGGTTGCCGGGCTAACACCCGTTTGGCTTGATATACCGGGCCTTAGCGCAGTTTACGGCGGCTTCTTAGATTATTCTTTATCTTTAGATGCCGGTTATACTTATAAAATCGTCCGTCCTTATGCTTCTTATGGTTTAATTAAACTAAAAGAAATGAAGGAAACTGACGATTTAAGACTTGGTATAACTTTGAGCCTGGCTATAGTTAATATCAACGGCGCAGTAGAGTGGTATAACTTCAGCAAAAAAGAAGGACAAGATAGGGAAAGATTTTATACCCTTAATGCCTCGGTAGGATTCTAAATATTATGCAAAAAAGCAAAAGCCTTTCTTTAGTATTGTTCGTGCAAAGAACTCTCTTGAGTTTGGCTTTTGCTTTTTTAGCTTGTGGCGAAACTTTACACCTAAAAGCTTTCGTCCAAAATGCAATAGATCTCGGTTTACCTTATGCTTACCCTCTTTGTATAGGTATTCTTATCTTAACTTTTATTGCTAGCATAATGCTTTTTATAGGTTTTAAAACGCGCCTTGCAACAATTGCAAATATTATTGCCACTTTATTTAGCGGTTTTTTCTTTTTTGCCGGCGATTTTAACAGAGTAAATATCGTTGGTGTTTTGCTTGCCCTTGCTTTACTATTTGGTTTTTTAATTTTAGGGGGTGGGCAATTCTCTTTGGATAATTATTTGCAAAATCTAAAAGAAAATACTTCTGATAGAATACCCTTTAGATAGTTTGCTTTTCTTCCTTAAAATTTTTTTCTTTACCTTCTATAACAATCTTTTTTAAATTGTCAAAAACTTTAATTTTTTCTGTATTAAAAGATAAGTTTAAATTTTCTTCTTTTAAAACTCTTACTCCGCAATACTCTTGTTGCGGCCAAATAAAATTTATTTTAGTCTCCGTATTTTTAAGTAATTTTTCAGCTTTATCGTTTATAAAATCTTGCTCTAAATAAATCTTTTTAATTTTTATATCTTCTAAATCTTTTAAAGCATATAAAGAGGAAGCGCTGCCTTTTACAAAAAGGCAATCAATTTGTTTTGTGCCAAGGGTTAAAAGAGCAGAGCGTAAAATATCGCCTTTAATGCCGGCGCCAAAAACTCTGACAAAACTTTTATCTTTATCTAACACCACATAATTATAGCGACCTTTTAAAATTTCTGTTTTCTTT
>JAFQAA010000098.1 GCA_017417005.1 Elusimicrobiaceae bacterium | reverse complement strand
GTTTTATAAATAAAATATGTTTTTACGGCTATTTGGTATAAAATTGTCTTTATTATATTTTATTAGCAAAAATTAAAAATTATTTATTTTTAAAATTGAAAAGATAAAATAAAACCCAGTTTATTTATTGTTGGTTTATCTTCAAAACCGGTAGCATAAGAACTAAAACTTGCCCCTGCTTGCAAGTAGCCGTAAATAAGTTCAAAAGATATTTTGTTATACTGATAGTGTAAACTTAAATTGATTTCGCTTGCGATATCTTGGTTTGTTTTGCTTTTGTCTGTGGAAGTTATATTATAAATTTTTACTTCTCCGGTTAAATCTTTAATAATATTAGGTGTTGCTTTTAAGCCAAGTTTATAGGTTAAAGTCTGTAAGTCTTGCGTTAAGTTGCCAAAGATAAACCCCCTGTCTAAGTTTGCATTTATAGCTCTATATCCTTTGGCTTCTTTATCGGGGGAAAGATACTCCGCACCAAAACTGATTTCGCTGTTAAAAACATCCCCTTCTTTTTTCAGTTTTATATTACCGGCAAACATTTTGCCTTTGTATTCCTCTTGTATCGGCAGACCAAGAAATATTTTTGCTTTATCGCCTTTATTAAAAGCGGCAAGCAAGTCAATAGCAAAAGTTTCATTAAAATAAGCTATATTTGCGCCATAAATAGCTAAATCTAAACCCTCTTCTTCTTTAGATAAAAAATAAAAAGTTTTAAGATAACTTATGTCTAAGATAGCGCCGTAAAAATCTCTATTTGCATCAAAAGTTCCGCCTACGGCAGCAAAATTTATAAAAGAATTTATTTTATAATTTGCTAAAACTCCGTCAAAATAAGAAGGGTGTTTTAAATCTCTGTTTGTATAGTTGCCAAAGTAAATAACGGAATTTAAACCTAAATCAAGGAAGTTCCTGCCTCCGTTAATAGAAAGTTTATTTGTGTTATAACTTATATTTGCTTTATTTAACTTATTATAGGTGTCCGTTTCTGTATCAAAATAAGAATAACTTAAAAAATACTCTAGGGAAAAAGAAAAATTTTCGTTTAAAAATAAATTTACCGGTAAAGCAATTTGCGTTTGGGCATATTTTGTACTTCTTGTATTAGTTGGGGAAGAATGAAAGGCTAAAGCTGTAATTTGCGGTGTAAAATCAACGGAAGATTGCAAGTTAAAATTATGAGAAAAAGCACAAGTAAAAACAGAACAAAACACTAGCAGGCACACAAGGCAAAACTTTCTGGGGGTCATAAATAAATTATAGAAAATATAGTTTTGTTTAACAATACACTTTATAGATATGGAAAGAGGGTTATGTTTTACAAATATTTTACATTGGCAGTGGTGTAAACAAAGTAAGTATTTTTACGATTATTTTTTGAGCAAATTTTAATTAGTTTTTTCTTTAAAAAAGAAAGAAAAACGCTTTTCCAAACGAGGTATATCTTTAGCGGGTGGCAACACAAAGTTTGTGCCCACGGCCCCGAATATCCGAAGTTTGGGAAAAATTAAAATTTTCCCAAAATACGAAGTAAAATAAAATTACCCCCAATAAGAATCGAACTTATATCCCCTGCTTAGAAGGCAGGTGCTCTATCCATTGAGCTATGGGGGCAAATAGTTTAAAACTACAAATATATTATATCAATAAGCCAAGTTTAGTGTCAAATAACTTAGAAGTAAAATTTTATTTTATCTTGTTATATAAATCTTGGACTGCCGTATAAATCTTTTCCATTACCTTATTAAAACTTGAACCGGAAAAGGAAATAGGGTCTTTAACTTCTTCTTCCTTATCATAAACATATTCTTTAAGCAAAAAAACTTTATCGGTAAACTGGGCATATTTATCTAAAATAAAATCTTTTTGGTCTTGGGTCATTGTTAAAACAAGGTCGCAATTTTGTAAATCTTCTTTAGTAAGCAGGGTTGATTTATGCGGAGTTTTCGCAATACCTTTTGAAGCTAAAAATTGCCAAAGTTTATCCGGCACGGCATAAAAATCTTGCGCGTAAATACCACGCGAAAGGGCAATAATTTTTTTATTATTATCTTTTGCGACTAAATTATTTAAAATACACTGGGCCCCAAAACTTCTGCAAATATTTGCGTGGCAAACAAAACAAATTTTCTTCATAAAAAAATTATATTAAATTTTAATTCTCGCGACAAAAAGGGATACTTTAAAAAGAATTAAAAATATTGCTATAATGTAAATAATGAGAGAAAAATTTTTCTTAACTATTAAAACAAAACTTTACTAAAACTAAAGCAGGCTTTTTTGTGCCTGCTTTTTTATAGGAGGCCCCTAATATGTTATTTATGCCAAAGGAAGTAAAATTTTTTGACCTGTTTGATGCCCAAGCCGCACTAGTTTTGGAAAGTGCTTCCCTGTTTAAGAAACTTGTTTGTGCCAATGATATTACAAGAGATAATGTTAGCAAAATGCACGCCTTAGAGCACGAAGCTGATGAAGCTTGCCATAATATCATTAACACTTTAAACGAAAGTTTTATAACCCCTTTTGATAGGGAAGATATTTTAGATCTTACTAATCAAATGGATAATATTATTGATGGCATTTATCTTATTACAAACCGCTTTTACTTGTTTAAAATTAAAGAACCTTCCCAAGAATCAAAACACCTAGCTGAACTTATGGAAAAAGCCGCAATAGAAGTTTCCCAAGCGGTAATTTCTTTAAGAAGCAAAAAAAACCTCAAAAAAACTATAAAACATTGTGTGGAAATTAACCGCCTTGAAAACCTGGCCGATGATATCCGCGATGAAGCAATTTCCCGCATACTTAATGACGAAAAGATTAATCCCTTAATGGCTATTAAACAAAAGGAACTTTTTGAAGAAAGTGAAGCCGTTACCGATATGTGCGAACATGTGGCAAACACAATTTCTTCTATCTTGGTAAAAAATAATTAGGGCAGAAGTTTATGTTTTGGATACTTTTTTTAATTTTTCTAGCTTTGGCTTTTGATTATTTAAACGGATTTCACGATGCAGCAAATTCCGTATCAACTATTATATCTACAAGGGTGCTTTCGCCAAGGGTGGCAATTTGGTGGGCAACTGCTTTTAATTTTCTGGCGTGTTTTATTTTTCATATGGGCGTTGCTAAAACTATCGGTGGTGGTATTGTTGATATTTCCGTGGTGGATACTAACCTTGTTTTTGCTGCTTTAATGAGTGCTTGTATTTGGAATCTTATTACTTGGTGGTTTGGTTTGCCTTCCAGTTCCTCGCACGCTTTAATTGGCGGTATTATCGGCGCGGCCTTAGTTAAAGCCGGGCCCCAGTCTTTAATTACAAGCGGTATCTTAAAAATTGTTGCTTTTATTGTGGTAGCCCCGCTTTTAGGCCTTGTTTTAAGTTTTATAGTATCAATAATTGTTCATAGAATTGGCGCTTTTTTTAAATATCGCCAAGTGGATGCCTTTTTTAAACGAGCGGAACTTTTTTCTGCGGCTTCTTTTTGTTTAGGCTATGGTGGCAATGATGCCCAAAAAACAATGGGTATTATTATGATGATTTTATTTGGCGCACTTGCAAGTGATCCTCAAACGGCTAATAAGATAGCCGGTTTTATAATGACAGATCACGAGCTTGCACAATTTTATATAGGGGCTGAAATTTTTGTCCCCTGGAGTGTTAAACTTGCCTGTTATGGAGCAATAGCCCTTGGCACCTTATCGGGTGGTTGGCGTATTATTAAAACCATGGGGCAAAAAATTACCCATTTAAAACCAATTGGCGGTTTCTGTGCGGAAACAGGGGCCTCTTTATCCTTATTTTTATCTTCCTGGTTTGGTATTCCGGTAAGCACAACCCATATTATAACAGGGGGTATTGTGGGCGCAGGGATGTTTAAAAGATTTTCTGCCGTTCACTGGGGCGTAGCAAGAAGGATAGTTTGGGCTTGGGTTATAACTATGCCGGCAGCAGGGGCTGTTGCTGCTGTCTGTTATTTCCTAAAGACTTTTTAATTTGCACGCAAGATTTTAATTTATTATTATATAAGTATGCACAATACAACCCCTTATATTAATTTAGCCTCAAAATACCGCCCGCAGACTTTTGAAGAATTCGTAGGGCAGGAAAGTGTTTCTACTACTTTAAAAAATGCTTTAAAAAGTGGCAGAATTTCGCACGCCTATTTATTTTATGGGCCAAGGGGTTGTGGTAAAACAACAACGGCACGCCTTTTGGCAAAAGCCTTAAATTGCACGGGTAATGATAATACTGCCCCAACGGCTACCCCTTGCGGCACTTGCCCGCAATGTAAGGAAATTGCTTCTTCCAGCGATATGGATGTCTTGGAACTTGATGCTGCCAGTAATACACAGGTGGAAAAAGTCCGTCAGGCAATTATTGACACTATTTCTTTGGCTTCGGCAAGGGATAGATATAAAGTTTTTATTCTTGACGAAGTCCATATGCTTTCCGATTCTTCTTTTAATGTTCTTTTAAAAACTATTGAAGAACCACCCGCCCCTGTTGTTTTTATTTTAGCAACTACGGAATTAAATAAAGTTCCTTTAACAATAACTTCCCGCTGTCAAACTTATCGTTTTAAACCTATAAGCGAGCAGGATATAACAAACCACCTGCTTGATTTAGCCCAGGCCGAAGGTCTTGATTTAGAAGAAGACGCTGCAAAGGTTATTGCCCATGCAGCAGGTGGCGCTTTAAGAGATGCTTTAACTATTATGGATAGGGCTATTGCCTTTAGCCAAGGTAAAATTACTAAGGAAAGGGTTGCTTCAATGCTTGGCCTTTTACCACAAGATTTGGTAATAAAAGCGGCCAAGGCTTTGATTTTGAAAGATACAACTTCTATGCACCAAGTTTTTTCTTCTCTAAAGGAAGAAGGTTTTGAGGCTTTAAGTTTACTTAAAGATTTAAAAAATACTCTTGGCGAACTTTTTTATTATTCTTTAAAAACTTCACCTGTTCCGTTTGAAGAAGCCGATACTTTGCTTAAAGAGGCCCGCCCTGTTTATATCGCCGGTTTAACGCGCAAAATAGGCAAACTTATTGACGAGGTTAAATTTTCCGATACGCCAGCCCTAATTGCCGAAGTCGGCCTTTTTACCATAATGGAAAGCACTTTTGATGTTGATAGTTTTATTACCCGTTTAGAAAATATTGAAAAAGGCCTTTTACCAGAAAATACGGAAAAAAAAACTCTAAATGAGCCCTCTTTAACAAAAGAAACTTTACAAAAGGACTCTTTTTCATCACCTAAAACAGAAAATATCCAAAATTTAAAACAAGCTTTTGAAGAAAAAAAGCCGGAACTTTCCGCCCAGGAAAGATGGGTTTTATTTACAAAAAACATTTCCGCAAAACACCCTTTTTTATATGAGATTTTACAAAGTGCCAAGGTGGAATTGGCAGATAAAACTAATTGGATTTTAACTTTTAGGCATAATGATACTTTTTTAAAAGATACTTTAACAAAGCGTTTGCAAGATTTTAAAAATCTTGCCCAAAATTTATTTGGCGAACAAATAAATTTTGAACTTAAACTTTTGCCGGAGCAAAAGTTTAAAGCGCCACTTAAAAAAGCAGCAAAAACTTTATATGCTATTTCAAAACCCAAAACAGAAGCAAAAAAAGTTATTGCCGATACTCCTGTAAAACAAGTAGCTGCTAAAGAACAGCTTTTGCAAAAAACCGAGGAAAAGCCCTTAATTTCCAAAGCAAAACCCTTTGTTAAAGAAGATTTTTCTGCTTTTATTGAAACTCCTAAAATCAGCAAAACTTTGGAAAACATTTTAGATATTTTTGATGGGCAGGTGGTAGAATCTCTATGAAAAGTTTACAAAGAGTAATAAATGTTTTTAGAAAACTGCCCGGTGTTGGTCCGCGCCAGGCAGAAAGATTTGCTTTATATCTTTTACGAGCAAGTGAGGCTCAGGCAGCAGAATTTACTCAGGCAATTTTAGATATGCGCTTAAAAGTTGGTTGCTGTCCCAAGTGTTTTGCTTATAGCGAAAATTCTTCCCTCTGTGAAATTTGCAGCGACGATACGCGCGATTCTTCCCTACTTTGCATAGTTGAAGAGCCAAAAGATATAGAAGCCCTTGAAAAAACAAAAAGTTTTAATGGCTATTATCATGTTTTGCACGGCAGTATTTCCCCGATAGAAGGCCGCAGCGCAGAGGATCTAAAACTAAAAGAACTTTTACATAGGGTTGAAGAAGAAAAAGACACAATAAAAGAAATTATTATTGCCACTAACCCCGATACCGAAGGGCAAACAACAGCTTTATATCTGGCCGATATGTTGCGCGATATTGGGCCTAAAATTACGCGCCTTGGTTATGGTATGCCGCTTGGCGGTAATATTGATTATATTGATGAGATGACCCTTTCCCACGCCTTAAAAGGCCGCACAAAACTATAATGCACTTATCTTTTTATAAACGCCCCCTTGTTATTTTGTTGATTGTTTATACTCTTGTTCTTGCTTTATTTTTAAAGACACCAAAAACAGATAATTCTTTTTTAAATTTTACACAAACACCGCTTTCTTTGCAGGGCGAAGTTGTTTCTTACCCCACTTATAAAAACGGCAAAACTAATTTTATTTTAAAACTTGATAAAACTTATAATAATAAAAAAGTTTACGCCTACTCTTTTAAAGAAGATTGTAAAAATATTTTAAGAGGTTCTAAGATTTCTTATACGGGCAAAATTGAAGCCTTGCCAAAACAGGAAAACTTCGGCTCTTTTAATTGGGGTTTATTTTTAAGAAGAAAAAATATTTCTGCCCAAACAAGAATAGAAGAAATAAATAAAATAGAAAAGGCAAGTTTATTTTGGCTTAATATTTCAAAAGTGCGCAAAAGTATTCTAAATGTTTTTGAAGAAAATTTTGACAAAGAATTTTTGCCGATAATCAGCGGTATTACCCTTGGCGAAAAGGGCGATATCTCACGCGCGCTTTACAGCGATTTTCAAGATAGTGGTGCTATGCACTTATTGGTTGCTTCCGGCGGAAATGTCGGTTTTATAACTTTGATAGTTTATTTTCTTTGTTCTCTTTTTGGTTTTAGGCGGCTTGCAAGGGCGTGTTTTGCTTTGACTCTTGCTCTTTTTTACACTTTAATTGCCGGCGCCGATGCTCCGCTTTTACGGGCTTATCTTATGGCTTTTTGCTCTACTTTGGGTTTTGTTCTTGGCCGCAAAAGCGGGCTTTTGCAAGGTTTTGTTTTAGCAGGGTTGATTATTTTGATTTTTAATCCCCAAAGTTTATTTGAAGCTGGCTTTCAAATGTCTTTTTTAGCGACTTTTTCTATAATACTCTTC
>JAFQAA010000015.1 GCA_017417005.1 Elusimicrobiaceae bacterium | reverse complement strand
CGGTGCTGCTGCCTATTTTAAAGGGGGAATAATTGCCTATTCTAATCAAGCAAAAGAAGAACTTTTGGGCGTAAATCCTGTTTTACTTAAGAGATATGGTGCAGTAAGCCGCCAAGTTGTTTTGGCTATGGCGCTTGGCGCAAGCAAAATTTTTAAGACAGATTATGCTGTTTCCACTTCCGGCATTGCGGGGCCTTTGGGAGCAACCAAAAATAAACCCATAGGCCTTGTTTGGATAGGGGTAAAAACACCGCATAAACTAACAGCCAAAAAGTTCCTTTTTAAAGGTTCAAGAAGCGCAGTTATCAGACAAGCAACAGATACAGCCTTATCTTTATTAGAAGAACTTTCTTAAAATATTACTGGCAAAGTATTTTAAATTTTGGTAAAATAATATTATCCTAAGATTTTAGGGCTGATAGCTCAACTGGTTAGAGCGTCCGCCTTACACGCGGAAGGTTGAAGGTTCGAGTCCTTTTCGGCCCAAGATTTGAAAAGGCATCTTTTTAAAGATGCCTTTTTTACTTTTTTATCTATCTTTTTTCCGTCGTAATTTTTCAGTATATTTTATTTATCAAGGTCATAGAGTACTTTTAGATGGGTTGAAATAAGCACTATTTTTGCCATTTTTCTCTAACTGCCAAATTCGCAAGATCCATTAATTGCTTTTGAAAACCGAAGCTGCTCGAATTATTATATTCTTCTGTCCTACCTTCTCTATCACATATCCATCTTTTAAAGCCCCATTGATAAGTCTAAATATATGAATCCTTTCATTACTTGCTATGCCATTTACAAGCATATCAAAATGCTTTTCAGAAGCAGCCGTTCCTTTTTGAAAATTAATGGATGAAACAACCCCAGAAATAATATCAGGGTACCTAATCATTGGATCAAAATCAAATTGTTTTGTAAGAGAATTTTCTTTAACAATTGCAAATATAAAATCAGGACCTCCTCTTTGTTTGACAAGATTATGATAACACATATTAACAAAATCAATTACTATACCCTCATTGAAATCAATAATCTTTCCTCTATCTGAAAACCACAATACTTTACTGGCATTATGTTTAATGATTAAAAATTCAACAATTATCCCTAGAATAATAACAAGACCGCGCACCAAACTTTCATTTATCTGCCACACATTTAAAATATTTTTTTGAGCCCAAATTCTGCATTTTTACCGACGAAATATTATCAACTATAACCATATCGCTTTTTCTCAATTCTTTCTATGGCAATTCGTTAACAATTAGCCACAAAGTATAGCTTGAGTTTATTAATAATTGCTCAAATGTTTCCTTTTATATATAATAGATTTTAAGTAAAGTGTTTTACTTTATTTTAACAATAGCAAAATAGGAAAAATTATGAAATACAATAAAAAAGGTTTTACCTTAATAGAAGTGTTAGTAGTAGTTCTTATCGTAGGTATTTTAGCTGCAGTTGCTTTTCCTTTTTACCAAAGAATGGTATATAGAAACCGTTATAGCACATTAATACCAATTACGAAATCTATAGCAAATGCAAATGAGTTAAATTATTTAAGTAGTAATTCTTACGCTAGGACTATGCGAGATCTTGATGTTACCATAAGTGATAATATTGAAGAATTAAATATTACTTTAGGCAATGCAGAAGATGCTAGTTATGTTTTAACCCGTAGAGCTGATTTACCCGGTAATAGTTATATTATTTACCAAAAGAACAGCCCTAATTTTCCAGATGAAATTCATTGTGAAGCTGACCCAAATGATTCACGCGCCGTTTGGTTATGTTCTAAAGGGTTAGGCGGAACACTGATATCAGGCAGTGTAACCCCAAACTTTAACTCTTATGTATTGGTAGGTTCAGGTAAGGGAACTATGCCAACAGTGCGTATAAACTTATCAAATATTAAGTGCGAAGAAAATGAAACTACCGCTCAAAGATCTTGCCAAATAACCCATAGTGATGAGCATAGTATAACAAAAAAGACCTGTAATAATAAAAAAAATGAAGCAACTTGCACCTACACAACTTATACCGATGACGGAGCCCAAAGAATTTGCTATGGAAATAAAGCTGTTTCTTTAGAAGGACAATGTATCCCGGAAGGAAATGGTAAATACGGAACAGATTATGATGCAGAAGGAAACTATACCCAACTTTTCTGTCATAATTATACCTCCGGCAGCGGATGTTATGCCTATGAAAGCGAAAGTTATGACTCTGATGGTATGCATATTGCTGCAAAGAACCGCTATTGCAGCTCATGGGATTCTGACGGCAGATGTATAGCTTATCAACAAAATAAAGGCAATGACCATATGTCTATTTTTGATGAAAACCATAAATATTGGATTAAAGGAGACTGCGGAGCTATTGATACCGAGGGCAACTGCCTCTCTTATACCGGCGGACGCGTGGAAGAATGGGAGTATGATGAAAATGGAACAACTCTTGTTTACAAAGACAATACCTGCAGTTCTATGAGTAATACTTTAGAGTGCACTGCTTATGAGAGTGGTACAAATAACACATTCACCTATAATTCTAATAAAAAAGAAACTTCTCATATCGTGGTTAATTGTTCTACCTATGATTCAAACAATAATTGCACAAAATACTCTTCAGGTAGCGCAAGTTATAAATCTTACTCAGAAGATGGCTCAACCATAACCTCTAAAACAGATATTACTTGCAATAGTTATAGTGGCACGACTTGTGATAGCTGGGCCGTAAAAGTAACGCCTTATGTAAATGGTAAAGAAAACACTTCCGGCGTAACAACAATTAGCAATAGTTGTGTAAATGTTAATATGACTACAGGACAATGTTTAGACTAACTTAATTATTATAATTCTATCAAAAACCCGCCTTTTATCCGGCGGGTTTTTCTATTACAAAAAAACTTTTTTTTGCTTAAAAGTTTGTATAATTTAAAATATAAGGTTTTTGGAGGTTTTATGAGCGAAGAACAAAATGAAAATCTTGTAATAGCTTCTTTTTTTGAAAGAATTGTAGCCTTTATAATTGATATCTTTTTTGTAAATTTAATTTTACTTATACCGGCTTTTATCTCCGTAAAAATAAATTTAATAACATCCCAAGCCGGGCTTAAAGTTTTTATCTATTTTTCCTATCTTTTAATATTTTTATATTTTGTTTTTCTTAATAAAACCGGCAAAACCTTGGGCAAAATGTTAGTTGGTATAGAAGTTATTAATAAAGATGAAGAAAATTCTCTAACCTTAAAACAAAGTATTTTTAGAACCCTTGGCTATATAATTGACTTGTTAACCCTTTTTGGCGGGCTTTTGCTTGCTTTATTTAATAAAAAACACAGAACCTTGCACGATTTTATGGGCTCAAGTATCGTTATCAGCACGCGCAAAAAAAGCCAAACAGAAGAAATTGCCCTAACAATTATCGGCACAATTTTTATAGTTGCTTTTCTTTTGTTTGCTTATTATATTTTCTTTAAAGCGCCTTCACCTTTTGATGAAAGAAAACTTGCCCAAGCAAGAGAAGAGCTTGAAAACCTGGCCTATCTTGAAGAAGTGCACAAACAAAATTTCGGCTATTATACCGATGATTTAAGGCGTCTAAGTTTAATCAGCGGCGACGGCGTGCAATTAAACCGCAATTTACAAAAGGCTTTTAAAAGACGCGGTTTTAAAATCGGCCTTAGTAAAGATAAAACTTCTTATAAAATTGAAGGCTATGCTAAAGACGGAAAAGAAACCTTGGTCTTTAAAGAAAAACTATGAAACGCCTTGAACAAGAATATAAATGGCAAGTGCCTTCTAAAGCTTTTTTTAAAGTTTTTAGAAAGGCTTTTAGCTACGAAACAGATATTTCTAATATCGTGCGCTATTCTATAACCGATAGATATTTTGATAATAAAGCCTTAACTTTAAGCCGCGCGCAAAGTGCTTTACGCCTGCGTAAATCAAATAAACAATATGAACTAACCCTAAAAACAAAAGGCAAAAGCAAGGCCGGGCTTGCCTCAAGAAGCGAGCTAACTTTATATATCCAGGCTAAAACCGCGCAAAGTGCTTTAAAAGAATTTAAAACTCTTGCTTTTAAAAATATTAAAGGAATAAAAGATTTACACCCACTTTTTACTATAAAAAATAAACGCCAGGCCTTTGATATCAAAACCAAAACCTTTAGCGCGCAGGCTGTTTTTGATGATTGTAATGTTTGCACACCTAAAAAAACAATCAAACTTTACGAAATTGAACTTGAATTTGCTAAAGGCACTTTTGCCGATTTCAAAAAGTTTTGCAAACAAGTTTCAACAGAAACCAAAATTGAGCCTTGCGGAATTTCTAAAGTAGCAACGGCAGTAGCAAATTTATGATAAGTATTATTTATGCCTTAATTTTAGGGTTTCTTGTGCCTGGCTCTGCGCAGATTTTTAACGGGCAATATTTAAAAGGGGGGCTTTTTGTAGCATTTTTCTTGCTTTGCAAAAGCACAATTTTACCTTTACTTATCAGAGCTATCCAATTTAAAGACAAGCAAAAAATATTAAAATTTATTTACGATTTTAATATTGTTTATGTCGCTTTTATTATTGTAGCGATTATTGACGGCTTTGTAGGGGCTTTTAAAACGGATCATAGTTTAAAAATAACCTTAATTTCACTTGTGCTTGTTTTTTGCGTAATAACGGCTTCAAAACAATTAAAAAACAAATTTATTGTTTATGCTTTAAGCGGCAGAGATGATATTTTTGACTTCTTATATCCACCCATAAAAAAAATAAAATGACTGATTATATTATCTTATCTTTAATAATGTTTGTAGCCGGGTTTGTTGATTGCCTAGCAGGTGGCGGGGGAATAATAAGACTGCCGGCTTTTTTATCTTTCGGTGTTCCGCCGGAGTTTGTGCTTGGCACAAATAAATTAACTTCGGTTATGGGGGCGGCGGTTTCGGCCTGGCAATTTAGGCCGAACATAAAAATAAGCAAAGGCCTTATTTGGCAACTTTCAATAATTGCTTTTGTTTTTGCAGCTTTTGGCGCACTACTCAGCCGTCTTGTTCCGCCTGAAAACTTAAAATTTTTAATTTTAATAATTATTCCTTTAAGTGCGTTTTTTGTTATCTCTTCAAAGCATTTTGGCCAAAAATCAATGCGCTTAAAAGTGGGGGTAAAAAAGAGCATTTCTTATGCGCGCAAAATTGCCGCTTTTGGCGCCCTATACGATGGCTTTTTAGGCCCCGGAACAGGCACTTTTTTTGCCGTATTTTTTAGCAAATATTGCGGGTTTAGTTTGCTTGCTTCAACGGGCTTAACAAAAGTTTTAAATTTTTCTTCAAATTTGTTTGCTTTAATAGTATTTTTGG
Organism: Elusimicrobiaceae bacterium; assembly: GCA_017417005.1. Lineage (GTDB taxonomy): Bacteria > Elusimicrobiota > Elusimicrobia > Elusimicrobiales > Elusimicrobiaceae > Proelusimicrobium. The sequence goes on along the minus strand of JAFQAA010000015.1, from coordinate 2,678 downwards.
CTCTCGGGGCAGTTAAAATTAAACTTGCCTTGGCTATGGGGTTTTTTAGCATACTTGGCAGTGCTTTTGGCGTTTATATCGGCAAGAAAAAGGGGGCAAAAATCATCCGCCCTTTAATAATAGTTGTGTGTATTTTTATTACGCTAAAATTTTTACTCGGCAAATAAAAAAATTTTTGCTATAATTTAATTAACTAAATTATGAAGGAGGGTATTATATGGCTTATAAAGTAAATCCTGAAGTTTGCGTTAACTGCGGTGCTTGCGAAAGCGCCTGCCCGGTCAGCGCAATCAGTGAAAAAGACGGAAAAAGAGTTATTGATGCAGAAAAATGCGTAGGTTGCGGTTCTTGCGCCGGCACCTGCCCTGTTAGTGCAATCAATCAAGACTAATTTTATATTAGTTTTAAAAGGAACATAAAACAACCCTCGCAGATAAAAACGAGGGTTTTTTATTTTTGACTCTTTGTCCTACAAAAGTGTTTTATATTTTGCTTTGCAAAATTAACAAATATGCTACTCTCTTTACAAATATGTTCTGTATAGATAATAATAAAATTATTTATCTAAAAAAGTGCTTATTTCTTCAAGTTTTTTGCGAGTGATTTTTGGGCGGGGGGCGTTTTCGTCTTCCGCGTATCCAAGGGCAAGCAAATTGTGAACTTCCATAGTATCTTTTAGTTTTAAAAATTCCGCTGCTTTTTTGGAATCAAACCAACCTACCCAACAAGTGCCAAGGCCAAGTTCGGTGGCTTTTAAAACAAAATGCTCGCCTGCTATGGCCTGGTCGGTTAAATAAAAAGGTCTGCCTGTTATTCTTTGCCCTGCTTTAACAGCTGTATTTGCCCCTTTATCCACGGCAAGAGCCACCAAAACAGGCGCATTTTTAAAGAACTTACAAGGCCTGTAAAGTTTGGTAAAAACTTCATCAGCAAAATTATTTTTAACATCGTTTTGTAAAACATAAAAATGTGTCGGTTGGCTGTTGCACGCGCTTGGCGCAAGGCGCGAAGCCTCAAGACAAGCAAGAATATCTTCTTTTTTTACTTCTTTACCAGAAAATTTTCTAACGGAATATCTGTTTTTTATAATTTCATCTAAAGTCATTTCTTTTTACCTACCCCTATATTAAATTTCTACCTTTAGTATAGCAAAAAATTATCAAAAAACCGAAGTTATATAAAAATACTTGTAAAAGTTCTATCAAAATAGTTATAATGAAAATATAAGTTATTTTTTTGATAACTTATAACAATTTTAAAGCGTTTTTGGAACCTTGTGAAGAACAAGGAGAGCTTTTGAGAAATCAAAGGCATCTTTGACCTCCAAAAACAGCTCGTTATCAGGCACGCAGGAACTTGGCTGATCCCCTTGGTTTTGCGTGCCGAGTGTTTGCCGTTCTTTTTAAAATAGAACGGCAGACCGCGGCTGTTGTATTTGGGTCAGGTCAAAGAGCTCAAATATAGCAGCCGCTTTTTTGTTGGCTTCTAATATAGTTTCTTAATAAGCGTTTCAAAAAGGTTTTAAAAGTATAATAGGAGAAAATTATGAAAAAATTATTTATGTATATTATGGCATTATCTTTAATAGCGAATATCGCTTGTGGGAAAAAGGAAACTAATAATTCAAATTTAAAGAAAAAAATAGTAGAAGAAAGTCAAAGCATTAAGGAACAATCTTATCAAAACATTAAAACAGAAAACACTTTACAAGATAATACTGTAGAATTAAAACAAGAAGAAAATTTTGAAGAATATTCTTTCCAATATCCTCTCTTTGACACTTATAGAGTAGGCGAAAAGTTTGAGAATAAAGGTTATGAAGGCAAAGAACTAAAAGAAGTTGAACCACTAACTTACACGGAAACAGATCCTTCTGAAGAAACAACATTTACAATTAAAACGACAAAGCAAGGAACGATCTTCCTAATACAAAAAAAGCATAAAGAAGATATAGATAAAATTGCTGAATATGTAGAAAAAGAATATAAAATTAAATTGGAAAAAGATATTGACGGATTTTATCATTATAATAATGAAAATGCCGTCATAAACATATCCAAGGAAAACGACGCTTCTGTTTTATCAATCTTAGATAAAGAACTTCAAACTAAATATAACGAAGATAAAATTAATATTTCTTTTGGTCCCTATAGAGTAGGTGATAAATTTGAAAATCAAGGATATGAGGAAAAAAGAAACAATAAAATCGTAAAAATACAGCTAAAACAGAAAAACTCTTTTCAATATGAAACGGAAGAATATTCATCTCCTTCTAACCCTACTTTAGAAATATTTACCACCAAAGATGGAACTATTGCTAAAATGGCTAAAGTATATAGAAATTATGAATATGGTAAGTTTATAAAAATTTTTGAACAAAAATTAGGCTATCCTCTACAAAGAGGAAGAAATAATTATTATTTGTCTTTTAGCAACACTACAGTAAATGTTGAATATATTATTTTTGGAGAATTACCCTTAGTGATAATAACAAATAAAACTTTATGGGAACAAAGAGAAAAAGATATAACTGATTATAAAAAAGAACAAGCAAAAAAAGAACTCGAAAAAATAAAAAAGGAGGCAGATAGTTTAGAATTATAAGTTTTTTTAGGAGAAAATTATGAAAAAATTATTTATGTATATTATGGCATTATCTTTAATAGCAAATATCGCTT
>JAFQAA010000097.1 GCA_017417005.1 Elusimicrobiaceae bacterium | reverse complement strand
GGCATTTTTACAAGATAAAATACCATTTTGTAAATTCATAATTGTTGCATAATAATTTTGCATAATACGCCCCTGCCTTACTTTAGTTATAGTATATATCATATTTCCCATTTTGACAAGGGGCAAAAAATCCCCCTGTTTTATTGTTATAAAACAGAGGGATTAATAGTTAAATTACTTTAAACTATTTTGTTTGTGAAACAGGAACTTCTACATTATCTACTACAGAAGACATACCGCGTTTAGAAACATTAATCGTTAAAAAGATTGATGTAAAAATAAGCACTGCTGCCACACCTGCTGTAAGTTTAGTTATAAAAGTTGCTGCACTAGGTCCGGCAAAAACGCTATCGCTGTTAGAGCTGCCAAAAATACCGGCAGCAGAGCCTTTGCCACTTTGCATTAAAACTAAACAAATTAAAAACAAACAAGCAAGAATGTGTATTGTTAAAACTAAAGTATACATTTATTTTCTCCTCTTATTTTTTTAATAAAGCCGTAATACCGGGAAGTTCTTTACCTTCCACAAATTCCATACTTGCACCGCCGCCGGTTGAAGCATGAGAATAAGCACTAGAAGCAATTTTTGCTTTTTTAAGAACATTTAAACTATCTCCGCCACCAATAATGGTTATTGCGCCTTTTGCCGTTAAATCGGCAAGCATTTGGGCGATAGCAAAACTGCCTTTATTATAACTTTCCATTTCAAAAACGCCAACAGGGCCGTTCCAAAAAATTGTTTTGCATTTAGCAAGAGCATTTTTGAAATATTCAATGGTTTTAGGCCCAATATCAAGCCCCATATAACCTTCAGGAATATTTTGGTCTTGGGTGGTAATTGTTTCAATACCATCTTTAAATTCTTTTGCGCAAACAGCATCTTGGGAAAGGAGCAATTCAACCCCTTTTGCTTTGGCTTTTGCCATAACTTGCTTTGCTTCTTCAAGTTTATCATTATCAACAAGAGATGTGCCGACATTATAGCCAAGTGCTTTGTTAAAAGTATAAGCCATAGCACCGCCGATAACAAGAACATCAACCTTATCAATTAAATTGTTAAGAAGCATAATTTTATCGGAAACTTTTGCCCCACCGATAATTGCAGCAAAAGGTCTTTTGGGGTTTTCTAAAGCGCCGCCCAAAAATTCAACTTCTTTTTGGATAAGATAACCGGCAGCAGAGGGTAAAAACTCAGTTATTGCGCTTGTGGAAGCGTGGGCGCGGTGAACGGTGCCGAAGGCTTCCTGTATAAAAATTTCGCCGTGTTTGGCAAGTTTTTTTGCAAATTCTTTATCGTTAGCTTCTTCTTCGGGGTGGAAGCGCAAATTTTCAAGCAAGGCAATTTCGCCTTTTTTGGTTTGGGCCACAACTGCTTCAGCCTCAGCGCCGACGCAATCAGAAGCAAAATGAACTTTTGTTTCCATAGCCTTTTCAACTTCCGGCACTAATGGTTTTAAGGAAAATTCCGGCGCTACTTTGCCCTTAGGTCTGCCTAAATGAGAAATTAAAACAACTCTTGCCCCTTTAGAAAGCAAATACTTAATTGTTTTTTGGGTTGCGTTAATACGCTTTGGGTTATCAACTTTGCCGTCTTTTAAAGGCACATTATAATCTACACGGACAAGAACATTTTTTCCGTCCAAATTTACATCTTGCATTTTTACAATATCATTTAGGTTCATAATTTATTCCCCGAAAATTCTTTTTTTTCTTAAAATTTAAAAATCTGTGCGGGGCTCTTTTTTTAAAAAAGAACCCCGACTTTTATAAAAACAACTTATTTGTTAACTGAAGCCATATGAGCAATTAAATCAAGCACTTTGTTAGAGTAGCCAATTTCATTGTCATACCAGGAAACAACTTTAACAAAAGTATCTGTTAAAGCAATACCTGCTTTTGCATCAAAGATAGATGTAAGAGGGCAACCAAGGAAGTCAGAAGAAACAACAGCTTCATCAGTATAACCTAAAATACCTTTAAGTTCACCTTCGCTGGCTTCTTTCATGGCTTTGCAAATTTCTTCATATTTGGCTGGTTTTGCCAAGTTAACGGTTAAATCTACTACGGAAACATCCAAAGTAGGAACGCGCATTGACATACCTGTTAATTTGCCATTTAAGGCAGGAATAACTTTACCCACTGCTTTTGCAGCACCGGTGGAAGAAGGAATAATGTTGCCGCTTGCTGCTCTGCCACCGCGCCAATCTTTCATAGAAGGGCCGTCAACGGTTTTTTGGGTTGCTGTTACAGAGTGAACGGTTGTCATAAGACCATCTTTAATACCGAATTTATCATTTAAAACTTTAGCAATAGGAGCTAAGCAGTTTGTTGTGCAAGAAGCATTAGAAACAAATTGTGTACCTTTTACATAGGTTTTTTCGTTAACACCGCAGACAAACATCGGAGTATCGTCTTTTGAAGGAGCGGACATTACAACATATTTTGCACCGGCTTTAAGGTGAGCCTGGGCTTTTTCTTTTGTTAAGAATAAACCGGTAGATTCAACAACATATTCTGCACCGACTTTATCCCAAGCAAGTTCTGCCGGGTCTTTAACTGCACTTACGCGGATTTTTTTGCCGTTAACAATTAATTGGCTGTTTTCAACATCAGCTTCAATTGTGCCTTCAAATCTGCCATGCATTGTATCATATTTAAGCATATATGCTAAATAATCAACAGGGCATAAATCGTTAATAGCAACAATTTCAATATCTTTTCTTTCTTGGGCAGCTCTAAAAACAAATCTGCCAATACGGCCAAAGCCGTTAATACCAACTTTAATAGACATCTAAGTATCCTCCTAGAGATTTTATTTCCCTTATATGATACCATTTTAGGAAGGCCCTAGCAATAGATTTTCACAAAAAGCCATAAAAAATACCCCTTAGCACGCTAAGAGGTATTTTGCTAGTTAAAACCTTTTAGTTAAAAAATTTAACAAATTCAGTATGGTAATCTTCATTTTCGGGATCTAACTCTATTGCAGAAATATAATCATTTAAAGCGCCTTGGATATCGTTAAGTTTTTCTTTAGCAATGGCGCGCTTGTAATAATATTCGGCATTTTCGGGTGATAAATCTATTGCCATATCTAAATCAGTTATAACCGCCTTATAGTTTTTTTGCTCTAAATTTAAAGAAGCCCTGGCAAAAAGATATTCCTCTTGCGGATCAAGCAAGATAGCAGTTTTAAGATTACTTAAAGCGGCTTCGTAATTACCTTCATCTTCAAAAGCAAGAGCGCGTCCAAAATAAAAAACAGAATTGCCGGGGTCTAACTCAACAGCTTTATCATAATCTTCAAAAGCGCCTTCATCTTCAAGCAAACTTCTTGCTAAAGCGCGGTTATAATAAAAATCGGCATTTTCGGGGTCTAGTTCAATTGCCTTATCAAAATCTTCTAAAGCACCAACTATATCCTCGTTGCTCCCTCTAAAACTACCTCTCACTAAATAATTGTTAGGGTTTTCAGGGTCTAGTTCTATTGCTTTTTGAAAATCTTTTTCTGCCCCTTTGATATCATTTAAGACAGATTTTACCCCTGCTCTCATCATATAATATTCAAAATTTTCCGGGTCTAATTTGATAGCGGTATTATAATCTCGCAAAGAGGCGACATAATTTTCAAAAGAAAATCTTAGGTTTGCGCGTAAAATATAATACTCCGGGTTTTTAGGATCAAGTTTTATTGCCATATCATAATCAGCCATAACGCCGTTATAATCCATTAAAATTCTCTTTACAACTGCCCTTAAAGCATAAAGACTATCATTTTTAGGATCTAAATTTATGGCTTTACTTATATCTTCTACCGCGCCGACAAAATCTTCAAAATAAATTTTAATATCCGCTCTTACAACATAATATTCCCCCCTGTTCTTATCTAGGTCAATTGCTTTTTGGATATTTAAAAAAGCCCCTTTATAATCTTCCAAGTAATATTTAAAGGTAGCGCGGTGGTAATAATAATCTGCTTTATTTGGGTTAAGTTTAATTGCTTCTTCTAAATCTTGCATAGCCCCATAAAAATCATTATTTTTTATTTTAAAATCCATGCTCTGTTCATATTGTAGAGCTTCTTCTTCTCTAATAATTTGTTCGTCAAGGGCTTTAGCAGCGTTTTCCGTATAAAAATCGCCATTTTGTGGGTCAAGGTCCATGGCTTGTATATAATCTTCCACAGAACCATTGTAATCGCTAAGATTCTGGTGTTTTGTTAAAGCCCTTTCATAAAAATATTCTGCTTTGCTTGGATCCAAAGCAATAGCCTCATTATAATAGGCAAGGGCTGTAGCGTAGTAACCTTTTAGTCTTTTCTCATAGGCTTTTTGGGCATATTCTTGGGCTAGGGCTATTTTAGACGGAGCAGTTGAATGTTTTTGAAGATTCTGCTTTTTATCCTTAACTGAGGATATTACACCGGATACTTTATGTTTTAAACTATTTAAAATGTTTTGTATTGATTTTTTAAAGTTAATATCATCTTTATAAAACTGCAAAAGAGATTCTAAAAATTTTTTATAAGTTTCATTTTCGGGGTCTAGTTCCAAGGCTTTTTTAAAATCTTCCCTTGCGTGTTTAAGGCTAATAGGCGTCATAGCATAAGCGCGGTAAAAATAATATTCCGCATTTGTATTATCCCACTCAATAGCCTTATCATAATATTGCACAAGAATTTCATTTGGAACGCCCTGCAATTTAAGCAAAGTTGCCATACTGGCAAATTTTTCGGCTTCTTCTTTTCTTACTTCTTCGGGTAATTGTCCGCGCATATATCGTTTAGTTGTTTCAAGAAGTTTTTGTGTTTTAATATTATCAACATTAGCAATAGCAAGTTCCTGTTGAAGATTTGATAAGAACACACTTATCGTTGCTGGAGAATCTATTACCTTTGTGTGTTTAAGAGTTGCTTCTTCGGCATCTTCAAAAGCTTTTCTAATTGCAGGGGTATTGTTAAATAATTGCTCTAAGGTCAAATTACCCATTAAAACTTGGCTTAAAACCGGCGGTAAAGGCAAAACAGATAAAAACAAAGATGAAGAACTTTTCTTGCCAAAAATTTTCTCTTTTAAACCCTGAAACGAGTTCCCATCGGCTTTTTCTGTGCTTAAGGCCATTTCTTTTGACCATTTTTTGTAAATATTTTCCAATCTTCTTTTATTTAAACCTTTTGCGTATTCAATGGCTTTTTCTAAATCTTTTAAAGCACTTTCCTTCTCGTCAACTTTATAGTATTTTAGCAAGGCGCGTCTATAATAATAAATAACATTTTCAGGTTTTAAGACAATAGCGGCATTATAATCGCTCAAAGCATCTTCATAGGCAAAAATTAAAGATTCTTTTAACAAAGCGCGCCTAAAATAATATTCCGGTGTGCTGGCTTTGGAAATTATTTTATTAAAAACTTTTTCGAAAGAACTTACTTCCGGAGTTCTTGATGTTTGGGATTTAGCTTGCGTTTTTTGCTTAGCTACTTTTTTTTGCTTTTTGTGGTTTTTATCGTATAACTCGTCAAAAAGTGGGGTATGCCTCATATAATTATCATAAGTTTGTCCATACCATTCCTGAAATTTATTTTTATAAGTTTCTTTTATATCTCTTGGAGCATATTTTATAGCTAAAGCCAAATTTACTATAGCTACTTTTGAATTATTTAAAATTTCATGGTTCAATAAGGCCTTATGGTAATAGTATTTGTGATTACGCGTATCTAAAGAAATTGCTTTATCATAATCTTTATCTGCTTCTTCCCCGTCTTTAAAGCCATAGGTCCTTAAAAAACCTCTTTGATGGTAATAGTTAGCATTGTTTGGGTCAAGTTCTATTGCTTTAGTATAATCTTGCAAAGCACCGATATAATCTTGTAAAGAGTGGTCTTTTAAATAACCTCTTGCAAAGAAATATTCTGCTTTATTTGGGTTTAATCTTATTGCCTCGTTATAATATTCTAAAGCAAGTGAAATATCAATATATTTATTTTTTTCGGCTATTTTAAAATATCTGTGGGCCTGCATTTTGCTGGCGATTTTATTAAAGTCTATTTGCCCTGTTAATACTTTTTGTACAGCCATTGGAATAGGCAAAAGACTCATCATAAGAACGCCGGAATTATTTTTATTTTGAGTTGAAGCTCTGTATTCGTCAAGAATTTGATATTCAGGCACTTGATAATATTCGTGGAAAGTTTCATATTTTGCAGCTTTTTCTATTTCTTTATCAGATTTTCCTAATTCTTTAGTCCATTTTTCTAAAGTTTCCTTATATAAGGCATTATCAGGGTCGTTTAAAAGGGCTAATTTTATTTCAGAAATTGCTCTATTTTTATTGCCAAATTCATACCAATTAAGTAAAGCGTCATCGTAGGCAATTTCGGCACAAAAATATGTTAAATGTGCTTTTAATATATAATGAGCGGCAAGATTATAATTTTTTTCTTTTAAAAGTTTCTTATATTTTTCTATATAATCTTTAGCCTCTCTTTGTTTTTCAAAATGAAAATCTACAAAAGATTTCATTGCTTTTAAAAGTTCTCTTTCCGCAACAGCACCAAGAGCAAGCAACTTAACCTCTTCTTCAAAATTATTTAAGAAAAGATTCATTATTTCTTTAGGATTTTTACCTTCCGAAACTTGTAAAGTCTTTTGTTCTGCTCTATCAAAAGCATTTTGAATATCTTCCTTTCTTTTTAAAAGTTCTTTTGAGTTTCCTAATAATTTTTCTGTCTTGTCTGGCAAAGGTATAGGCAAAGCACTATCTTTTATAAAGTATAGTTTTAAAACAGAATTAGTTTGCGAAGGAGTATCAATATTAGCAATATCTTCATAACTCAAAACTTTATCAGTAGCTTTTTGGCCTTCAGTAAATTTTTCTAAAGTTTCTTTATATAAAGAATTATTAGGATTATTTAAAAGTGCTACTTTTATATCCGCAATAGCAGCCTCTTTATTGCCAAATATATACCAGTTAAGCAAAGCTCTGTCATAGCAAATTTCTGCAGAAGGATAATCAAAAGACATATAATGTAAAGCAAGTTTATAGTTTTTTGCTTCTAAAGCGGCTTTATATTTTTCTATATTTTTTTTAGCTAACATTTGATGAAAAATATGATGCCTTATAAAAGATTCTGTTGCTTTTACAATCCTTTCTTTATATATCCCCTCAGTATCCACAATATCCAATTCTTTCTTTAAATTAGCCAAAAAAGTCCTTACTAATTCTTCGGTATCTTTACCTTCTGCTACTTTTAAAGTTTCAGTTTCTGCTTTATCAAAAGCCCTTTGATATGCTGCTTTTTGGGGCAAAATTCTATCTAAATCCCACATATCTATTACAAATACCATTTGTATATCTTTTGGCAAAGGAATTGCTAATTTACTATCTTTTAAATAGTATTTTTTCAAAACAGCAGTGCTAAAATCGCTTGCATTAGTCGGGGATAATTGGGAAGCTTCATTATAAAGACGCAAATTTTCTTCAGTATTAACTATTTCTTTGGCAGGAACAGCCGGTGTTTCTTCTGCCGGTGTTTTTAACTCTTGAGCTTGGCTAACTTCTGCTGGCGAATTCACTTTTGCTTTATTATTTTGCTCGGTTAACCAATTTCTTATAAACTTTGGCAAAGGTAAGAAAAACGCAAAAAGCGTGCCGGAATTATTTTGATTTTCACTTGCTACAGAATATTCTTGCGTCCATAGTTCTAGCATTTGCTTATAAGATTCATTACGGCCACCGTTATAATCTATGGCCTTTTTTAAATATTCTATAGCTTCTTTATACTGTTTTAATTTATACTTTATAGTGGCTATAGAAAAATAGGCATTTTCAATAATAGTTTTCAATTCGTCGGAGCTTTTGATAACTGCTTCATTATCTTCGCCATATTTTATCATAATATTATAATATTTTATGGCTGTTTCGTAGTCATTTGTAAATCTAGCAGCCAAAGCCGTATTTTCATAAATTTGTAAGGCACGAAGTGCTTTGTCATACTCAGCGGATTCAAGATTTGACAGCCCTATATGTTCCTTAACTTTATTAACAAGTTTTTCAATTTTCTTTGCGTCAACTCCGGCAAATTCAAGTTCCATTTTAAAATACTTTAAGAATTGATTTAAAGCTTCTTTTTCGTCTGTATTGACTATTTCCTGCGGAACTCTTTTTTGTGCTTTGTAAAAAGCGGTTTCAATAACTTCTGTTCTGTTTGTAAGTTGTTCTAAAGTTATATCATTTGTCAAAAGTTGCATTACCGCTTTTGGCACAAACGGCAAAGCCATATATAATTTGCTAGAATTTTCTTTACCAAAAATTTTCTCTTTTAAACCTTGCATTATATTTTTAAAACTTTTGGAATTTTCTTTTAAATTATCATCAGAAAATTCTTCTGCTTCTATTTCTTCAGGTGAAATATTATGATCTTCGCTCCATCTTGCCAATATTTCTTTATAACTTATTCTTTCAGGGTCATATTTAATGGCAGCTTTCATATCCTTTAAAGCAGCATCTATATTGTGGCTTAAATAATACCTCTTTGCGCGTTCAAAATAATATCTGGCAGTAGTAGGAGCAACTTCTATGGCTTTTGTATAATCTTTAAAAGCCCCTTTCTTATCGTTTAAGACATAGAACATTAAATTTGCTCTGTTAAGATAGTATAAAGGATCTGTCGGGGCAAGTTTTATTGCGGTATTAAAATCAGCCAAAGCAGCAGAATAATTGCCAAAATACCTATCGTTAATATAACCTCTTTTGTTATACCATTCAGCTTCGCTGGGATCAAGTTCTATGGCTTTACTATAGGCCTCTAAAG
>JAFQAA010000096.1 GCA_017417005.1 Elusimicrobiaceae bacterium | reverse complement strand
CAAAGTTATAAGAAAAAATCTTTGAGTTACGGCTTTAGTAAAGAGGCTGATTTACAAATTTTAGAACAGGATATTTTTGCTTTTAAATATGAAGGTAAAACTTATCAAAGCAATTTAACTTTACAAAGGCATAATAAATTAAATGCGGCAGCGGCTTCTTTAGCAGCTATTTTACTTGGCTTAACACCTCAGGAAGTTTTGCTCGCTTTAACTACCTATAAACCCATGGCTTTGCGTCTTGAGGAACAAACAAAACACGGCGTTAAATTTATTTTAGATTGTTATAATGCAAACCCCTTTTCTATGAAAAACGCTTTAGATATTTTAGCTCTTGAGAAAGGGGAAAAGGCGGTAGTTTTGGGCGATATGCGCGAACTCGGCGAGCAGGCAGTTAAATATCATCGGGAACTGGCAAAACAAATACTTGATTTAAAAATTAAAAAAGTTTTTTTAGTAGGTCCTTTAATGAGGGAAACTTATAAAATTATAGCACAAGAGCCCTCCGTAATGGTAAAATATGCTTTAGAAACAAAAGATATTATTGAACCTTTAAAAAAGGATTTAAAAAATATTTCTGTTGTGCTTATTAAGGCTTCAAATTCATTAAATTTTGAAAGTATTTTTAAGGAGATATAAATGCTTTACTATTTAAGTTTTTTTAAGGAGAATATTTCTTCTCTCAATATTTTTAACTATATAACTTTTAGGGCAGGGGCGGCTGTTTTAACCGCGCTTTTTATTGCTTTTTTAATAGCACCTTTCATAATAAAAAAATTAAGAAGTTATAAAATTTCCCAAGTGGAAAGAACCGACGGGCCTAAAAGCCACCTTTCTAAAAGTGGCACTCCTACAATGGGAGGTATAATAATTATTATAAGTTTGCTTGGTTCTGTTTTGCTTTGGGCGCGTCTTGATAACCGCTTTATTTTGCTTTTGATTTTTGTTTCTGTAATGCTTTCTTTTATCGGTATGTTAGATGATTATATGAAGTTAGTTAAAAAAAATCCGGCCGGGGCGCCTTCTTGGTTAAAATTGCTTTTTCAACTTATAACGGCTTTTGTTGTTGTTGCTTATTTGGGTGCTTACCCACCCAGCGAGGCTTACACAACTTCTTTAAGTATTCCTTATCTAAGCAGTAAAATGGTTATAAACTTGGGGGCCTTATATTTTGCTTTTGCAATGCTTATGGTTATAGGTTCTTCCAATGCAACTAATTTAACCGATGGGCTTGACGGGCTTGCTGCGGGCAGTATGGTTTTTTGCGCCTCGGCTTATGCTGTTTTTGCTTACCTTGCAGGCAATATAGGTTTTGCAGATTATTTAAGAATAATTTATGTCCCCGGAGCAGGCGAAATAGCTATTTTTATGGGGGCTTTAGTCGGTGCGTGTTTAGGGTTTTTATGGTATAACGCTTACCCTGCACAAGTGTTTATGGGGGATACAAGTTCTTTATTTTTAGGTGGTGTTCTGGCGACAGCTGCAATTTGTGTTAAACAGGAACTTGTTTTGCCCATAGTCGGCGGACTTTTTGTTATGGAAACCCTTTCTGTTATTATGCAAATGGGATATTTTAGGGTAACTAAGGGCAAAAGGCTTTTTAAAATGGCGCCTTTGCATCACCATTTTGAACTTAAAGGAGTGGCGGAGCCAAAAGTTATTGTCCGTTTTTGGATAGTTGGTATAGTGCTTATGTTGCTTGCTCTTGCCTCTTTAAAAATAAAATGACAAATATTTTTCTTGAAAAAGATACTTTAAAAACCAAAAGAAATTTATCTAATAAAAAAACTTTACCTAAATTAGATAAAACTCTTCTTATTATTACTGCTATCTTAATAGTTTTGGGTTTGGTTTTTATCTATTCTTCAAGTGCTTTTGATACAATAGGCTTTTTTAAAAAACAAATATTTTTTGATATACTTGGCCTTATAATTATGTGGGTTTTAGCTCGTTATTATATGAATTTACAAAAACTGATAAAACCTAATATTATTTTGTTTATAAGTTGGGGTCTTTTGATATGGGCTTTGTTTAGTTCAGAAGCAGCCCATGTTCATAGATGGGTGCGCCTGGGCCCGATAAATATTCAGCCTTCCGAGTTTGCTAAACTTGCTTTGATAATTTTTCTTTCCTATTCTTTAAGCCGCAAACAAGATATTGCAACTAACAGCAAAAGTTTAATTATTCCGTTCATTTATGCTTTAATTACCATATTGTTGGTTGTTATGGGTAAGGATCTGGGAATTCCGGCTTTAATGTTTAGTGTATCAGTGATGATATTTTTTATAGCAGGCACAAGGCTTAAATATATTGCAGGGGTCTTTTTATTAGCAATTCCGGCTATTGTAATAGAGTGCTTGCGCCATCCTTACAGAATACAAAGAATAGCAACTTTTCTTGAACCGGAAAAAACTATCGGCGATGCGGGTTATCAACTTTCCCACACAATGTATGCTATTGGTTCAGGGGGGTGGTTTGGCAAAGGGCTTGGCGCTTCCGAACTTAAACTGGAATTTTTGCCCGCTGCGCATACAGATTTTATTTTTGCTATATTTTGTGAAGAGGTTGGTATGGTAGGGGCTTTCATTTTAATAGCTTTATTTATTTGGCTTTTAGCTCGTGGTTTAACAATAGCAAGAACTACGGATAATAAATTTAATTCCTATTTAGCAAGTGGGATAACCCTATGTTTATGTCTTCAAGCTTTTATAAATATGGGTGTGGCAGGGGGGCTATTTCCTACAAAAGGTTTGCCTTTGCCTTTTTTCTCTTACGGCGGTTCTTCGGTTATTATTACTTTAGCGATGATGGGTATTTTAATGAATATTGCCGGACAAGGAAATAAAAGAGATATTTTACCAAGGATAAAATAATATGGAAAAAGTATATATGATAGCAGCAGGCGGAACAGGAGGGCATTTTTACCCGGGGTATGCCCTTGGGGAAAAATTAATGGAAAGGGGCCACGATGTCGTTTTTATCATCAAAAAAGGTAATGAAAGTGCCGCAAAAATACTTAAAGATAATGATATTTTTTACCATGAAATTGATTTTGAAGCAATGCCTCGTTCAATAAATCCTGTAAAATGGTTTTCCTTTGTAAAAAAATTTATTAAAAGTTATATATATTTACGCCAACTTATTAAAAGTTATAAACCGCTTGTCTGTGTGGGTATGGGGGGGTATATTTCTTTTCCTTTGATTTTTTGTGCACATTTTATGGGTATTAAAACTGCCGTGCACGATTCTAATTCTAGATTAGGTTTTGCAAATAAAATAAGCGGTTTATTTGTTGATAAAATGCTGCTTGGTCTGCCTTTGGATAAACCGATAAAAAATTCCGTTTTGGTTGGCACTCCTGTAAGGCCCGAGTTTACTAAAGAAACAAGTTTAGCAGAAGAAGGCTACTGGGAACTTACAAGTGATTTTGCAATAAATATTTTAATTTTTGGTGGTAGCCAGGGAGCAAGACATTTAAATTTAGCCGCCAGTGAAATGGTTTTAAGAATGATAAAAAGAAGCAAGCGCATAAATTTTTTTCATATTAGCGGAAAAAGAGATTATGAAATACTTAAAGAAATTTATAAAAATACTGCCCAAGTGGAACTTATAGATTATGCCTATGATATTTATGCCTTGATGAAAACTTCCCAGGTAATTATTGCTAGAAGCGGTGCCAGTTCTATTGCAGAAATAGTTTCTTTGCAAAAACCTTCTATTTTAGTACCTTTACCGAGTGCAGCTAATAATCATCAGTATTTTAATGCTAAAATTTTAGAAGAAAACGGATGCGCTCTTTTAGTAGAAGATAATAAAGAGTTATCAGCTAATCTTGAAAAGGCCCTTTGCTCTTTGCTTGGCGACCCTAAAATACTTGGTTCTATCCAAGATAATTTAAGAATATCTCCAATCCCAAGTCCTCTTGAGGCCGCAGATTTGTGTGCCACACAAGTAGAGCGTCTTGCTATAAAATAATTATTTAGAACGAATATTTTTAATATTGTCTATATGTTGGTGGTAGGTTTCCGAAAAGATGTGCCTTCCCGTATTATCCGCTACAAAATAAAGTGCAGGGAAGTTTGCTTCAGGATTTAAAACCGCTTTAATAGAGTTAAGCCCCGGGTTTGCAATAGGCCCTGGCGGTAAACCATTATAGCGGTAAGTATTATAAGGATTATCTAACTTTAAATCTCTATAAAGCAGGCGGGATTTCCAAAAGCGTCTTTCTTCCGGAATATAGCCAAGGGCATATTGAACGGTTGGGTCTGCTTCAAGGCGTTTACCTATTTTATAGCGGTTTATATAAACTGCTGCAATTTTAGGGCGTTCGTCATTGTAAGTTGCTTCTCTTTCTACAATAGAAGCCAAAGTTAAAATTTGATTTTCTGTAAATTCTGTTCTTATTGCTTTGATGATAGGTAAAATATTTTTATCATATTCTTCTTGCATAGTTCTTATTACCAGTTCCACAGGAGTATTTTTTCCGAACAGATAGGTTGAAGGAAATAATTTCCCCTCTAATTCCTGGTTTTTTGCAAGATCTATAAAAAGTTGTTCTTTATTGATAATTCCCCGTTTTTTTAATTCTCTGGCTATTTCTTCAATACGCCAGCCTTCCGGTATAACAATTTTTACAAGTTCTACCCCGGGATCATTTGTTAAACGCCAAATGACTTCTTCGGAAGACATATTTTTATTAAGCAAGAAAGTGCCACTTCTTAAAAACTTTGAAGCGCCAGAAATTTTTGTGCAAATTTTAAACCAAAGCGGACTTGTAATAATTTGATTTTCTTTTAAAATAAGGGCAATTTGTTTAGCATTAGCCCCTTGGGGTATTTCTATACGAACAAAATCCCCTTTGGCAAAATAATGGCGATATATGCCAAAGGGCAAAGCGGCAATAAATAAAAGAATAATAGTTATTATTATTTTTATTTTCATCAATAATTAAACAAGTTTTATAAAATGTCTTTTACCTGCTTGCAAAACGCCTTTTGCGGCAGGGCCGTCTTGAGCGATTTTATTTCCGTCAAGTTTTAAAGCACCTTGGTCAATCAAGCGTCTTGCTTCGTTTTTGCTTTTTACGATGTGGGCATTGATTAAAACTGCACTATAAGTAAGGCCTTCTTCTATTTTAACTTCAGGCATATCTTGCGGCAGTTCTTTTTTTGAAAACACATGTTCAAAATTTTCTAAAGCCTTTTGGGCGGCCTCTTTATTATGGAAGCGTTCCACCAAAATACAAGCTAAATCTTTTTTGGCTTGCATAGGGTGTTTTTTGCGCACTTCTTCTAAATTTTCTAAAGTTAAAAGTTCATAATATTGTAGCATAAGTTCATCTGAAATAGACATAACTTTGCCAAACATTTCTTGTGGGGCCTCGTTTAAACCGATATAGTTTCCGTAAGATTTTGACATCTTTTTTACGCCGTCTGTGCCTACAAGCAAAGGTAAAGTTATTGCAATTTGGGGTTCTTGGCCGTTATTTTTTTGCAGTTGTCTGCCTACGAGGAGATTAAAAATTTGGTCTGTTCCGCCAAGTTCAACATCGGCTTTTAAGGCCACGCTGTCTTGTCCTTGGAAAAGACTATATAAAATCTCAAGCAAACTGATAGGGTTGCCTGCTTTCATACGCTTTTTAAAATCCTCTCTTTCTAATACTTGGGAAACGGTTACTCTTGCAAGAGTGCCAAGGATTTCTTTTGTAGTAATAAACTTGTCAAGCCAGGTGCTGTTAAAGCAAATTTCTGTTTTTTGGGGGTCTAAAATTTTAAAAGCCTGATCTGTATAAGTTTTGGCATTTTGTAAAATTGTTTCTCTTGGTAAGACGGGTCTTGTTGAATCTCTGCCGGAAGGATCGCCGACGCCGGCCGTAAAATCGCCGATAACCAAAACTGCCGTGTGGCCTAAATCTTGAAAAGCGCGCAGTTTAGTTAAAACGACACTATGGCCCAGGTGCAAATCAGCACTTGTCGGGTCAGCCCCCAGTTTAACGCGCAATTTTTTGCCACTTGAAAGTTTTTTTTCTAATTCTTCTCTACTTACCAGGTCAACAATACCTCTGGTTATAATATCAATAGGTTGCATACAAAAAATCTCCTTTTATATATTCTAACAAAAAAAGTGTCTGTGTGTCAGAGTCCGGCTACATAAAATTATAAGGGTCTGCCACGATTTTTAAAGTTATTTTTTTGAAAATTTTATTATCGCTTAAAGTTTTTAAAAAACCTTTAAGCATGGCTTCGTCTTTTGCTTTAATAAGTAAATATTGCTCAAAAGAGTTATCCTGCTGGCGACCGCAACGCATAGGGCCTTGTACTTGCATAAAAGCGCTGTAAGCCGTGTCAATAGAATCTTTTATAATTTTGGTGTAATTATCCAAATCTTTTTTTGTTTTGGCGATAATTAAAAGTTTAATAAGTTTTGTGTAGGGGGGGTAAAAAAACTCTTTTCTAAACTCAAGTTCTTGCTTAGCAAAACGGGCATAATCATTACCTTTTAGTATAGAAAAATCAAAAAGTTCCTTGCCTTTGAGTTGAATAAACAATTTGGAATTTGGATTTCTTTTTAAACGCCCCATAAAGTTAAAAAGTATTTGAGCAAAGTGTTCGTTTGCCCTAAAATCTGGGGAAGATAGCTGGCTATCGCCGTCTAAAATTGCGCCAAGGGTTATATTTTGGGCTTCTAGCGCGGTGTTTAGTAAAAGTGGTGTTCCAAGCACAATATCGGCCTGTCTTGTATAGAGTGCTTCCTGTACAAAAAAGCCCTGGTCCTTTTTTGTTTTTAAAGTTTGCGAGTCAAGGCGCAATATTCTTGCACTGGGGAAAAGCGCTTCCAAATCTTTTTGCACTGCTTGCGTGCCCGCGCCGATGGGTCTAAAAATTTCATTTTTACATTTTGGGCATTTTTGGCTATCTAAAGATTCTTTGTTGTGGCATTTTGGACAGCGCAAAAATTCGCCCTCTTTATCTGTTTGCATTGTTAAAAGGGCACCGCATTTTTTACATTTTAAAAGGGTTTTGCAATTTAGGCAACTAACGGCACCGCTATAACCAAGGCGGGTCATAATAAGCAAAGTTTGTTTGCCGGCAAGATAATTTTTTTGCATTTCCTCTATAAGTTGTTCACTTAAAAATTTTGATTTTTGGCCTTTGTTTTGGATATGTAAAAGGGTTAAAGCATTATTAAATTTTGGCAGCGGCTCGCTAAAGTGAAAATCTGCGATTTGTTTATTTTCAAGTTTGTGTAAAGTTTCAAGACTTGGCGTTGAGGAAAGCAAAAGAACTTTACTTTTTGTTAACTCGGCCCTTTTTAAAAGAACTTCTCTTGCGTGGTAATAGGGTAGTAAATCTTCCTGTTTAAAGCCCTTATCTTCTTCTTTATAGATAATACTTAAAGCAAGGTTTTTAAACGGCAAAAGGCAGGCTGAGCGCGTGCCGATAATAAGGCAAGGTTTGCCGTTTAAAATATCAGCAAGACTTTGCTTACGCTGGCTAAGTGGCACTTTGCTATGCCAAAGGCAAATATTTTGCGTGCCGAATTTTTCTTCTACATTTTTAATAAGTTCAGCACTTGTAATAATATCCGGCACAAGTAAAAGCACTTGTTTACCCGCGCTTAAAGTTTTATGCGCCAAAGTTAAGGCCGCTTGTGTTTTGCCGCTAAAGGCCGGGCCCCAAAATAAAGTAAAAGGGTTTTCTTCGGCTGTTTTTATGGCTTGTATTTGCTCTTTTGTTTTTGGTCCGGGTTCATAAAAAAGTGGCAAATTAAAGTTTTTTTCAGTTGTATATTTTTCTAAAAGTTTATCATTTATCATTGAAGGCAAAAGTACATTTAAAGTTTGCCCAAGGGTATTTGCGTAAGTTTCCACAATAAAAGCGGCAAGTTCCTTTAATTCCGGGCCATAGTAAACTTGGGAGTTAACAACTTCAATAACTTCTTTTAATTTAATATTTTTGGGTAATTTTGGCGTGGTGTTTAATCTTGTTATAAAACCCTCTTGGATACTTTTGCCAAAAGGCACTTTTACGCGTGCGCCAAACACTGCCTTTTGCTCTAAATTTTTAGGCAAAGCATAATCAAAATCTTTATTTAAAGATATTGGCAGTGATACGGCAACATTCATTTTTTAATCCTCTTTTTTAGCTTGGGAAGAGGGAAATTTTGCCCCCATATCAGCAAGCAAAACTTTAAGGTTTTGCCAGGCCTCTTTCTTCCAACCAGGGTTTCTAAGGAGTGCGGCCGGGTGGTAAGTGGCTAGTATTTTGATATTTTTCTCTGGGGTATAGTGGTCTAATTTTAAATCAAATAATTTACCGCGCAAAGCTGAAAGCGGGGTATGTTCGTTAATTAAACTTTTTGTAGCAACTCCGCCAAGTGCGACAATATAATCTGGGTTAACAAGAACAATTTGTTTTTCCACAAATTTGCGGCAACGGGCAATTTCGTCCATTTGGGGTGGGCGGTCATTGCCGTGTTTATCAGGATTTGTCGGGTCAATCATAGGGTGGCATTTAACCATATTGGCGATAAAAACTTCTTCCCTTTTAAAACCCATAGCGGCAATAATTTTATCTAAAAGTTGGCCGGCACGGCCGACAAACGGGCGGCCTTGCCTATCTTCATCAAAACCAGGGCCCTCGCCTATAAACATAATTCTTGCGTTTATATTACCCTCGCCCGGCACGGCTTTAATGCGTGTTAAACCAAGCGGGCAGTTTTTGCAATTACAAATTTTCTGGGCAAGTTCGGCAAGTTCTTGCTCTTTTGTTAAAGGGGTATTTTTTGTTTTTGTGTTTGCCGTTTTTTGCGTAGCGGATACTTCTTCTTTAGTAGTTTTAACAGAAACAAAAGCAGCCCTTTTTGGTTTTGGGGCTGCTTTTAATATAAAATCTTCCTCGTCTGCGTTGGCAAGGAATTTTCTTAAATCTTTTGCAAGGTTTTCAAGTTCCCTACTCATTATAATTTAAGAGGTTCTTTTGCTTTGCGTTCAGCTTCTTTTCTGGCTTCTTCTTCTTCCTTCTTTTGCTGGGCGCGGGCTTGGCTTGAACCTGTGATAACTTGTTCTTTGGTAACTTTACCGCTTAAGATATCATCAAGAGCGATTTTGATAATAGCGGCATCGGCCATATTTTTATATTCTTGTTTTCTTTTAAGGACTTTAGTCCACATAGAAGCAAGAACGACTATGCTATATTTATCACCGCTATAGTCAACTAGCTTGCTTTCAAAATCATTATCTTGTGTTGCCATTTTTTCTTATCTCCTGTTTACTTTTAGCTTTTCTGCCGTAATAATTGCATTGCATTGCTTTAAAGCTATTTCAAATTTATCATTGATTACAAGGTAATCATAATGTTTTATTTGTTTTAGTTCCTTTTCAGCAGTCTTTAAACGCACTTCAATATCTTGTGTGCCGTCGTTTCTGTTCAAGATTCTTTTTTTAAGTTCTTTTAAACTTGGCGGTGCAATAAAAATTGAAACACTTTGCCTGTAAAGTTTTTTTATTGTTTTTGCCCCTTGCACATCAATAACAAGTATCGGGCAGAAACCTTTTTTAAGCAAGGTATCAAAAGAACTTTTTGGCACGCCGTAATAGTTGGTTATTACTTTAGCCCATTCCACCATTTTATTTTGTTTAATGGCGTTTTGAAACTTTTTTAAAGACCAAAAAAGATAATCGCGGCCATCCTTTTCGCCTTTACGCGGAGCGCGCGTGGTGGCGGTGATAACGCGTTTTATATCTTTATTTTGTTTTAACAATTCGGCCACGATGGATGTTTTGCCACAGCCCGAAGGTGCCGAAATTATTATAGGAAAACTCATAACTTATTTTATTAAATTTCTGCCCTCTAGTGCAAGTTTTTGCGGCGGCTTTTTTCCTCTTTTTTATTTTTTTAAGACTTCGGATAGCAGCGCCCTTCGGGCGCGATTCCCTACTATACCTCGTCTTAAAGAAAATAAAAAATAGGGCGGGGCAATTTTAGTGCCCCTAAAAAAATCCGCCGCAAAAATATGTGTTATATTTTAGTTATATTTCAAACTTCGGATATTCGGGGTTGCCACCCCCTCGTGATATACTTCGCTCGGCAAGCCTTCTCTAAACGCAAAATCCTTGCAAAACGATTGGCTCTATTTGGTCTTTTTTTACAAAATTTCTTTCTTAAGGTATTGGCCTGTATAACTTTTGGGTTCTTTGATAATATCAAAAATATTACCTTGCGCCACAATTTGCCCGCCTTTATCGCCACCTTCGGGGCCAAGGTCAATTATCCAATCAGCCGTTTTAATAATATCTAAATTATGCTCTATGACGAGCACGCTATTGCCCTTTTGGCTAAGGCGGTGCATAACCTGTAAAAGTTTATCAATATCAGCAAAGTGTAGGCCGGTTGTCGGCTCGTCTAAGATATAAAGTGTTTTGCCTGTTGCTTTGCGCGAAAGTTCATCAGCCAGTTTAACCCTTTGCGCTTCCCCGCCGGAAAGTGTTGTTGAACTTTGCCCAAGTTTAATATAACCAAGGCCGACATCGTGCAAAGTCTGCAAAATGTTTTTGATTTTTGGTATATTTTCAAAAAATTCAAGGGCTTCATCAACGCTCATTTCAAGCACTTCGGCAATGTTTTTGCCTTTAAATTTAACACTTAAAGTATCGTCATTAAAGCGTTTTCCGCCGCATTCTTCGCACTGAACATAAATATCAGGCAGAAATTGCATTTGTATTTTTAAAATGCCGTCGCCCTGGCACTTTTCGCAACGACCGCCTTTGACATTAAAAGAAAATCTGCCTGCCTTATAACCTCTTCTTTTGGCTTCGGGCATTTGGGCAAAAAGTTCTCTTATATGCGTCCACGCGCCTGTATAGGTAACAGGGTTAGAGCGCGGTGTTTTGCCAATAGGGTCTTGGTCAATTAAAATAACTTTATCAATATTTTCCATACCCTTAATTGCTTTATGTTTGCCGGGTTCTTCTTTTGCGCCGTAAAGTTTTTTGGCAAGTGCTCTTTGTAAGATATTATGTATCAAAGTTGATTTGCCAGAGCCGGAAACACCCGTTATACAAACAAAAAGACCAAGCGGTATTTTTACATTGATATTTTTTAAATTAAATTGCTGTGCGCCCACAATTTCAAGCCAGCGTTTTGTGGGTTTTAGCGGTTTTATGTTGGGTAAAATCTTTTTATCGCCGTTTAAATAAGCCGCGGTAATAGATTTTTTATTTTTCAAAAATTCTTTTAAAGAACCCTCAGCTGTTATATAACCGCCGCCAAGCCCTGCAACCGGGCCCATTTCTATAAGATGGTCGGCCGATAAAATGGTATCTTTATCGTGTTCTACAATAATTAAGGTATTTCCTAAATCGCGCAGGGCTTTAAGGGTCTCAAGTAAGCGCGTATTATCGCGGCTGTGGAGTCCGATTGTCGGCTCGTCAAGCACATATAAAACGCCTGTTAAACCGCTGCCTATTTGCGTGGCAAGGTGTATTCTTTGTGCTTCCCCGCCGGAAAGGGTTTGCGATTTTCTATCAAGCGTTAAATAATTTAAACCGACACTATTTAAAAAGCCAAGGCGTGCCTTAATCTCTTTTAAAATTTGTTTTGCGATAATTTGTTCTGTTGCGTTTAATTTTAAATTATTAAAGAAATCCACGGCATCTTTTACCTGCATAGAAGTTATTTGCGTAATATTTTTGCCGTTTATATAAACGCTTAGGGCTTCGGCCTTGAGTCTTTGGCCTTTACAGGTAGGGCAAACATTTTCGCGCATATATTTATTGTAAATTTCTTCTTTAACAAAATCGCTTTCGCTTTCTTGGTATCTGCGTTTTAAATTGCCTATAACGCCTTCAAATGCCGTTGGGTTATTAGCCCAGGCGGCCTGATAAAAAATTTCGTCCGAGCCGTAAAGCAAAATATTTTGCTGTTCTTTTGTTAGTTTGTTCCAAGGTTTATTCATCGGTATTTTGGCTTCTTCGCAAACAATTTTTAAAATATCATAATAATAACTAGCCCAGGAATTTTGCCAGCGGTGTGTTTTGCTGGTTATAGGGGTTTGCCAAGGGGCAAGCGCGCCTTCGTTAATAGATAAAGTTTTATCCGGCACTACAAGATCTTCTGCAATTTCAATTTTTATGCCAAGGCCGTTGCAATCCGGGCAGGCGCCTTGCGGAGCATTAAAGGAAAAGAGGCGTGGTTCCATTTTTTCAAAACCGATAGCGCAATGCGGGCAGGCATTTTCAAGGCTGTAAAAGTATTCTTTTTCTTGAGAGAGAACTTTAACAAGGCCTTTAGAATATTTTATTGCAAGTTCCAAAGATTCGGTTATGCGTTCTTTTTCGGCTTCTTCAATAAAAATTTCGTCAATAACAAGGTCAATAGTATGTTTTTTATAGCGTTCAAGTTTCGGCGTTTCTTGTAAGGGATAAATTTTTCCGTTTACATAAACTTTAAAAAATCCGTCTTTTATAAGGCGGTTGAAAAGTTCCTCGTAAGAACCTTTTTTTGCCTGTATTAAGGGGGCGGTAATAAAAACTTGTTTATTATCAAATTTTTTTAGAATATCTTTTAAAATCTCCTGAACGCTCCACTTTTCAACAGGGCGGCCGCAAATCGGGCAAAAGCGTTTGCCAATACGGGCAAACAAAAGGCGCAAATGGTCGTAAATTTCCGTTGTGGTAGCTACTGTAGAGCGTGGGTTTCTGGAAGGAGTTCTTTGCTCTATACAAATAGCCGGCGAAAGCCCTTCAATTAACTCCACATCCGGCTTTTGCATAAGGTCCAAAAATTGCCTTGCATAAGCAGACATACTTTCAACATACCTTCTTTGCCCTTCGGCGTAAATCGTATCAAAAGCAAGCGAACTTTTACCCGAGCCGGAAAGGCCTGTTATCACAACCATCTTGCCACGGGGTATTTTTATATCTACATTTTTTAAATTGTGGGTTTTTGCACCGATTATTGTTAAATATTCCATATTAAAATTATATAATTTATTAAAGTATGAAGTTAATAAAAAATAAAACTTTTCTTGTTATTTTAAGTTGTCTTATTTCAGTTTCCATTGTTGCCTGGCTTGTTTGGAGCGCAAAAGATAACTTTTTTAAGATATGGCAGGGGGCGAGTTCCTGGTATCTTTTACTAGCTTGTCTTGCTTCGGCAACGATATATGTTTTTATGGGACTTTCTTTGTGGGAAACTTTAAAATTGCTTGGCAAAAAAATTAATCTTGGGGCGGCAATTAGTATTGCGTTTGTTTCCACAACGGTTAATTATTTGGTTTCTTCTATGGGGGCAAGTGGTTTTGCTTTAAGGGCGCATCTTTTAGGTAAACGCAATATTCCTTTGGGTATAAGCGTAATGGCAAGCATTATTATAAGCGTGCTTTTATATTTTGTTTTGATTGTTATAATTTTGCAGGGCAGTTTGCTTTTGATTTTAAATCATAACGCTAGCCCCGAGCAAATGGTGCGCAATTTTATGGTGGTTGTAGCTATTGCGGCAATTGGGGCTTTTATAACGGCTTTTATGTTTAATAACCGCTTTAGATATAAAGCCATGCGCAAGATTTTCTTGTGGATAAATAAAGTTCTTTATAAACTTTTTGGGGCTTTAATTCCAAAGAATAATTATTCCGCTTTTGCTATGCAGCTTGATAATGGTTTAAAAACGATACATAAAAATAAATCTAAACTTACTTTAGCCACACTTTATATTTGTGGTGATTGGATTTTTACTATTTTGATTTTATATTTGGCTTTTTTAGCTATCGGTATAAAAATACAAATTGGGGTTTTGCTTGCCGGTTTTGCTATCGGTATGGTAACAACTTTAATACCTTTTTTGCCAGGTGGACTTGGCGCAATGGAAATTGCTATGACAAGTGTTTTTTCCCAAATGGGTATAGAGTGGGATAGCGCCTTAATGGCTGCTCTTATTTACCGCTTTGTTTATTATATTATTCCGGGCATTATTAGCGTTTTTGTTTACTGGGGCTTAAAAATATCTGAACCTTTAGGCCCTAGCAAAACAAAAGCGCAAGATTATATAAATAAGGCGGCAAAATAATGGCAAAACTTATTTTGATAGAAGATTCAAAAAACTTGGCTCTTGCCCTTAAAGGCGCTTTGGAACTTAACGGCCACGAAGTTATTTGGGTTAGCGATGGTAGGGATGGCCTAATGGCTGTTAAAAAAAATAAACCTGATGGCGTCTTGCTTGATTTAATGTTGCCCCATATAAGCGGTTTTGAAATCTGTAAAGCAATTAAAACCGACAGCGCAATTTTTAAAACGCCGGTAATAATAATGTCCACTCTTACTGATTATGATAGCAAACAGCGCATTCAAGAAGCCGGCGCTGATTATTTTATAGAAAAGCCCTATAATTTAAAAGAAACCTTAGCACAAATTAATAAGTGCTTACCTAAAACAAAATGAAAGTTAGAATATTTAGAAACCAAAAAGTTATAACCGATAGCGATCTAGCGCAAACCTTAGAAGTTGCCCCCAAAAGTTTAATTGCCGCTTTTAAGCGCAATATTTATATTTTTGAGGAGGGAGAATATTTTATTTTAACTGATGAGGAAAGAACTTCTTTAGTGCAAGATTATTGCTTTGACCACTCCGAACGCCTTAGATATGCAAAAAGAAACCCCTATGTTTTTAAATTTCCTGCTGTTATAAAAATTTGCTGTCTTTTAAAGAAAAATCTTAAAGCAAAAGAGATCCGGCAAAAATTCTTTGCCGGACCTCAAGTTCAAACCATTGATTTAGAAAAGTTTTAATTTTTTGTTTTTAAACTTTTTAAACCTGCTTACAGCCTTTCAGTTTCTCTCATCAAATCTTTTAGAGTATCAAAACTTTCCTGATATTCTTTAGAAATTTGCTCAGGCTCAAAAGGGGTTCTGTAAGTCCAGTTTTCCTCGTTAACCGTGCCGGGAGTGTTTATTCTGCCTTCCTCGCCAAGAATATCTTGGAAAGGCAAAATAACCAAACAAGAAGCACTGCCTAAAGTTCTTTTTAAAATTTCTTTATGAACTTCTTTAGACCAAGCGACATTGCCATCGGTCTTTTTTGCGCTTACCATTTCCCAAAAGTTTGCGCGCTGCCAAGCAGGCATTTGCTGCCACCATTCTTTTAAAGTTTCCGTATCGTGAGTGCCGGTTGTGGCAACAGAGGCTTTTTGATAATTACGCGGTTCTCTAAAGACTTCATTATCTTTTTCCCAACGCAAAACTTTATAGCCGGGCATAGAAAGTTCCTGCATCATCTGACGCATATAATCGGGTATTACGCCGAGGTCTTCTGCAATAGGCAGTTTTTCTTTTGCTGTTTCAAAAACAGCTTGCAAGAAATCAAAACCTCTTTTCTTTTGTTCTTCTTCATTTTCAATATCAAAGTGCCCTTTATCTTGGCCTTTTTCAAATATCCAGGTTCTAAAGAAGCCGACCATATGGTCCAAGCGGAAGATATCATAAATTTCACAAGCTTTTGCAATTTTATTACGCCAAAAATTAAAATTATTTTGTGCGATATCTGTCCAATTATAAGCAGGCAAGCCCCATTTTTGCCCCCCTTGGCTAAATTGATCTTGTGGCGCACCGATTTCGGCATCAAGATTATATCTTTTCTGATTGCCCCAAACATCGGCACTTTCAAAATTAACGCCAAAAGGTATATCTCCGCAGAGGGCTATATCATTTTCTTTTGCTACTTTTTTTGCTTCGCGCATTTGGGCTTGCAAAAGCCATTGGATATAAACAAAGAACATAACTTTTTGGTAATTATCCTTTGTAAAAGTTTGCAAAAATTTGATATTAGGATTTTTTAAATCTTCCTGCCAGCTAAGCCAAGATTGCCAAGCATTAAGATCTTTTGCCGCACGGAAAATAGCATAAGGCACCAGCCAGGCAAAATTTTTCTTTTCAAATTCTAAAAATTCTTGGTAGCGGGTTGTAGCGTTTAACTTTTCTTCTTGCAAAAAGTATAAATAAGTTTCCCACAAGACGCGGTATTTCGCCGCTTTAATTTGTATAAATTTAGTATTTTTGCTTTTGCGCCATTCTTCAATATCTGCTTGAAGTTCTTTTACAACTTCGCGTGCTTTTTGGCATTTTTTATATTCTGGGATATCGTTTATGCTTAAATAAAGGGGGTCAATAGCATAAGTGCTAAGTGCGCTGTAAGGGCAATTTTCGTTTGGTGCAGTTTCGTTTATAGGCAAGATCTGTAAAACTTTTAAACCTTGTTTGCTAAAAAAAGTAAGCCAAGATTTTAAGGAAGCCAAATCTCCGCAGCCCCAATCTTCATTAGAGCGCATAGAACTTAAGGGAAGCAAAACCCCTGTTAAACGGGAATTTATAAATTTGTTTTCGTGTAAGTTAAGAGCCATTTTTTATTTCCTTGCAATTGCCTCAATTGCCACTAAAGCACCTTTTGGCAAGGCAGCCACTTGGATAGTGCTTCTTGCCGGGAAAGGATCTTGAAAAAACTTTGAGTAAACTTCGTTCATATCTGCAAAATCTGAAAGATTTGTTAAAAAAACCGTTGTTTTAATTACATGTTTAAAATCTGTTTTAGCTGCTTTTAAAATTTCCTGCATATTCTGTAAAACTCTTTGTGTTTGAGTGCGGATATCGCCGCCGGCAAGCTCCCCTGTTACCGGGTCTGCTGGCAAGCAGCCGGAAATAAAAATCCAACTTCCGTTTTTAACTGCTTGAGAGTAAGGCCCAATAGCTTTTGGCGCGCTATTTGTTGTTACTATTTTTGTAGCCATAAAATCTCCTTGCTTTAAAACAAGCTATAATATATAGTATAAAAAAAAGGAATATATTTCAAAGAGGTAAGTAAGATGGAAATAACTTTTCTTGGCACAAATGGTTGGTTTGATACTCATACAGGGGCAACAAGTTGTGTTTTTTTAAATACTAAAGAGGCCTATATTGTTTTAGATTGCGGAAGCGGTTTTTATAAAGTACCTAGTTTGTTAAAGGAAGATAAACCCATTTTTTTATTGTTAACGCATTTACATTTGGACCATATTTGCGCTTTGCAAATGTTGCCTTTACTAAAAAATAAAAATTTAACTATTATTGTAGTAGGAAAACAACAAAAAGAAGATTTGCAAAAATTTATGCAACTGCCTTTTATGCCAACTGCTAAAATGCTTGGCATTAAGATTGCAGAAATTGAAGAAATAAAAAACAAATTACCTTTTAAGGTTGAATATTATGAACTTGCCCATGCAGTTAAAACTTTTGGTTATAAAATTTTTGCTGAGAGTAAAATTGTTGCTTACGGCCTTGATAGTGGACTTTGCGAAAACATTTTGCATCTTGTCAAAGATAGCGATTTGTTTATTTGTGAGTGTTCTTACTTGCCTAATCAAGAGCCTGATTTTAACCACCTTAACCCAAAGGCTGCAGCCTTAATTGCAAAAGAAGCAAAAGCAAAACTCTTGGCGTTAATACATTTTAAAGCCGATGTTTATGATACCTTTGAAAAAAGAGATCTGGCTTTACTTTGCGCAGGTGAGCATTTTGAAAAAGTTTTTGCTCCGTATGATGGCGATATAATAACTATTTAGTATTTGCTTTTGCTTTTTTATAAAAATTTGCTATAATAAATTTATAGAGATTAAAACTCTTTAAAAAAGTTTTACAAAAAATACTAGACATAAAAAATATTTTTTTGTAAAATATAATTAATGGGGAATTAACCCCGTTATTTTTTGCTCTTTTTTAACAGATTTTCGCGCTCGTAGCTCAGTGGTAGAGCATCCGCCTTTTAAGCGGGAGGCCGTGAGTTCGAGTCTCACCGAGCGCAAAAGTTTTGACTCTGTAAAGAGTCTATACGCCCCCTTCGTCTATCGGCTAGGACACCAGATTTTCAATCTGGTGAGAGGAGTTCGATTCTCCTAGGGGGCGTATTTTTTACTACTGATTTTTTCCTCTTTTTTATTTTTTTAAGACTTCGGATAGTTCCGCCCTTCGGGCGTGTAATCTCGCTATACCTTGTCTTAAATAAAATAAAAAATAGGGCGGTATGCTTTCGCATACCTTAAAAATCAGTGTAAAAAATATTTGTTCTACTTAGGTCTTTCTCGGTTGTGCAACTTCCAACGCAAAATACTCGCAAAAACATTTGCTTTGTTTCGTAATATTTGAACCGCAAAATTAAAACTATCTCCAAAATACTTGTCAAATATATGCTATGTCTAGCCTTCTCTAAAATCAAAATACCGACAAAAATATTTGCTTAGCTTAGGTTTCACTCGGTTGCGCCTACTCTAAATGTAAAACCCTCGCAAAAAGGCAAGTTTAAATCTGTTTTTAACTTTTTTTCTCTAAGGAAAGATTCAAAGACGAGTAAAAATCTTTAACCATATTATCTTTCAAAATATCCTTTGGATAAAGCGGATGTTTTAATAAAAGGCCGTCAATTTCCCTAACTCTGCTTAAAGCAACATAGGTCTGCCCGCTTGAAAAAGCACCAAAGCCCAAATCAACATAAGTTTTGTTAAAAGTCATACCTTGTGCTTTATGGATAGTTGTGGCCCAGGCAAGTTGCACGGGAAACTGGGTAAAAAATCTCTGTTTATCTTCCACCTGTTTTCCGTTTTGGTTTAATTTCATTTTAAACCAAGTATAGCGTTCTACATAAGCGATATTATTATCTTGTGTTTGTATTTTTATCGTTTGAATTTCGCCACGGGAATTTTTTTCAAAATCAAGTATCGTGCCGATAGTGCCGTTTACATATTCTTTTTCTTTATGGTTTATTAAAGTCATTATTTTTGCCCCGATTTTAAGTTCCAGTTGCACAGGAGCAGGGGTTTTGTTGTCGTCGGATAAATTATGGGTGAGCCAGTCTTTTTGTTCCTGAAAAGTTGCATTGATAATTTCTAAAGGGCTATCAATACGGGCAAGTTCTTCTTTATTTATTAAAGCGGCCTCTTTTCGTTTTGCGCAAAGGCAGATGGCATCTTGCGGGCGCGTGCTTATTATTCTCTTATTAAAAAAATCAAGAGCCGAGTAAAAATTATCTTCATCATTATTTATTAAGGAATCCAAGTGTTTTACAAAAGTTTCATTTTTCTGACGGAAAACTTTTTTAAATATTATATGTTGAAAGTTCAATTTTTCAAAACAATAAGACCCAAAAATATAGGGGGTTTTATAGTTTTCTTCAAATAAAATATCTTGCCTAGAGCCTTGATAATGCACTACGGGGGCCAGTTGGTTTAAATCGCCTATTACAATTATTTGAATACCCGCAAAAGTTAAAGAACTATCCAAAATATCCTTTAATTTTTCGTTTATAGCATCAAATAAATCAGCCCGCACCATAGAAATTTCATCAATAATAATTGCATCAATATTTTTCCACTTCTTTTTTAAGTTTTTGCGGATATATTCCTGCTCTGTTTTTTCGTAAATATCACTGGGATTTAGCTGAAAAAAAGAATGTAAAGTTTGCCCACCGATGTTTAAAGCGGCAACTCCTGTTGGCGCAAGTTTTATGATATTTCTTTTTTCACTTTCAAAGTATTTTATTATTTGGCGTATAAAAGTTGATTTTCCAGTGCCGGGCCTGCCGTGAATAAAAACATTTCTGCCAAACATTATGGCAGCAAGGGCTTTTTTTATTTCTTGGGTTTCTTCTAAAATTTCCTGTTCGTTTTGCATTTTCTAAATTATACCTTTTACAAATTTGCAAGCCAAGTGTTTTGTAAATAAGATAAAATGTTATATAATTATTGTGTCATATATTATTTATTTAAATGTATAATAATATTTTTTTAATTAAGTATATAATTTGAGGTATTTATGGAAACAAAACAAAGTGAAAATTCTGCCACTCAAGCAGTTAACACGCTTAGTCAGCAAAATACTCAAGCAGCCCTAAATAATACAGAACAACAACTTGGCACCCTTGCCACCCAATCAGCCGCGCAACCGGCACAAGATGTAACGGCTTCCGTAAATACCCAAAAAAATGCGCAACCTCAAAATCCTTTTATTTTACAAGTTCCAAATATTCCGACTCAAGATGGCCCTATGGGCATTAAATTTGATTTTAACGACGGCGCCCGCGTGCTACTTCCCAAAGGTAAATGGCATGTTCAAATAGAAGATGCCTCAAGCGATAATATTATTTTTGCCTGTGATGCTGATGAAGGTTGGGTTTTAAGCACAAAAAAATATTATATTCCTTTTAGGATTCGCGTTTGGATAAGGGGAGAACAAAAACCCATTTTAGATCACGAAATGAACCTTACCGGTAAAGAAGTGCAAATCAAGTTTCCCGTCGGCACGCTTGGCGATATTATCGGTTGGATGACTTACGCCGATAGATTCCAAAAAAAGCATAATTGCGCAGCAGAATTAACAATGGCAAAAAACCTTGCTGAAATTTTTGAAGCACAATACCCCAATTTATTTTTTACCCACAT
>JAFQAA010000095.1 GCA_017417005.1 Elusimicrobiaceae bacterium | reverse complement strand
CCACATATTTTCAATAAATTTCCTTTTCCCTTTAAATGCCTTGTTGCCAATGCTGATAATGCTTTTATTTCACAAAGTTTTAGGCATAAGAACAATGTTAATCGGCTTTGTTTTTTCCTATTTTATACAAATAATAACTTGTCTTTTTATAATGAAAAAAAAGTTAAACTGGTCCTTTACGCATATTAAAGCAAATCTTGAAAGCCGTTTAAAAAACAATATTATTACCAATCAAGCCTTGCTTATCCTTGACTCTATTGTTGCGCTACTACCATTTTATTTGATGAGCGGTTTTACCGGCGGTATAATAAGCGCCTTATCTTATGCAAAACAATTAACTGATTCCCCGAGTGAAATTTTAACTTTAAAAATAACCCAAGTCTATCACATACAATTAAACGAAAACGCCTCTTCAAAAGATTTTGAAGCTTTAAACAATAATTATTTAAGTGTAAACTATCTGCTTTTATTTCTTATGATACCGCTTGCTTTATTTACCTGTTATTTTGCGCCTGATATAGTTGATTTGTTTTTTAAAAGGGGGGAGTTTAACGCACAATCAGCTCAAAATGTTGTCCGCTTTTTGCGTCCTTTAATGATATGCTTGATTACCGGTATGCTAGCGCCTTTTGCCGCAAGTTTAATTGCCAGCACAAGAAAAATAAAAGAAAGTTTTAAATATATGTTTTTTAAGAATATTGTTATTTTAGGGGCAATGTATTTCTTTATTTCACGCTTTGGACCTTTTGCTTATCCCTATACGCAAATGGGCTGCTCGCTGTTTGCTTATTTTGTTGTTGTTTTATTCTTCAAAAGACATATTCCGCAAATTAAATTTTGGCTTCCTTTAAAAGATGCCGTAATTTTGGTTATTTTAAATTTAATTGCCTTAATACCGGCCGTATTTATTGGGGGAATATTACAAAATCAAAATGTTTTTATAAGAATTTTTATTTGCGGAGTAATTTTTTTATTTGCTTTAACTTTGCTTTATTTGCCTACTAAACAACTTAAAAAGATTTTATCCTTTCTCTTAGGTTCTCGCTATCAAACCTTTACGGGCAAATTACCTCTTACCTTAAAAAAATTTTTTATTTAAACAAAAATTTTTTATATCATCACATTTGTGTTTTATTTTATACAAATAGATAAAATTTTTTCCTAATATTTTAAACAGCAATTTTGTGAGTTTCGCATAAGCTCTGTAATACCACGGCAACCAAGAAGCATTATACCAATGCACGCTATAAGCCACGGGTGTTTTTACGGGTATATTAAATTGGTTTCTGGGGCAAAAATATTTTGTGGGAAAAACTTCCAACCCTTGTAAACTTTGGCGCTTATCCTGCTGTTTAAGCCCGCAAATTTTTATTAAATTTTGCGTTTGTAATAAAGGGGAAGGAACACACCCTTCTTTTTGCCACTTGCCAACATTAATTGCCGTATATAAAGAAGCCTGCTTTACAATAAAATCTTCCAAAGTAAAATCAAGATTTTCATAAGGTTTCATAAGTTCTTTTATAACTTTATTTCCCTTGCAAGAGCCAAAACCAAGACCTAAGGCAACAAAATGTTCACTTTCAAAACCGCAAAAAGCAGGATAGGTTAAAAACTCGTCAAATCTTTTTAAAACTTCCACATCCGTATCTAAATAAATTCCGCCGTAATTATAAATTATGTCAAGGCGGGCATAATCGGGCACAAAACCCCATTTTTTTTGCGCGTAGGCCTGGGCCATAAACTTATTTTTTTTAAAGTTATAATTAGTTTCGTCCCAGCGGTTTATTTCATAATCGGGCATAACACGCTGCCAGCTTTTAATACATTTTTTTGCTAAAGCAGGCAAGGGTTTATTTCCTATCCAACAATAGTGAATTATTTTTGGTATCATTTCTTTTAGATTATAGCAAATAAAAAGAAAGCCAAATTCTCTTCTATATGCTATAATATAAAAGTGTATAATAATGCCGTAAAAGGTAAATTTTTATGAGTAAAAAAGGCAAAATTAAACAAAAAGCAAAAGAAAAAATAACAGCAAATATTTTAGTTAAAAACTTCCGCCGTATGTGGCCCTATATAAAGCCCTATTGGGGCAGGGCCCTTTTGGGCGTTTTATTAACCATACCCATAGGCGCACTTGATGGCGCAGTGGCAATGTTTTTAAAGCCTTTTATGGATAATGTTATGGTGGAAAGGCAACCAAAGTTTTCTGCCTTAATACCTTTGCTTATCGTAGGGTTTACCATTGTTCAGGGCATTTTAATTTACTCTTCTAACTATTTAAACACTTGGGTAGCACAAAAAATTACCATCGGTGTAAAACGCAAACTTTACGAAAAACTGCTCTCTATGGATACGGCTTACTTTGATAATCATAACTCAGGCGAAATTTTATATCGTTATTCCAACGATGCCGAAAACGCTTCCGTCGGTCTTGTGGATAATGTTAAACAATTCTTATCAAAAACATTTTCTTCTCTTTCGCTTGTTTGCGTGCTTATATACAATTCCTGGCAACTTGCTTTAATTGCCGTTTCTGTTTTAATTGTTTTTGCACCGCTTATGCAATTTGTCCGCAAAAAAATGAAAGAAATTGTTGCAAAATCTGTTGTAAATATGTCTTCTATGGTAACGGTTTATAACGAAACTTTTGCCGGCAACCGCACTATACGCTCTTTTACTTTAGAAGAAACTTTTAAAAACCGCTTTCACCAAATAACAGATACCACTTTTGCCCTTGCTATGAAAATGGTGCAAAGGACAAATTGGCTTTCCCCCGTGATGCACTTTTTAATGGCGTGCGGGGTAGCTTTAGTTATTTGGGGCGGCAGTTATTTAATTGTAAGTGGCAAAATAACAAGCGGCAACTTTGTTGCCTTTGTGGCAGCCTTAATGATGCTTTATACACCTTTAAAATCAGTAGGCAACAATTACATTTCCATCCAAAATTCTTTTTTGGCCATTGACCGCATTTTTGAAATTTTAGATCTGCAACCAAGTATAAAAGACAGCCCCAATGTAAAAGAATTAACAGAAATCCGCAAAGGCATTACCTTTGATAAGGTTTCCTTCTGCTATATTCAAGGTAAACCCGTTTTGGAAGATATAACTTTGCAAATTCCCCGTGGTCAAACTTGCGCCCTTGTAGGCAATTCCGGCGGGGGAAAAACAACCATATCCGCCTTAATACCGCGCTTATATGAAATACAAAGCGGCTCTATCAAAATTGACGGCACCGATATACGCGATTTTAGCCAAGCCTCTTTAAGAAAACAAATTGCAATGGTTTTCCAAGATAACTTTTTATTTTCCGGCACAATTAGGGAAAATATTTTGCTTGGCAACCCCGCTATTAGCGATGAAGATATTTGGACTGCCTTAAAAAGTGCCTGTTTATATGATTTTGTAAAAGGTCTTAAAGACGGGCTTGATACGCAAATAGGGGAAAGGGGAATCCTTCTTTCCGGCGGGCAAAAACAACGCCTGGCTATTGCTAGAGCTTTTGTTAAAAATGCCCCTATTGTTATTTTGGACGAAGCCACCAGCGCCCTAGATACCAAATCAGAACATGTGGTGCAAGAAGCCCTTGATAATTTAATGAAGAACCGCACCGTTATTGTTATTGCACACCGCTTAAGCACTATACAAAATGCCGATAATATAGTTGTTATTAACGACGGCAAAATTGTGGAAAGCGGCCCCCACGAAGCTCTATTAAAACAAAACGGGGCTTATGCTTCGCTTTATTCAATGCAATTTAAAAAGTAATTTAACTCTTGACGATGAGCTAATTTAATTGTATCTTATTTAGACGGGGAGGGAAACACTTATGAAATTAACAAAAAAACTCTTAGATAATCTTATTGAAAAAGCGCGCGAGGGAATGGAAAATTCCTACTCGCCTTATTCTAAGTTTAAAGTGGGGGCGGCCGTTCTTGGGGAAAGCGGTAAAATTTACCAAGGCACAAATATTGAAAACGCTTCCTTTGGGGTAACAATTTGCGCGGAAAGATGCGCCATATTTTCCGCTATTGCAGCAGGGGAAAAAACAATTAAAGCCATAGTTATTGTTTTTAAACAAAAAGGCCTTGGCCCTTTAAGCACGCCTTGCGGTGCTTGCCGGCAGGTTATGGCAGAGTTCGGTTCGCAAGATATGCCAGTTTGCACGGCAGATTTATCCGGCAAAAAAGCAAAGCGTATCGTTTGCAAGAAATTAAAAGATTATTATCCTTATCCTTTTAATTCAAAAGCCTTAAAATAGTATTTTATCCCAAAGATAATAAACCCGCTTATTTTTTAATAAGCGGGTTTATTTTTGCTAAATTAAGATTTATTTATTCTTTGGAAGAGGCTGTTTCGCTTTCCTTTTGGGTTTGTTCTTCGGGAAGACCCTTTTCCGACCCGTTCGGTAAATCTAAAAATTTAGGTAATCTTAACGGAGGTGTAAAATTCAAGTTAAATGTAGGCGGTAAATCTAAGTTAATTTTACGCCCTGTAGGATATACCTTATTTTGTACCGGTGCACTAAAGATACTGAAATTATGTAAATCATTCATAGCCCATATACCTAAAGGTGCAGATATTAAGGCAAGTTTGCCGCCGCTTAATCTAGAATTAAGACTACTTATATTTTTTACCATATCAGTTCTGAAAGGTGTTCTAAGTAAGGGGAGTATACCAAGACCATAAACACCTAAAGCAATAGGCAAGACTTTTTGGTTGGCCTTGAAATCGATGCTGTATTGACCGCCGACTTCATCTTTTTTGTATCTTTCCGCAAAGAACTTACTATATACTATCGGTATGGCAAGGCCGATATTTGCCCCTGCATAAGCAGATTGAGCTGTTGTTTTTAAGGCAGAAATACCTTTATATTTTCTGACTAAATCCATATTAGATACAACATCTTTTAACATTAGTTTCTGCAAATATTGATACATATTCGCGGTGCCTGCGCCAATTAAACTACCGCTGGCAAGACCTAAAGCCAAGTTTTGATTCTTAGAAAGGTTTTCACTGGGAGCCATTAACAAAACTATACCAAGTGTAGTTAAAGCAATATTATTGGCAATACCTTTTGAGAAATCAACTTTTCTATGTTTCAAACCACGCACTAAGGCACTTGGCAATGTGGCAATAAATGAAGCAAGCAATTTGTTATCATTACCGGTCCATCCGGTTCCTGCAGTTTTTGCTTCAACACCATCTCTTGAGAAGCTGTTAAAGGTTTTAAATAAAGCATAAGATTCCGTTGCACCAAAAGACATAAAACTTAAATAGTAAGGTATTATTGTCTTTGTTTTTGATATAGGATTTACCATACCAAAGGGTTTAAGTATCTCTCTGGCAGTGATTGAATACTTAACTTCCCTTGCGACATTTGAAGGAATATTTCTAATCATTAACCCTGCACCAACGCCCGATAAAACCGCAAGGACAGGATAAGAAATTGAGAAGTCATAATTATCTTTATGTCTTTGGAACAACACATCTGCAGTGGCGGGAATAATAGTCATAAACAAAGAACCCGCATTCTTTGCAATCATACTTGTTACCATAGTTGCTTTAGATACTTGATATCTCTCTATTGCGATATTTAAGGAAGCTCTTGTTAAAGAAGAAGATACGCCTGATGTAATAGCAGCAATGACTAAAGGCCAAATAGCAGGGGACTTATCGGCAGTTATAGTTTTGCCGTTTTCATCATATACGAGTTTGCCGTTTTCATCATGTTTTTTGGTTGCAAAACCTTTATAACCATTTAACCACGCAATAGTCATACCTGTTCCGGCTATACCCAAAGAAGCAGTCTGCATTCTGCTTGCTCCGAAGCGTTTAACAAAAGGAGCTGCCATAGGCGATAAGAAAGACAAAGCATAAGGTAAAGCTACGCTCAAGGCCATATTTAAACCTTGGGTTACATAATTGGGGTTTCCTTCTTCTTTAGTGATGCTGAAAGGCGCTTTAGCTAAAGAAAGGTTTAAACTTGTTGAAGCAGCAGAGAAAGTCAAAGCATTATTAAAAATCAAGGAGAACATTTTTGATTTTTTCTTTCTTAAAGACAAGAAAGATAAATCTTCAACTTTAACACCGGCTTTACCAAGAAGGGTAATTGTTGCTTTAGGCGCACCGATACTGACATTAAGTAAAGTTTCGTCTAAATAAATTTTATCTCCTTTTAAAATTATCTTTTTACCATTTTTGACTTCCGTAATTAAATTTTGAGCAGATTTAAGAGCTTTATCTAAGGCCACTTGGGAAAGGAGTTGCCCTTCCTCGTTATATATCGGGAGCAAAGCATGTCCTTTTTCATGGCTTCTCCATTTTTCTCCAACGGATAATTTTTTTACATCATTAAATCTGAATGTTACAAAACGTCTTTCCTTTAAAGTATCTAAAGTTTCAGCCATATTTTTAAATTTTTCATATTCCAAAAGTTCGGCTGAACTAAGGGCATCGGCTTTATTATATTCTCTTGCCAAGAAAGATATTCTTTCCTTATTTAACTTTAAAGTTTTCTCCAAATCGGTTATGGTTTTGTCTATTAAAGCATTATAAGCAATAAGATCTTCCGTCTTCATGGTTGCTTTATATGTTTTAAAGAAGTCGCCGTCTATTTCTAAAATACCTTCTTCGTTAAATTTAAGTTCATTATAGGAAATCGGTTGCCCGTGTTTGTCTACAATATTTAAGGGACCGGCAACTTTTGCCTTGCTTGCCGCTTTTGCATATTTAGAGGCATAAAAACCTCTTGAAGTACTAATACTATTGTTATAAGCCTTCACAGCAAATCTTTGGCCGGGCATAGCACTCGGAGCACCCATATAATCTCTGGTCCTAATCATAAACTCATTAAAGTTATCAAATTTCGCTTTTACCTGTGCTTTATATTTAGGGAAACTTGTAGCAACCCTCTGCGGCATTGTTTTAATTCTGTTTAATTTTCTGTTCAATTTTACAGCATGAGGATTATTTTTGGCAAAAGTTCTAAGAAAGGCAATTCTCTTTGCGTTAGAAAGGCCTTTTGCTGCTTTACCTGCCACAAATAAATTTCTAAGGGCTTTAACGCTCTTAATACTCCACTTAATACCTTTATAAATATCACCGGCAAACCACAAAGTCAAACCTACATCAATCATAAGAATTGCACCTGAAACTCTATCAGCTCTGCGTCTGTTTTTTTCTAATTTTTGTTTATGATTTGCACTTAACTTTTTAAGATGAGGATATCTTCTTTCCAAATCCTTATCCATGGCGAGTTTTTCTTCCAAGGTCAAATCAATAAAATCTGCTCTGTAAAAAGCTTCCGCATAGACGGCGCTCGGTTTTAATTTTTTCTTTTCTTCAAAGAATTTAAAGTAAGCATCAGTTTTTGCTTTTTTATTTTCTTTATATTTTAAGAAAGCATCTTTTCTAAGTTGACCGACGGATATAAAAATATTATTTGCCAAATCTTTAACTAAAACGCTGTCTGATAAGTAAAAGACACCTTTTTCTTTATCCTTTATATATACATCAGCCTTTTCTTCGTCATATTGGAAATAAACGACTTTTCCGTTATAATCATATTTGCCATGATAATAAGCATTAGCATTAGAAGGAACAAAAGTATCAATAATTTGCGGATTATTTAAAATCAAGCCATAAACAAAGGGCAAATTATGGTTAAAAGATATTATTGCATCACTAGCCACAGAGAAAGAAACAGAATGGTCTAAAATATCATGTTGGACTTTTTTGCTGTTCGGTGTTTTTTCATTGGCAAGCATTCTGGATATATCTTGCCACACATCACCACCGCCGTCAATTTCGGAATAACGGGAATAAATATAAGGCGTTTTATAGAATCTTCCTTTATAAAAAATTGCTTCTTTAAGTTTCAAGTCATCGTTATCTTCGTAGGCAGCCTCTCTGTCAATCATGTATAAAATAAGAGTATTAAAGGCATCAAGCCTATTTGTTTCAATTAAAGTTTTTGTGCCTAAAAGCAAAACTTGGGAGGCCATCGGCTCCATAGCATTCTTCATCATAAACATAGAAACATTAGCCATATTCCAACCCTTAAAGTAGGAAAGACCGGTCAAAGCAGTCATTGCGGCTTGGCAGGCATTTTCGTTAGAAAGTTCTGTTATAGGTGCTTGTAAATCAGCCGAAATACTTTGCTGAAAACCGCGGGTTTGAGCGGCAACCTGATCTCTTTGGGAAAGCGTGCCCCTTGTTTGTTCTTCCATACGGGCCAAATGCTCTTGATAGGCATTATATTCTCTTAACTCGCTAGAGTTTCTCTGTCTTGTATGAAAGGAGCAAGGATTTGCCTGGCTGTTTGGAGAAATAACTTTGTTAAAAAATTTATAAATTTCACTTTTTTGGGCAGAAGTTAAAATTTTTGCTTCAGCACTTTCCATAGAAAGAAGAAAAACAAAAGTATCAACCATTTTTAATTTGGAAGCCTCTGAAGCCTTGTGATAAACGGAGATAAGGTCCACCGCCAAATCTCTAAGATAGTCATTTAGGGCAGTTTCTTTGTCTTTTTTATATTCTTCCACACTTTTTTCAAAGTCGTT
>JAFQAA010000014.1 GCA_017417005.1 Elusimicrobiaceae bacterium | reverse complement strand
GTGCAACAACTTTATTTAGATTCCCTAAAAGCTCTTGATTTAGACCCTAAAAAACACGATGTGCGCTGGATTGAAGATGACTGGCAATCACCAACTTTAGGCGCAAGTGGCGTTGGCTGGGAAGTTTGGCTTGATGGTATGGAAATTACGCAATTTACCTATTTTCAGATTATGGCCGGCTATACCTTAAAACCCATTACGGCCGAAATAACTTACGGCCTTGAAAGAATTGCTATGTTTAGCCAAAAGAAAGATAATGTTTTTGATGTTATGTGGAACGATACCACAACCTACGGAGAAATGGTAAAAGAAAGTGAAAGGCAATTTTCCCATTACCACTTTGAACAGGCTGATATTGAAAACTTGCGCCGCTATGTAGCCGAAAACGAAGAAGAATGCAAAAAACTTTGCAAACTTGGACTTTATTTGCCGGCTTATGACTGCGCGATGAAAGTTTCCCACTATTTTAATATCTTAGAAGCGCGCGGGGCAATTTCCGTTTCGGATAGAACAAATATCATAGCGAAAATTCGCTCTCTTGCAAAGCTTTGCGCGCAAGAATATGTGAAAGCAAATACACCGGAAGAAAAACTATGACCAAAACAGCCCTTTTAGCAATTGAAACAGAACACTTGCCTGCCCGCTTTTTATTTGGCGCGTTAGAGCAGTTAAAAAATAATACGGAAAATATTTTAAAAGAAAATAATTTAGAATATTCTACCCTTAACACCTTTGGCACTTATAGAAGGCTCGTTGTTGAAATTAGAGACCTTGCCGCTAAATCTGCCGACATACAAAAAGAAGTCAAAGGCCCGCCTGCTGCTTTACTTAAAGATAAAGAGGGCAACTATACAAAACAGGCCGAAGGTTTTGCCCAAAAAAATGGCTTAAAAGCCAAGGATTTGATTATTGTTGAAACACCCAAAGGGCCTTTTCTTTATGCAAAATGTGTGGTAAAAGGTCAAGAAACAAAAAATCTTTTGCCTAATATTTTTGAGAATATTATAAAAAGTTTGGTTTTCCCTAAAAATATGGTGTGGGAAGATTCTTGTTTGCACTTTGCCCGTCCTATAAGAAATATCGTTGCCTTATACGGAGATAAGTTAATAAAATTTGAAATTGCCGGTGTAAAGAGCGCAAAAACCAGTTTACCTATGCTTTCTTTTGGTGCAAAACCAGTCAAAATAAATGAACCCCAAGATTATATACCTGCTTTAAGAAATCTTGAACAACCAATACTGGCAGATATTGAAGAAAGAAAACAAACTTTAATAAAAGCCTTAAATTCCGTTTCCGCAAAACTCGGCTATAAAGCAGATTTAGATGAAGCCTTGGTAAACGAAACAATTTCTTTTACAGAACACCCTGTTGTTTTAAGCGGTGATATGGATATTAAATTCTTAAAACTACCTAAAGAACTTATCACCAATGTTTTTAAAAAACAATTAAGAATGTTCCCCGTTGTTAACGAAAAAGGTGATCTTGAGCCGCACTTTCTTGCCGTTAGGGATGGTATCAGTGTAAATCAAGATGAAGTGCGCCACGGCTTTAAAAATGTTATGACAGCCCGCTTGACCGA
Source organism: Elusimicrobiaceae bacterium (assembly GCA_017417005.1). Lineage (GTDB taxonomy): Bacteria > Elusimicrobiota > Elusimicrobia > Elusimicrobiales > Elusimicrobiaceae > Proelusimicrobium. The sequence continues at coordinate 47,250 of JAFQAA010000014.1, read as the reverse complement.
CGCCGTATTTTTCTTTGAAAACGATATCAAAACAGGTCTTGATAAAATGGCTTCTAAACTTGTCTCTATTAATTTTATTGACGGCCTTGGTAATATGGCTGAGAAAACAAAAAGGGTTGAAGACCTTTCTTTATTTATCGCTAAAGACCAGCCCAAAGAAACAAAAGAAAATATACAAAAAGCCGCAAAATATTGCTATGCTGATTTAGCTAGCAGTGTTGTTTATGAGTTTAGCGAACTTCAAGGTTATATGGGCGGTGTTTACGCCGGGAAAGCAAACTTTCCAAAAGAAAGTGCAAACGCTATCGGCGAGTTTTATTTGCCTTTAAGTGCCTCTTCTGCTTTACCTAAAACCTTATGCGGTGCAATAGTAAGTTTGGCCGGCAAATTAGATAGCCTTGCTGCCAACTTTGCAGCAGGCCAAGTGCCCAGTGGCAGTCAAGATCCTTTTGCTTTAAGAAGGCAAGCTATGGGAGCTGTCAGAATTATTTTAGATAAAAATATTGCTATACCTTTAAATGATTTAATAAACAAGGCAATAGAACTTTTACCTAAAATTGAAAATTCAAGAACTGCAGAGCTTTTTGATTTTATGTGGCAAAGATTTGCCCTTTTGCTTGAACAGGAAAATATTTCTTCTGATGTAATAGAAGCAATAAAACCTTTAAAAAACAAAACCTTAAACCAACTGGTAATTATTGCAAAAGCCCTAAATAGTGCCAAAAATAGCCCTGCGCTAATGCAAGCAGCCCAAGCAACAAAAAGAATTTCTAATATTCTTAAAAAAACAGAGGGTAAACCCCTTGGCGAAGTAAAAGAAAATCTTTTCTCTTGTAATCAAGAAAAAGTTTTATATAATACTTTAAGAGATATTAAAAATAAATTGACCGGTAAAATTTTAGAAAAGGAAAAAGATTATTTGGAGGTTTTTGATCTTTTCTCTATTCTTGCTTTACCGCTTGAAGATTTCTTTAAAGAAGTTATGGTAAATGTTAAAGAAGTTGAAATAAAAAATAACCGCTTATCTTTGCTAAGTTCTATTCACACTCTGCTTACCGAGAATATTGCAGATTTAAGCGCACTTCAAATAAAATAAGGAGAAATTATGTTTAAACGCACAAGAAATAACTTTAAAAAAGGTTTTACCTTAATAGAACTTTTAACAGTAATAATAATGATAGGTATTTTAGCCGCAATTGCTGCTCCTTCTTATTTTTCTAACCTAGAAACTGCCAAAGCAAGGGAAGCTATTGATTTTGTCCGCCAATGGCAAGCAGCAAGAGCAATTTATATTGCAGAAAATGAAACTATACCCGCTGCAACAGCCAGCTTAGAGCTTTTAGGATTAGAAAGTAACCCTAATTTTACTAACTTCGTACTCACTGCTACCGACTATTCTAATGGAACCAATCCTACTGTTTCCGTAGCTAGATTAACAAGAAGAAATGCTTTATATGATATATTGGGAACTGACCACAATGTTTATTGTTGTTGGTCAGATGGAAATAATACAACAAGAGCCCAAAGAGTCTGTGCTAATTTAGCTAATGGGGATAATTTATTACCAAATGCCAACTTACCGGCTTTTATACCCTATGCTTTTGCATCGGTAACAGCCTGTTATCAGTTAGGCGTAAACGATTAAAGGCATTTACTTGTTTTATAAATAAGCGCGCTGTTCTTAAACGGCGCGTTTTTTTATTGCTTCTTGGTATAAAGAACCTGCTTTATAAGAACTTCTAACAAAAGGGCCGGCCAAAACTGCTTTAAAGCCGATAGACAAACAAAAATCTTTTAGTTCCTCATAATAATCTTGAGTGGGATAACTTTGCACTTCTAAATGTTCTTTTGTAGGTGCCAAATATTGCCCCAAAGTTAAAATATCGCAATCAACTTTACGCAAATCTCTAAAGACCTCTTTTAGTTCTTCTTTTGTTTCACCAAGACCAAGCATTAAACTGCTTTTGGTTAAGATATCAGGAGCAAATTCTTTAGCCTTTTTTAGAAGTTCCAAAGAGCGCGGGTAAGAAGCCCCAACACGCACTTTTGTATAAAGGGAAGGTGTTGTTTCCATATTATGTCCTAATACCTCTGGCTTTGCCGATAAAATTATTTTTAAAGCTTCCCAGTTGCCTTGCAAATCGGAAATTAAAGGTTCTATTAAACAATCAGGATTTTGTTTTTTAACTTCCTTTAAAACTGAGAATATATGGGTCGCGCCGCCGTCTTTTAGATCATCGCGGGTAGGCATAGTTAAAACCAGATATTTCAAATTTCTTTGTTTTACAAAATCTGCAATTTTTTTAGGTTCGTTTATATCCGGTTCTTTCGGTTTTATGTGTTTTGGCACAGAACAAAACCGGCAAGAGCGCGTGCAAATTGCGCCAAGTATCATTATTGTTGCTTCTCCATTGCAAAAACATTCCCCGCGGTTTGGGCATTTTGCTTCTTTACAAACAGTGCAAAAATTATCTTCTAAAGTTTGCTTTAATAACTGGGCTTTTTGTGTATGAAAAGCCGCTTTTTTTTGGGCGGCCAAATCTTTTAGCCATTTTGGAATTTCTCTCATAATAGTATAATTATAGTAAATGCAAAGATTAAAAGCACTTTTATTTTGTTTTTCTTTTATATTTTTAGCGCTTTTTGCTAGAGCAAATGCCATACAAAAAGCGTCTGCTTTATATTTTGAAGGAAAACAGCAAGAAGCCCTAAATGAATTTTTAGAACTTTCCAAAACCGATGGCGACAGGGAAGCCTTTTTAAATGCCATCTATATTGCCCTTGAACTGGGACAAAACAAACTTGCTATTGATACTTCTTCTGCCGCATTAAAGAAATTCCCGCAAGACCAAACTATCCTTGAATTTGCAGGCCAAGCCTATTTAAATGCGGGCTACTATCTTAATGCGGAAAATATTTTTACGCGTCTTGTAGGCCAAAAAACTAAAACAGATTTTTATTATATTAATCTGGCAAGAGCGCAAATCGGGCTTAATATGCCAAAACTTGCCATTAAAAATTTACAACTTGCAGCCAAATTTGAAAATCATATCCCTCTTGCAAATTTTTTGCTTGGTGAACTTTACGAACAACAAAAAGAGTATAAAAAAGCACGCAATGCTTACAAAAAAGTTTTAGAATATGATAATCAATTTATTGAAGCAAAAAAAAGATATGCTGATGTTCTTGCCAAATTAAAAGATTATAACCAAGCCTACAAAAATTATTTAAGTGTCCGCGCTGTTGAACAAAACGATAACCACATAAACCAAATGATAGAACAAACCCGCCCCTATTTAAAAAAAGAACAACAAGTAGAACTGCCCTTAGATAAAAAAAACCAAATAAAAACACACACCTATGTCCAAAAACCTGTTTCTTTTGAAGGCCCACTGCCGCTTATCCGCGTTGGCCTTGGGGCAAAAATAAGCGGTGGACCTATCGGGTTAAAAGAAATCAAATTTTCCCCCTCGCACGATTTTAAAATTGTTGATAACCGCGGCAAACTACTGGCAAACGGCAAAGCAAAAACCTGGTGGAAGGCTATTATAGAAAACGACTCCATGTATTTAGTAGATTCTAAAGACAAAAAAATATATGTTTCCGTTTCGGCAAGAATTATTCCACAATCACAAGATAATGAAGGCCACACTATAATAATTAAAGATTTACTTGTAGGCCACGGAACAACCTGGATAAGTCGCCAAGATAATGAATACCGCGGAGAAATAGAATTTATTTTTAACAAAAAATTAAACGGCATTATACCGGTAAATATCGTAAATATTGAAGAATATGTTTACGGGGTTGCTCCCTCCGAAATGCCAAGTATTTTCCCTATTGAAGCCCTTAAAACACAAGCTGTTATCGCAAGAACTTATGCAATAAAATCTTTAGGCAAACATAAAAGGTGGGGCTATGATATTTGCGACACCCAAAACTGCCAAGTTTACGGCGGAGTTAGAGCAGAAAGAGAAAGGACCTCCAGCGCAACCGATGCCACTTGCGGACAAATTTTAACTTATAATGATAAACCTATTGAAGCGGTTTTTTCTTCTAACTGCGGAGGTTATACCCAAAGCAGCACTGAGGCCGGCTGGTTTAAACATAATTATTTAAAACCCGTTTCAGATTATTATGACTTAAACGAAGAAACTTTGCAGCCCTATCATTTTAAAGAGTTATTGGAACACAGCCGCCCTGCTTATAGCAGATATTTTAAAAATGTAAGCCCTGCCACTTTTAGATGGACCAGAGTGCTTGAAGAAAAGCAACTGCGCGAGGTCGCAAATCGCAAAAAAGATATTGGCCCGATAAAAGCAATAATTCCTTTAAAAAGGGGGCGTTCGGGCTATGTGCACGGGGTTAAAATTGTAGGCAAGAAAAATACTTTAATTTTAACTAAAGAGCACGAAATAAAAAAATATCTTGCTACCGGTATGCTTAGAAGCACCTATTTTATAGTCCAACCAAACTATGAAAAAGGCGAAATAAAATCTTTCATTTTCTATGGGGGCGGCTGGGGCCATGGCGTTGGCCTTTGCCAAACAGGCAGCGGTGGCAGGGCTGATGCCGGACAAGATTACAAAGAAATACTAAAGCATTATTATACAGATGTTGATATCCAAGATATACGCACAAAAAAACCTGTCTTATAAAAGACAGGTTTTTTATTAAGCTAAAAAACAAAATAACAATTAGTTAGGGCAAGTGCTAGAGTTAACCGCAATTAAATAATATTGGTATTCATAGCTGCCTTTTAATCTTAACGGAACCCAACATAACCTCTTAGTTTCCATCGGAAATCCAGGATGATTGCTATGTAATGCAGTAGTACTAAAACTTATATTTCCCCTTTTAAAACCATCATACTCAGAATCGTCGCCAGTACCGGTGCCTTTCCATAATATATTTTTAATATCTAATTGCTCATCTGCCTTTACTTCATTAGCATTTACCGCTCCTGTTGAATACGGGGTCGGAAGGTTCTGCAAAATTATTTTTCCATCTTCTTTATCCACAACAAAATCGCCAGAGGCAACCCAAGCAGTATCCCCAAAACCGGAGTCAAGAGTGCCCACATTAAGTTCTTTTACATTAAACGAAGATGCAGCGGTGCTTTTTAATTCCAAATCTCTACTTGTATTTAGATTGTTCGCTTGGAAATTCCCTGCTACCTCAACTTTTGCGCCATCTTTACCGGCAAAAAGGGATTTATCGGCTTGAATAGTTTGGTGAGAGACATAAGGCACTGGGAAATAAGCAACATATCTAACCGTTTGCGCATAAGATAAAACAGCGAAAACAAATAAGAACAAAAAGGATATAAAATAGTGTTTAAAATTTTCCATATCAGAAACCTCCAATACTTATATTTTATTAATTTATTAAGAAAAATCAACCCCCTTTTGTGTTTTTTTAGTAAACTATAAGTATGTATAGGGTTTTACTATCTATTTTAATTTGTGCTTTTATATTGCTTGGTTGCGTTCACAATCAAATCCTTTTGCCTAATGGTAAGGTTATAAAAGTAGAACTTGCCAAAACAGAAGAAGAAACCGAGCGTGGCCTTATGTTTAGGCAATATCTTGTCGAAAATGAGGGTATGTTATTTGTTTTTCCAAAAGATGATATCCGCCTTTTTTGGATGAAAAATACCCTTATAGATTTGGATATGGTGTTTATTGATTCAACAGGCGAGATTACAAGTATTGCTAAAGAGGTGCCACATTCTTATATAGGCGCACCGGAAGAAGAAATTGCCCAAATTGCCGGTTTTGGCAAATATGTTTTGGAAATAAACGCCGGCCTTGCAGATAAATATAATCTTAAAGCGGGGGATAGGTTAATCCTAAAAATAAAATGAAAAAAGCTATTCCATTATCAGTTTTATTATCCGCCCTGCTTGGTTTCAATTGTTTTATTTTTGCGCAAGAACCAACGCCAAACTATGAAAACCTGAACGCCCAAGCTTTAAACCACCTTGTCAATTTGATAAATATTGATACCGCCCAACCGGAACCAAAAGAAATTTTAGCCCAGCGCTATATCTATAAAAATCTCATACAAAATAAAATTAATTGGCAGATTTATCGTATGGAAAAACCAAGAGCAAATTTAATTGCCACTTTAAAAGCGGATACCAAAACCCCTTTAGAACCCCTTATTTTAATTGCCCATTTAGATACGGCCGCTATTGCTGATAACTGGCAAACACCACCCACACAAGCCCTTATAAAAGATGGCAAAGTTTATGGCCTTGGCTCAAGCGATGCAAAAAATTATGCGGCCATAAACCTAACTATTTTAACTTGGCTTAAACAAAACAATATTGCTTTAAACAGAGATATTATTTTTGTTTTTACCGCAGACGAAGAGGCCACCGGCGAAAAAGGCCTAAAATATCTTTTTGATAAATACCCGAGCAAACTTAAAGCCGGATATGCCTTAAACGAAGGGGGCGGTCTAATTAAAGGCGAAAGTGGCAAAGATATCTTTTTTGTTGAAAGTGCTTCAAAAATGTATATGGATATTCTGGTAAGTGCCATTGGCGAAGAAGGCCACAGCGCAACTACCCCAAACCAAGAAAATGCTATTTATAAACTTTCCCAAGCTTTACAAACTATAGAAAATCATAAACAAGAACCGCAAATAACCGCGTGGACAAAAAACTTTTTTAAACAAATTTATCCTTTACAAGATGACGATGCAAAAACAACTATTGATATGCTACTTGGCAAAGATGAAAAACTTGCCACCCAAGCCGCAAATATTATTATGGAAGATGACTTTTTTAAAACTCAACTTGTAAACACCATAACTCCCAGCGTTTTAAGTGGCGGAAGCGAGGCAAACTCCGTTCAAACTAAGGCAAGTGCCGTTTTAAATTGCCGTCTTTTGCCGTGGGTCTCACCCGATAAATTTTTTGAAGAAATAAATAATCTTTTTAAGGAAGATGAGGATATTATTTTATCAATTATTGAAAAACCGGAAATGCCCTTTCCTCAGGTGCAAGAACAGGAAGATGAACTTTTTAAATCAATAAAAAATTCTGTGGAAAAAACTTTGCCGGGCACCTTAACTTTGCAGGCTATGAGCCCAGCCTCTAGCGAAAGTGAAGTTTTAAGACGCCACGGCATTAAAACTTATGGCATTGGCCCGCTTATAAATTCGGGCGAAAGTGGCGGTCCGCACCAAAGTAACGAAAATATTTCCTTAGAAGATTTTTACCAACAACTGAAATTAACGCTGGCAATTATTTTAGATTTTGCCGCACAGAAAAAATAGAGGTTCTTTATGCAAGAAGAAAAGAAAAATAATAAAATAAAACAAATTAAAAAAGCAGAAAATACGCCCCTTGTCCCAGTGCAAGAACAAAAAAAAGTACCCGCGGTAAAAAGATTTTTCCGCAGAAAGCATTATCATAAACAAACAAACGAACAAAAAGTAGCGCAAGATTTTACAAAGATGCTTTCAAAAAGTATAAAAGTTATGCTACCTTGGCTTATCGTGCCGACAATACTATTTTTAATCGGTGGATATTTTGTTTTTGATGCTCTTATTTCCAGCTATTATACGCCTCTTTGGTTTAAAATAGTTTTTGGTATTATCAACTTTGGTTTCTTTTTATTTTTGGGCATAATTTACGGGCTTTTTATGGGGCTGGTGGCAAGTTTAAAAGTTTTTTCCCAAAACTTCAGCTTACTTATACGCCAGGCTTTAAATAGCTTAAAAGGCTCTATTGAAAATAAAATAAATAGCCTTTCCTTTGAAATGTTTTCCAAAAAAGAACTTTCAAATTTAGTAGGCCAGGCTTTTAACGATTTTAATTATAAAATTAGAAAATACGCCCAAAAAACAGCCCTTGGTTTTGTGGCAATAGGGATAATAACTTCCGTCTTATTTTTTGCTAGACATTTTATTATAAGAAGTTTTGGCGCAATAAAAAATAAAACAGAAGCTTTTGCCCTAATTTCAGCAAGAACAAGTTTGTTTGTTGCCATAGTTTTAAATTTAACTTTATTTACTAAAATAGTTTTGTGGCTTGGGGTATTTTTAGGTATTGGTATTTTGCTTTTACAAACCTTGTTTGTTTTGTGTTTAATGTAAGATGAAAAAGTATTTATTCCTATTTTTAATTTTTCTTTCGCCTGCGCTTTTTGCCCAAAGCGCAAGATATTTTTATGATAAGGCAGGCAAAGAATCTTCCTTGCCGGAAAAAATTAAACTTTATACAAAAGCTATTAATAAAGCACCGCGCTGGGCTTTAGCCTATCACCAAAGAGGCGATGTCTATAAAAAACAAAAACGCTATAAAAAAGCCATTGAAGATTACACAAGTACAATTAAATTAACCCCCAAAGACCCCTTTAAATACTATGCAAGAGCTTTAATTTATATGGAACAGGGCAGTTATTCGCCCGCTATGGAAGACCTAACAAAAGCTATCAGCCTTAAAAGAGATTTTGAAGATTTTTATTTAAAACGCGCCACTTGTTATATGCAAACAGGTAAATATAAACTTGCCTTAAATGATTTTGAAAAAGTTAAAAAAACCGATACCAAATTTTTACAGGCAAAGGCTAATTATGAACTTCACAATTACCGCGTGGCTGCAACTTTGCTGGAAGAACTTTTGCAGCAAAACCCAAACAATACGCAAGTTTTATTCTATCTTGGCAAAATAAATACTGATATAGAATTTTATGACGAAGCTATCAGCTATTTTAGCCACATTTTAAATCAAGAGCCAAACAATATCCCCGCTTTAAAAGCACGGGCCAACGCATTTAAAGAAATTGATTTAGATGAGGAAGTTATTAAAGATTATACCGCTTTAATAGAACTTTCCCCCGATGCTGCCGCTTATAATAGGCGCGGTATTGCCTATGAAAGATTAAAAGATTGGCCCGCAGCCATAAAAGATTATAATAAAGCAATAGAACTTGCGCCCAAATGGGCTGTGCCTTATAATAACAGAGCCTACTCTAAAATGAAATTAAAAAACTTTAAAGAGGCAAAAAAAGATTTGGATACTTCTTTAAAACTTGCCCCCAAAGCACCCACAACTTTAATAAACACGGCAGGCTATTACTGGACGGCGAAAAAAGATAAAAAGAATATGTATGCCAATTTGCAAGCCGCGATGAAAAATAATTTTAAAGATTTTGATTCTTTATACGACGATAACCAAAAAGGCTGGCTGTTTAAAAATATAAACGAAACTTTGGAGTTTCGCTCTTTCAGCGCACCTTATACAAAATAGATATTTGCTCTACAACAATAAAATTGCTATAATTTAGTATAAGTTTGATTTATTATGCCGAGGTAGCTCAATGGTTGAGCAACGGTTTTGTAAACCGTAGGTTGTGGGTTCAAATCCCATCCTCGGCTATATTTTTTGCTACAGATTTTGGGCTAATTTTAATTTTTTAGAAATTTCGGATACTCGGGACTCTCATCCCCTCGCGGTATACCTCATTTCTAAAAGCGTTTTTTCTAAAGAAAAAACTAATTAAAATTATCATCAAAATCTTTGCAAAAATATTTGCTGGGTTTTAATTAATTAAAATTTACCCAAAAATATTTGCAAAAAATATATCCTGTTTTAATAATATGAAAAAATTTTCAACTTTTCTTTTATTTATAATACTTACACTTGCTGCTTTTGCCAAGGGCAAATCTTATATACAAATTGCAGAGCTTTATGGGGATAGCATTGTTAGCGTAAATGTTTTAAAAAAAGACGGCAACATTTATAACGGAACAGGGTTTATTATTGATTCTAGCGGCCTTGTTGCCACCGCCGGCCATGTGGTAAAAGATGCTCTTTTGGTAAATTTTACTTTTAAAAACGGAGCTGTTTCTAAAGAAGCAACTTTGCTTGCCCTAAGTAAAGAGGAAGCTATTGACCTAGCTTTGTTAAAAATACCAAATATCAATTTGCCTTATGCAATTTTGGGCGATTCAAGCCAAGTTCTTGCCGGACAAAAAATCAGTGTTATCGGTAATCCGCGCCGCTTGCAAAACACTATAACAAACGGGCTTATTTCGCAAGTGCGCCAAGTTTCGCCGGAAGTTGTTTGGTTTCAGATAAGTGCGCCTATTTCACCAAGTTCAAGCGGAAGCCCCGTTTTTAATAAAGAAGGCCAGGTTATAGCCATTGCTTTATCCTCTTTAAAAGGTGAAGAGAACCAAAATATAAATTTTGCTGTGCCATCTAATTATCTTATTGATTTGATAAATGAAAACAAAATACCATTTAACGCCCCAATAACTGAAGAAAAAACAGATATTTCCCTAGCTAAAAACATAAAAAATTATATAAAGCGCGCCTGGGAAATATTAAAAGAGCAAATAAGTTTTATTTTTGATTAGGGAATAGGAGGAGAGATACTGAGCAAAAACTTCTCAGTATGACGATTTATTAATACCCCACCCTTTTATCCCTCCCCTAATTTTTGTAAAACAAAAATCAAGGGAGGGAAATAATAAGAAATTTCTAAAAAATTAAAAATAGCCCAAAAGCCGAAGTAAAATTTGCAACTATTTTTTATTTAATTTTGCTAAAGTATAGTAAATGTTTTTGCAAGGATTTTGGTGATAGTTTTAATTAGTTTTTTCTTTAAAAAAAGAAAGAAAAAACGCTTTTAGAAATGAGGTATACCTAGAGCGGACGGCAGTCCCGAGTATCCGAAATTTCTAAAAAATTAAAAATAACCCAAAAGCCGAAGTAAAATTTGCAACTTACTTAAATTTTTGCTACAATATTTAAAATTAAAGTTTAGGAAGAAATACTATGTCATATAAATGCTCAATTTGCGGAAAAGGCTCTGTTACAGGTAATTCTTACAGCCATTCCCACATGAAAACAAAAAGAACTTTTAAGCCCAACCTTCATAAACAAAAAGTTGTGCTTGAAGGTAAAACTCAAACAGCTTATGTTTGCTCCAAATGCATTAAGTCCGGTAAAGTTGTAAAACCGACAAAATAAGTTCGCGAGTAAAAAACTTTTTATACCCCTGCCTAAAGCAGGGGTTTTTTATTGTAATTTTTTATAAAATATAAAAATAAATGCAATAAATTTTAAACTTTCTGCGTTATATAGTTGAGGGCTAAGGAAAATATGCAAGACGAGCTTATTATAAAAGAAGTAAAAAGCGGCAATAAAGAAAAATTTAGCCTGCTTGTTGAAAAATACCAAGATACGCTTTTTACTTTTATTTATTACAGCCTTAGAGATGAGGCTAGCGCTAAAGATATTTTACAGGAAACTTTTATAAAAGCGCTTAAAGAAATTGATAAATATAAAGAGGAAGGCAAATTTAAAGCTTGGCTTTGGACTATTGCCAGAAACAAAGTTATGGACTTTTACAGAAAGGCGGGCAAAATTGTTCCTTTGGAAGAGGAGGCCCTAAATCTTAACCAGGGCGATGAAACTTCCAAAAAAGCTTTTAGCAAACTTGAACTTAGCCATATTGAAAGCATTATTGAAAATTTGCCAACTGAGCAAAAAGAAGTTGTTTTATTGCGCCAATACCTAAGTTTTAAGGAAATTGCCGCAGTGCTTGATTGCCCCTTAGGCACGGTGCTTGCCCGTTTAAATAGGGCTATTAAAAAGATACAAAAATCTTTGGGAGAAGAATATGCCGCATAGTAAAATCTTTGAAGAACAAGCCTTGCTTTATGCTTATGGCGAACTTGAAGACTCTAAAGAAAAGGCTTTTTTAAGACACCTGGAAACTTGCAAAAAATGCCAAGCCACCATAAACACGATTTCTTTAACAAATGTGGCCTTGGAAGAATATATCGCCCCGACTTTAAATATGCGCAAGATTTTAGGCAAGCCCTGGTGGTCTAATGTTAGTGATTTGTTTAGAAATACAAAATTTTCCCGTCCGCTTCTTTTAGGGGGTGCGGCGGCATGCTGCCTGGCTGTGGTTGTGGGTTTTTTCCAACTAAACAAACCGGCAAGCAATGGCTATATATATTTTGCCGATTCAATTTACGACCAAGTGGGTCTTGTTGAAGCGGATATTGATAGCTTGCTACAAGATATCAATAGTTTATAAAAGGAGAAATATTATGAAGAAAGTTATGGCCTTATCTTTTTCCTTCTTATTTGCTTTATCTGTTATGGCTTTTGCCCAAGTAGATAAAAAAGAAATGGAAAAGATGAAAAAAGAAAAGCAGGAAATGACCCAGCTGGTAGAAAAATATAACAAAGCAACCAGCGATAAGAAAAAAGAGGAAATTAAGGCAAAAATCCAGGCAAAAGTTGCCGCTAACTACGATAAACACCTTGAAAGAATGGAAAAACGCCTTGAAGATTCCCAAAAGAAACTTGCAGAGGCAAAAGCAAAACTTGCCGAAGGTAAAAAACCTGAATATAAAGCAAAACATATCGCTGAAATTACCGAAGGTATCCTTTCCGGCAAACGTAAACCTATGTTTGGTGTTCCGCCGGCTGATATGAAAAAAATGAAAGACGGCCATCACAAAGGTATGAAAGGTGATAAAGACCACCATAAAGGTTGCCCTTGTATGAAAGAAGGAAATAAAGACGGCAAAACTTGCCCCTTTATGAAAGACGGCGCAAAAGACCACAAAGACTGCCCCTGCAAAGATAAAATGAAAGGGGGCAAAGCAGAGGAAATTTTGCCCGTAAAGCCGGAAGTAAAAGAAAAATAAAATTTTTTCCTTTACCGAACTAAAGCCCTCTTAAAAAAGAGGGCTTTTTATTTAAGCTATTCTTATTGCCCTATATTTAATATAATATATTTATATGAAAAGAAAACTATTTCCGATTTTTTATTCTTTAACTTTTACTATGCTTTTTTCTTCCCTTGCTTTTGCGCAAGGAACCAATCTTTCAAATGAAAGTTTGGCCCCCAAGAACTCTGTTAATTGGGCAAGAGATAATTATGTAGCCCCTAAAGAAGACGACACCTCTACCAAAGAGCACAGCGATATTGACCCAAATGGCCCTTGGATGATTTGCGATATAAAGGTTGACGGCTTAAAAAATATCCGCAAAAAAACTATTACAAAAAATATTACAGCCCAAATCGGCCATTTATACGAAAAATCTTCCGTTCAAGATGATACCGCCTCTTTAATGGCTCTTGGCAATTTTGATGATATAGAAGTTGATATTTCTTCAAAAGAAGGCTCAAGACTAAACAAAGCAGACGAAGAGGATGCCCAAACTTATCCCTGCCATACTATAACTTTAATTGTTAAAGAAAAGCCCATACTTGAAAAAATACTCTATAAAGGCAGAAAAAAACTATCCAAAACTTCAATTACCAGTGCAATGGCTTTAAAAATTAAAGACCCTTACAGCTCTGCAAAAATGCAAGCCGATATCCCAAAAATTATTGATGCTTATGCCCAAAAAGGTTATATTAATGCAAAAGTATCTTACACAGAAGATTTTGATCCGCAAAAAAATATCGTAATTATTACCCTTGATATTGACGAAGGTACAAGAACAAAAGTTAAGGAAGTTATTATTGAAGGGGCTGACAAATTAAACCAAAAGAAATTTTTAAAACAAACAAAAAACCGCCCCGGTAAAATTTATAAAGAACAACTATTGCCCCAAGACCAATATAAAGCCACTTTATACGCTAGAAACGAGGGCTTTTACGATTTTAAAATAACTGATTTTACCCAAGAGTTTAACGACGATAAAAGCGAAGTCGTTTTAACCTATAAATTACACGAAGGCGATAATGCCGTTTTTGGCACAACAACTTTTAGCGGAAATACCCTTTTTACCCAAGAAGAACTGGATAATATGGTCTTTTATAAAAAGGGTAAACGCTTTAACCAGCAAAAATTTGACGCCACTATCCGCGATATGCAGGAAAGTTATGCAAATAAAGGTTTCTTAAGGGCGCAAATCCAACCGGTTAGAAAATTAAACGAAGATAACACCCTTGATATTGACTATGAAATAACTGAAAATAACACCGTGTTTATTGACCATATTGATATTACCGGCAATGAATCAACAAAAACTTATATTTTTGCAAGAGAAGTTCCTTTTAAAGAAGGCGATATTTTTAGTTATGAAAAAATACGCCGCGGACAAAGCAAAATTATGAACCTTGGCTTTGTAAACGATGCCCAAATTGATATTACACCAACTAATGATATAAACAAAGTTGATGTGGGCTATAATATCGTTGAAGGCAGACCGGGTATGTTTACAGCGGGTATTGCTATGTCCTCCCTGGATGGTTTATACGGCGATGTTTCTATTACCCATATGAACCTGTTTGGAAAAGCGCAAAGGCTTTCTTTAAGGGGTTTATTTGGTAAAAGGATAACCGATTATACTTTAAGTTGGTCAACCCCGTGGATTTATGATAAACCTATATCTTTTGGCGTTGATTTATTTAATACCAGACGCTACCGCTCTTATATGGGCACTTATTCTGCTTATACAGAAAAACGCAAAGGTGGCAGAATAAACATTGGTCCAAGATTTAATGACGATATTTATAATTTAGGTTTTTCCTACTCGTTTAAAAATATTGATATTTATGATATTGATACCGAGTTTGTCGGCGTGGATGATGGCCTTGTGGAAGGCAAAACAAATATGTCAACAATCGGCGTTAGCTTTGCCATTGATACAAGGGATAACTATTGGGACCCGACTTGCGGTTCAAGAAACTCTATCGGTATAGAACTTTCCGGCGGACCAATGATGGGCGATCTTGACCTTTATGAAATCAATTTCAAATCTTCTTACAATAAGACCTTAGTTAATATAGGCAAAGACTATCCTATCGTTTTAATGATTGCAAATAGGGCAGGCATTGTTAAGCCTTATGGCAGAACCGATATCGTGCCAACTTATGAAAGAATATTCCTTGGCGGAGCAGATACCATTAGAGGTTATGATAATACAGGCCAAATCGGCCCTGAAAGAGGCGGCGAGCTTTACTATATGGCAAATATTGAATTAAAATTCCCCCTTGCTAGAGAAGGCAGAAGAACGCTTGCCCAACTGGCTGCTTTCTTTGATATTGGCAATTCTTGGAAAAATTTTGATGATATTAAACTAAAAACAGGCACCGCTTTAGATGAGTTTAAAATGGGCGTTGGCCTTGGGCTTAGGCTTGTTACACCGACCCTGCCTATTAGGCTTGACTGGGGATACGGCTTAAATCATAAACCGGGAGAAAAGAGAAGCTATATTTACTTTTCAATGGCAAACTTGTTTTAATTAAGGTATGAAGCATTTTTGGTATATCCTATTTTTAATACTTTTTAGCCCTGCTATTATAGCAGCACAGGAAAGTATTGCCACAAAAGCCGCAGAAAATGAACTTGCCGGCGCAAGCCAAATACCGCTTGAAAAATATGATACTACCGCTATTGTACCTGTTCCCTCAGATAATAGTGAAGAGCACAAAGCCCCTGCCTTTAGCCCTAAAATTAATAAAAACGCCCCCCAGGGAACACCAGATTTTACGGGGCCAGCCAGCACAAGTAAAGCCCTAATAGGTTTTAAAGCAAACTCAAGCGAGCAGGAAGAAGTTAAAAAAGATTCCCCCGTGGCAATTTATATTGATATGCAAGAAGCTTTTAATAAAAACCCCTGGACTATTGAAGCAAAAAAAAATATGAAGCTTGCCCTAGATAATAAACAAGTGGAATATGCCCAGTTAAATAAACAAATTGCTTCTTTGCAAAAAGAGCTTGAAATCTTGCAAAACACCTTTATTACAAGTGTGCCTTTTTATGAAAAAAACGATTATATTTTACCGCAAAAAAACCTTTACCCCTATTTTAAAGAAAATAAAGTAAAACCTCTGCTTAATGAACTTTGCTTTGGCTCTTGGGTAGCTTTAAAAAATACTCCAAAAAATCTACCCAAAGAAGAAGATTTTTTAAAAGAACAAATTGCCCAAACTAAACAGGAAATTATTGATAAACAATCTTTTTTACTTAATTTTAAGGCCCGCTCCAGTGAAGAATTTTTAAGCCGTCAAGATTTTATTATCCAGCAGATTTTAAAAGAAATTTATAGCGGTATTGAAGAATATGCAACGCTTAGAAATGTCGGTGTAGTGGTAGATAAAACCGAACTTATTTACGGCAAACCTTTAGATGCCACGCAAGAATTTGTAAAATGGATGAAGAACTATCATAAAAAATATATCAAGAAAAACGGAGAGTTATATGAAAACCTTAAAGCAAATAGCTGAAATGTGCCAAGCCCAACTTAAAGGAGAGGAAACTTTTACCCCCACAGGTGTTTGCGGCCTAGATAAAATTAAAGAAGGCGCAATAGCTTATACTAACCAAACCGAAAGATTTGATAATCTGGCAGCTTTGCCTTTGGGTGCTTTGATAGTTAATGAAAAATTAAAAGATACAGAACTCCCCTTTAAAGGAAATATTTTATATGTCAAAAATCCCGAGTGGGCCTTTACCCAAGTTCTAAGAGATATTGAAACCTTAAATAAGCAAGCTCCCAAAATCAGCGATAAGGCAGTTATTGACCCAAGCGCAAAAATAGGAAAAGGGGTTTCTATTGGTGCTTATGCCGTTATTGAAGAAGGGGCAGTTATCGGGGATGGCACCATAATTTACCCCAATGTTTATGTAGGCAGAAATGTGCAAATAGGGGCACTTTGTATTTTATACCCCAATGTAGTTATAAGAGAAAATTGTATCTTAAAAAATAAAGTTATTTTGCAACCAGGTGCGGTTATCGGTTCAGATGGATTTGGTTATGTTTTTGAAAATGGTATGCATAATAAAATACCGCAAATCGGCAATGTTATTTTGGAAGATGATGTTGAAATCGGCGCAAATACAACCATAGATAGAGCCAAGTTAAATAGCACCATTATTGGTGCAAACACAAAAATTGATAATCTGGTGCAAATTGCCCATAATGTTGAAATAGGCAAGGCTACTATTCTTGTTTCCCAAGTGGGTATTGCAGGCTCAACAAAAGTTGGCAACGGCGTTATTATGGCAGGCCAGGTGGGCGTTAGCGGCCACTTAAATATTGGCGATGGAGCTGTTTTAGGCCCGCAAGCAGGTATTCTTGGCAATGTTAAACCGGGCGAAAAACTGCTTGGCTCGCCGGCCAGACCTTACGGCGAATATATGAGAATTGCCGCCATTATGGGTAAACTGCCGGAATTTTATAAAGAACTTCTTGCTTTAAAAAAGAAATTTAAGTTCTTTAAATAAGGAAAATTTATGAAAAGAAAAACTATCAAAACAGAGCAAACTTTAAAAGGCGTTGGCATACATACAGGGGAAATCTGTTCTATTACCTTTAAGCCAAGCACCCAAGGTTATATTTCCTTTACAAGAACAGATATTGAAAACTCAGAACCTATTGTTGCTCTTGCACAAAATGTTTCTTCCACTTTACGCGGAACCAATATTGCCAATAATACAGCCGAAGTCCACACCATAGAACATGTTTTAAGTGCGGCTCATGGGCTTGGTATTACAGATTTAATTATTGAAATGGATGGCCCGGAACCGCCGATTATGGACGGCTCTTCCCTACCTTATGCAAAAGCTATGCTTGAAGGCGAATTAAACGAAATTGACGAAACAGCCGAAATTTTAACTTTAAATAAAGAAATTTCTTTTACGGATGGCGATATAACTTATACCGCAAAACCCAGTGAAGATTTTAAAATAACTTTTGTTTATGAAAGAAAAGGCCACCCTCTTGTAGCCCACCAGGAATATACTTTTACTTTAACACCGGAAAATTATTTAACAGAAATTGCCCCGGCCAGAACTTTTGGCTTTGAAGAAGAAATTGCCTATCTTCAGGCAAATGGGTTAGCTAAAGGCGGAAATCTTGAAAATTGCGTCGTAATTAAAAAGGACTCTTTTAGCGTTCCTTTAAGATTTGATAATGAAATGGTGCGCCATAAAATACTTGATATTTTGGGCGACCTTAAATTAACCGGCAAAGTTTTAGGCCCTATGCATATTACTTGCCATTTTGGCGGCCATAAAACCAATGTGGCTTTTGCCAAAAAACTTACGGAACAAATTTAATTTTTAGGAGATTATTTTATGCAAGAAACAACTATACACCCTAGTGCTATTATAGACCCCTCTGCCAAGATAGGCAAAAATGTGCAAGTTGGGCCTTACGCAATTATCGGCAAAAATACCGAGATTGGCGATAATACCAAAATTGGTCCCTTTTGTGTTATTGAAAATACAAAAATGGGTAAAAATAATGACCTTATCGGCAGTGCTTTTATTGGCGTAAAACCGCAAGATTTAAGTTATGACGGGCTTGAAAGCCAAGTAATAATAGGCGATAACAACAAAATACGCGAAAATGTAACAATTCATAGAGCAACCAGCCTTGAAACCCCTACCACCATTGGCAATAATTGCTTGCTTATGGCAAACTCCCATGTGGCCCATGATTGCGTT
The DNA here is from genome assembly GCA_017417005.1 of Elusimicrobiaceae bacterium. Classification (GTDB taxonomy): domain Bacteria; phylum Elusimicrobiota; class Elusimicrobia; order Elusimicrobiales; family Elusimicrobiaceae; genus Proelusimicrobium. The sequence continues at coordinate 28,800 of JAFQAA010000014.1, read as the reverse complement.
TTGGGAAACAATATAATTTTAGTTAATAACTGCGGCGTGGCAGGCCATGTGCACATTTGCGATAATGCAATTCTTTCAGGTATGACGGCAGTGCACCAATTTGTGCGTATTGGCAGATTTTCAATGCTTTCAGGTTTAAGCGGTCTCACCCTTGATATGCCACCTTTTTGCCGTGCAAGTGGGCCAAGAGCAAAACTTGTTGGGCTTAACACAATAGGTTTAAGAAGAGCCGGCTGGACTAGAGAGCAAATAAGCGCCGTAAAAACTGCCTATAAAAAACTTTTCCTAGACACAGAACATACTTTGAAGGAAACTTTAGATATTCTTGAAAAGGAAAATCCCACCCCGGAAGTTAAAGAACTTATTGATTTTTGCCGCAATACAAAACGCGGTATGACCAGTGCCAGAATGCGTAAAGTAGTAAATAGCGGAGAAGAGGATGAATAAACTAGGCCTTATTGCAGGGGAAGGCAAATTTCCTATCCTAATAGCAAAAGAAGCAGCTTCTAAAGGGATAGAAGTTTTTGTCATCTGTGCAAAAGGTAATAGTAAAGAAGAAGACTTTAACTCTTATGCTGTTAAAATTATTACCTTAAAATTAGGACAACTGGGTAAGGCTTTAAAATTTTTTAAAGAAAACAGCGTAAGTAAAGCCGTTATGGCAGGGCGTGTGGAGCATTTTAATATCTTTAATTTAATACCTGATTTAAGAACGGCAAAAGTGCTAGCCAGCCTTAGAGATATGCGCGCAAAAAGCATTTTGGAAGCTGCTATAAACGAGTTTAAAAAAGAAGGTATTGAGTTTGCCTCTTCTGCTTTATTTTTGGAAAAGTTTATCCCCCAAAAAAGCGTTCTTACCAAAAGAAAACCAACCGAAGAAGAAGAAAAAAATATTGAACTTGGTTTAAAAATTTCCAAAACTCTTGCCAGTTTAGATGTTGGTCTAACAAGTGTTATTTGTGATAAGGCTGTTGTGGCTGTTGAGGGTATGGAAGGCACCGATAATTGTATTTTAAGGGCAGGCCAGATTGTTGCCAAAAACCCGGGCAAAAATAATTCTTTAGTAGTTGTTAAAGTAGCGCGCCCAAAACAAGATGATAGATACGATTTGCCCATTATCGGCAAAGGCACTATAAAATCTATGATTGAAGCCCGCGCAAAAGTGCTTGCTATTGAAGCTGATAAAACTATTGTTTTAGACCTTGAAGAAGTGTGCAAACTTGCCGATAAAAACGGCATTTGTATTGTGGCAATTTAATTTTTAGGCAAATATTTTTTAAGTTTATTAAAAAGGTAAAAACTACCTACTTGGATAATATTTGCCTTTATTTTTGGCAAAGCTTCCAACTCAACAAAAGAACAATTTTTAAAATACTTTTTTAATTCTTCTTTAGGATAGGAGTTTTTAAAATCTACAAGACAAACTTTTTTAAAATAGGGGTTTAAAAGTTTCGTGCAGGTTTTAAAATCTTTTTCACAAGAAACGCCGTAAATTAAAATATTCTCTTTTTTAAAGTAAGGGCTTTTTTGGTAAGTATTTAAAAACTCCAAAATTGCAGCCGGGTTATGCGCCCCATCTAAAATTAAATATTTTTTACCTATTTTTTTAACTTCAAAACGACCTTTAAAATTTTCCGCATTAATATACTTTATCGCTTTTTTAAGCCCTAAAATATTAGCAGCGCTTATTGCCAAAGCGCCGTTAGCAGCAGCCTTACTGCCGAGCATATTTAAAGTATATTTTTTATCATAAAGTATAAATTCCGTTGTATTTTTAGCAAAATTTAATTTAATATTTTTGCATTTAGGCACAATCAAAGGCGCATTTTTTTTGATACAAGTATCTTCAATAATTTTTAATACTTTTGGCGAAACTTGCCCCAAAACACAAGGCTTGCCTTTTTTTATAATACCGGCCTTTTGGGCGGCAATTTCTTCAAGGGTATTACCTAAAAGTTTTTCGTGATCTTTTGCAACAGAAGTTATTATACTGATATCAGAATTAATAATATTTGTGCTGTCTTTAAGCCCGCCAATACCGCACTCAAAAACGGCAAAATCAGTTTTTTTAAATTTAAAATAAACTAGAGCTGTTAAAGTTAAAAGTTCAAAAAATTTTAAAGGTTTTCCTTCGGCAGAAAGCACTTTATTTAAACAAAAGCAAAAATCTTCTTTAGATATTTTTTTGCCGTTTACACAAATTCTTTCTCTTATATCAAAGAGGTGCGGAGAAGTAAAAAGCCCAACTTTAAGCCCGTTTTCTTGGGCTATTTTGGCAAGCAAAAAAGCCGTTGTGCCTTTGCCGTTTGTGCCGGCAATTAAAGCCGTTTTGTAAGAAGCAGGCAAAAGGCCAAGTTTTTTTGCCGTTTTATTTAAGGAAGGTAAAGAACCTTTTTTACCGCCGGAACTTCTTTTATCTAAAAGTTCCTTTAGTTCAGCAAATATCATATTATTCAAAAGGGGCGGGGTTAACTCTTTTAATTTTTGCGCCAAGGGCAGTTAGTTTTTCTTCAAATATTTCATAACCGCGGTCTATGTGGTAAACTCTTTGAACTTCGCTTGTGCCTTTGGCGCATAAAGCAGCAATAACTAAAGCTGCGCCACCTCTTAAATCAGAAGCCATTACAACTGCCGGCGTAAAATTTTTAACTCCTATAATATGCGCGCAATTATGTTCTAAAGAGATATTTGCCCCCATTCTTATAAGTTCTGCTGCGTGCATAAAGCGGTTTTCAAAAATATCTTCGCTTATATCACTTTTGCCGCTGGCAAGGCACATTAAAGCCATAAAAGGCGCCTGTAAATCTGTTGCAAAACCGGGGAAAGGAGCTGTTTTAATATTAACAGGTTTTATCTTTTTTGTTTTTTTGGAAATTTTAATTTCTGTTTCCGTTGTTTCTATTTTAAAACCGGCTTCGCCAAGGTATTCAAGTAAAATTTCATTGTGGCTTGGCACGCACTCTTTAATGGTTATAGAACTGCCCGTTGCAGCGGCCGCTAAAAGATAGGTACCCGTTTCAATTCTATCTGCCACGATAGTGTGGTTCATAGAACCAAGTTTTTCTTTACCTTCAATAACAATTCTGCCGCGATTATCAATAATTATACTTGCCCCCATAGAATTTAGAGCCGTTATTAAATCTTGAACTTCGGGTTCGCGTGCGGCATTTTCAATAATAGTTTTGCCCGGTATTAAAGAAGCACACATCATTAAATTTTGCGTTGCGCCTACACTTGGGAAACTTAAAATAATTTTAGCCGGGTTTAACTTGCGCGTTTTAATAATGATATTGCCTTTATCCATAGTAATTTTTGCGCCAAGTTTTTCAAAACCTTTCAAGTGAATATCAACCGGTCTAAGCCCAATTGCGCAACCGCCCGGCAAAGGGACTTCCGCCTTTTTAAACCTGGCAAGCAGTGGGCCTGCCACCCAAAAACTTGCACGCATTTGTTTAACTAAATCATAAGAAACGCTGGTTTTTAATTTGCGCTTTGCTTTAACAATTAAAGTGCCGTTATCATAGGAAACTTTTTTGCCAAGTTCTTCAAGAATTTTTATGGTTGTGCGGATATCGCGCAAACTCGGCACGCGATTAATAACGCACTCTTCATCAGTTAAAAGAGTTGCCATTAAAATTGGCAAAGCGGCATTTTTAGAACCGCTTATTTCAACACTGCCTTTTAATTTTCTGCCACCTTGAATAATAAATTTATCCATAAAAAATCTCCTTCTTTAAAAATTATTTTTTGCGCACAAAAATAAATCTTTCAATACCGGCAAAATCTTTAACTACTTGCGGGGTTTGCCAAGTATCTGCCTTAAAAAATTTTACCACTTTTGGCGCCTGGGCGCACCCAATTTCTAAAGCAAGCAGGCCATTTGGGTTTAGGTGATTTGGGGCTTCTTTAGAAATTCTTTTAATAATAGCAAGGCCGTCTTTGCCGCCGTCAAGGGCAAGGCGCGGTTCACAGCGGACTTCCGGGGAAAGGGTTTCAATAACATCACTTGCAATATAAGGCGGATTAGAAATAATAAAATCAAAAGATTTATCAATATTTTCAAATAAATCGCTTTTAATAAAATTAATTCTTTTTGCCACATTTAAGTTGCGCGCATTTGTTAAAGCGGTATCAAGGGCCTCAGGCGAAATATCCACCGCGCTCACTTGCGCATGGTGAAATAAAAACGCCAAACTTATTGCCACGCAGCCAGACCCGGTGCATAAATCAAGAATAGTGTTTGGCAGGCGCATTTTAAGTTGTTTTAAACTTTCGCTTATTAATTCTTCTGTTTCCGGGCGTGGTATTAAGACCGTTGGGCTAACATTATAAATTCTGCCCATAAATTCGCAAGAACCGATAATATGGGCAAGCGGACGGCCTTTAAGTTTTTCTTCCAAAATGGTATTGAATAATTTTTCTTCTTTATCCCCCACTAGATTTTGGTTAAAAGCGCGCAAATAAGGACGGCTTTGGTTTAAAACAAAAGCCAAAATAAGTTCGCTGTGAACATCCGGCTCGTCAATACCGGCGGAAGTTAATTTTTTTGTTCCCTCTTCAATAAGTTGGGCAATAGTTATCATAAGGAAAGATTTTTAAGTTTTTCTTCTACTCTAAGTTTTCGTAAATGTTCCAAAATTTCATCAATTTGGCCTTCCATAATTTCAGCGATATTGTGGAAGTTTTCATTTAAGCGGTGGTCGGTAACGCGGCTTTGCGGGAAGTTATAAGTTCTGATTTTTTCTGACCTATCGCCTGTACCCACTTGGCTTTTGCGTGCGTCGTAAATTTCTTTATTTCTTTTTTCTTCTTCTATCTGATAAAGTTTTGCTTTAAGCATACGCATTGCTTTTTCGCGGTTTGCGCCCTGGTGGCGTTCTTCGCGGCAGCTAACAACTATGCCGGTTGGTTTATGGATAAGGCGAACAGCCGTTTCAACTTTATTAACATTTTGGCCGCCTGCCCCGCCACTGCGGCAGGTTTCCATTTCAATATCGGCAGGGTTAATTTGGATATCAATATCCTCGGCTTCGGGCATAATGGCAACGGTGATAGTTGAAGTATGCACCCGGCCGGAAGTTTCGGTATCGGGTACTCTTTGCACGCGGTGTGTGCCGGCCTCATCGCGAAGCCAGGAATAAGCGCCCTCACCTTTAATAAACATACTTGCGTATTTACAACCCTTTAAACCGGTTGGGGTATATTCTAAAATTTCGGTTTTCCAACCGCGAGCATCGGCAAAATGCTGGTAAACTCTTAAAAGTTCCGCGGCAAAAATGGCACTTTCATCGCCACCGGCGCCAGGCCTAATTTCAAGGTAAATATTTTTGGAATCGTTTGGATCGGGCGGAATAATTAAAACGCGCAACTCCTGCATAAGTTGTTCCGGTTTGCCTTCAAGTTCGGCTAAATCAGCGGCGGCGAGTTCGCACATATCTTTATCGCTGGCGTCTTCCAAAATTTCTTTTGCTTATTTAATTGCATTTTGCACTTTTTCAAGTTCGGCGATTTTTTCAATTATCGGTTGCAAGAAGGCGTGGCGTTTTGTTTTTTCTTTAAAAACTTCGGGCGCAATATTGCCCTGGGCAAGTTCGCGCTCAATATTTAAAAATTCCTCTTTAAATTTGCTTGTATCCATTTCCATTTTTATTTCCTTGAAAAACGGCAGGCCCTCAAAAATTTAAGTGAGGGCCTGCCGTCAGATTTTCTTTAGCTATTTAGCTTCTTTTTTATCAGCAGTTTTAGTTTCTTTTGCAGCTTTGGTTGTCTTTTTTACAAGATTTTTAACCGGTGCTGTGGAAAGAACTACTTTTTTGCTAGACGATCTTTTAGTATTCTTTTTAAGTTTAACTTCGGTTTTGGGTTTGCGAACCACCATTTGCCCTTTGGTAGCGGCAAATTTTTTGTTAAATTTCTCCACACGGCCTTCGGTATCAAGCATTTTTTGCTTGCCGGTAAAGTAAGGGTGGCAGGCAGAACAAATATCTAATTTAACAGCTTTCATCGTAGAGCGGGTTTGAAATTTTGCACCGCAGGCGCAAACGACTTCTACGACTTCGTATTTAGGATGTATTTTTTCTTTCATTTTTTATATACCTCAAAAAAATTAGTTCTTATATATTATACAATATTATGAGATTTTTTATAAGTCTTTGTATTTTTATTCTCAAAATAAACCCAAAATATAGTTTTGCAATTGTTTTCTGTGAAAATCTAAAGACTAAATTGCCTTACGAAGATTTTTTAAGAAAATATAGCCAAAGCAGGGCAAATTACCTTACGAGAATTTTGGAGCTAGTTTTAATTAGTTTTTTCTTTCAGAAAAAATGATTTTAGAAATGAGGTATACCACGAGGGGACGGCAGTCCCGAGTATACGAAATTTCTAAAAAATTAAAAATAACCCAAACAGAACACATTGCCTTACAAGGATTTTTTAGGTGCGGCAAAACCACACCGACCTATTTTTTATTTTCTTTAAGACAAGGTATAGTAGGGGACCACGCCCGCTAGGGCGGAACTATCCGAAGTCTTAAAAAAATAAAAAAGAGGAAAAAAGCCGTAGTTAAGGTTTAAAGCAGTCGGCGCAGCGGGCTTCATAGTCCTGTGCCCCGCCCACATAAATCCTACTTTTAATATTAACTTTTCTTTGCGTTCTTCTGGCGGGTGCACCGCAACAAACACAACGGGCGGAAAGTTTTAAAACGCTATCAGCAACGGCAAGTAGTTTTGCCGTGCTTTCAAAGGGAACGGCCTGGTAGTCCATATCAAGCCCGCAACAAATTACGCGTTTGCCGCGCCTAGCTAGTTCTTGGGCTACATTAACAATTTCTTTAGTAAAAAAATTAACTTCATCTAAAGCAACAACTTCTGTATCTTCTTTAACTAAGGGCAAAATTTCTTCTGCTTTATCAACGGGTATGCCGTCAAGTTTTTTTAAATCGTGCGTGGCTATACCGCGCCGGGCATAGCGTTTATCAAGAGTAGAGTTAAAAACCTGCACTTTTTGCCCGGCATTTAGGCAAACTTCAACGCGTCTTATAAGTTCGGTGCTTTTGCCCGAAAACATACAACCGCAAACAACTTCTATTCTGCCATAGGGGACTTTTTTCATATTTTTTTGCTCCTAATCTCTTAACATTCTGTTATCGTGCCAGGGGTAAGCTTGTTCTGCTGCTGCCTGTTTTTGCGTTTGGCGCGTATCTTGCCCGCCGCACATTACATTTATTCTAAAAGAAAAAGATAAATTTTTATTTCTATCTCTAATACCTACCATTAAAGAAACATCATGGAAATCTTTATAAATTTTTATATGCTTTGAATAAGCGTGAATAGTAGAGTCTTTAACTTCAAAATCAAGCCCCATATCAGCGCGCCAGGTTATATTGCGCGGGGCAAGAGTAAACTGGGTATTAAACAAAAAACTATCCCTATCGGTGCTATAATTAACCACGCCGAATTTTGCGCTGCTGCCATAAAGATTTTTTAAAATTGCATCAATTACAAAGGCCTGGTTTGCCGTGTGGACATCATATAAATTTTGTATATAAATACTTGAACCTGTTTTTTGGGAAAAATAGCCAACTTCGGCAAGTAGGGGTTCTATTCTGTATTTTGCCTGCCAACTATCTTGGCTGTTTTGCAAATTATAACCGCTGCCAAGTTTAAAATAAAGATTTGGTGTAGGTAGATAATAATTTTGGATATAAACTAAATTTTCTTCTTCCTTGGTATCAAAAGGGGTATCAGAGGTTAAAGCGCCATCCTGATTACGCCTTGTGTAGCGGTATCCTATATCAAGCATACCGGTTATCAAATTAGAACGCAAATTAAGTTGCCCGCCATAACGGCCGACAAATTTATCTTCGTTATTGTTGGTCGGATCTTTTAAAATAATTTCCTGGTCATAAAACACACTTGGCGTTAAAGTGAAATTTTTATGCAATTTAAAATCTTTTGCGCTGTTCCATTTGGCCTGGAAATACTGCACAAAATCATAATCTTCTATTTTAGTATTGTTAAAGGAAACAGAAAAATTATTAACTACACCGCCGGTATAAGGCAAAACAAAGGGGTTAAAAATTAAGTCAACTTTAGGCAAAATTTCTTGGGAATTGGAATAGGTTTTATCCTCGGGGTTAAGCTGACGCCTGTTTGAATAACTTACCCTAAAAGTGCTTTTGCGCGTTTGGCGAACTATTGAAGCACGCGTTAATTTATCGGGAGAAACGACATAAGGATTAGACCTAAAAAAATCGTCATTAAAATCTGCATCGGAAACATTACGCGTTTCCAGCTGGCTAAAATAAATTGCCCCGCCTTGATTATTTAAACTATCCGAACTATCGTGCATTTGCCACCAATAGCCGCCGTCAATACCCCAGCGTTGCTCATCTTTTTCTTTATCATAAATTGTGTAAGTTTGCAGAGAACCGCGGAATTTTTGCGGGTCTAAATAACCAATATCTAAACCATAGCCAAAGCCGGATTTTGTATAGTAATCTAAATTTGCTGCCGCCCTAAAATTATTTTTTGCATAGACGGTGGAAGTTAAAAAACCAAAACCGGTATTGCCACTTTGGTCAAAATCAAGATAGGTGGTAAAAAGCCTATCCGTATTTAAAGAGCGGTAAAATATAGGAAAATAAAATACCGGCACTTTGCCGATTTTTAAAACAGCATTATAGGCGATTATTCTATCCTCAGGTATTAAATCTGCCTTGCCGACATACAAAGTATAATGCGGTTTTTCAATAGAACAGCAGGTTAACTCCGCCTTCTTTAAAAGATACTGGTTTTTTTCGGCGTCAACTTCACGCGCTTCTAAAACCCTAATTGGGCCATAGTCGGCACTAAGCCCTTTCATAATAAGTTTGCGCGAAGGTATATCAAAATGGATATCCCTAACTTCAACAAAAGAGCCTTCTTGCTCTATTATTGTTGGGCCCTCAGTCATCAAAATTTGCTGTTCTGTTAAAACTTGTATTTTACCCGCTTTGATTTTGGCTATTTGGCCTTGCGTTTTATTTTGATCTAAAACGATTTCAACATTTCCGCTTAGTTCAGCAAGGCCTTGCTCTTTATCATAAATAACTTCGTCCGCGGTAAAATAAATAAAATCTTCTTTTGTGGGAGTTGGCAAAACATTACTTTGCCCGCAAATAGTAAGAGGCAAAAAAAATAAAACTAAGAGGGTAAAAATTTTATTTTTCATATTTTGATAAAGCATATAAGGCCGCGCCTAAAGCACCAATATCTTTTTGTTTTGCAAGCAAAATTTTTAAATTCTTAAAAGGTCTTTTTATAACTTGTTTTTTAAAAACTTCCTGCATAGCCGGTTTAAAATATTTTGAACCTTTGGCAATACCGCCGGCAAGAACTATAACTTGAGGATTAAGCAGCAAAACAGCATCACTTAAAGCCTGCGCCAAATAACTGCCAAAATTATGCCATATTTTAAGGGCATTTTTATCGCCTAAACTTGCCGCTTCGGAAAGAAGTTTTACTGAAAATTTATTTTCTTTTAATAACTTCGCAAGAATGCTTTTTGGGGCATTTTTTGCTGCAAATTGCATTTGGGTTTTTAGTCCGTTTGTGCCTATATAGGCTTCAAGGCACCCTTTATGGCCACAGGCACATTTAAGGGCTTCTTTTGAAAAATCTACTTTTAAATGGCCGATTTCTCCGGCGGAGCCACAAGAGCCTTGATAAAGTTTGCCCTCAATAATAAAACCGCTTCCAACACCTGTGCCAAGGGTGATAATAATAAGGTTTTTATATTTTCTTTTAAATTCATAAGCATAAATACCCCAAGCTGCCATATTTGCATCATTACAGACAAAGCAAGCAAAGCCTGTTTTTGCTTTTAATAATTTTGCAATTTCAAAATTATGCCAAGGGATATTGGGCGCAAAATGTAAAATTCCTTTTTTATCATCCGTATCGCCGGCTATGCCAACGCCAAGGGCAAGCTTTTGTCCTTTAAAATCTTTTTGCCAAATTTTAACTTGATTAGCCAGTTGATTTATAAAAGCACTTTTATTAAGTTTAATATTAGTGGGTAGTTGAATGTTTTTTAATACTTTCCCTTTTTGGTCAACGGCTATAAATTTTGTAAAAGTGCCACCAATATCAATGCCAACAGCAATCATTTTTCCCCCTTAGGATGGGCTTTATCATAAACCTGTTTTAAATGTTCAAGGGAAACATGGGTATAGACTTGTGTAGCAGATAAACTTTTGTGTCCCAACATTTCCTGTAAACTTTTTAAATCACACCCGTTATTTAGTAAATGAGTAGCAAAAGAATGCCTTAAACTATGCGGAGTTATTTTATGCGCTAAATTTGCTTTAATTGCGCTTTGTTTAACTATTTGGGCCAGACCTTCGCCGCTAAGGCGCTTTCCCCTGGAACCTAAAAATAAAGGTGCTTGATAAGAAGTATCTTTTCTTGTTGCCAAATAATCACTTATACAACTTAAAGCAATATCGGTAACAGGCACCATTCTTTCTTTTGCGCCTTTACCAAAAACCCTTACTATCCCTTGCGCAAAATTAACATCACCGATATTAAGGCCGATAGTTTCGCTCCGTCTAAGACCGCTTGAATACATAAGTTCTAAAATTGCCTGGTTTCTTAAAGCAAATCTGGAAGTGCTTGGCGCTTGCATTAAATCGGTTGCTTCTTTTGGAGTTAAAAATTTGGGTAAAAGTTTTTCCCTTCGCGGCGCATTAAAAAGTTTAAAAGGGTTTGCTTCAATAATACCTCTATTGGCAAGAAATTTGGCAAAACTTCTAAGCGAACTTATTTTGCGTAGCATCGCCTGACGCGAAAGCCCTTTATTATTTTGCCACGCAAGATAGGACCTTATATTTGCCAAGGTAAAATCTTTAATATTAAGTAAATTTTTAGAATTCATAAAAGCAAGAAAGTCTTGCAAATCCGTGCTATAAGCGCGGATAGTATGTTCTGATAAGTTCCTGCCTTTAATATGAATTTTAAAATTTTCTATTTGCCTTAACATTATTTTTTATTTTCGCTATTTTCTTTTATTTTTTGGGCTTCTTCGGGTGTTATTTGCACGATATTTTTGCATTTTGGATAACCGCTGCAACCCAAAAACTCCCCTTTAGCGCTTTTTCTTAGCACTAAAGGTTTGCCGCATTTTTCGCATTTTCTGCCGGAATCAATAGGGCCACTAGAGGCAATTTTATTGCCTTGCTCATCAATAGAATAGGTGTTGCGGCATTTTGGATAAGCACTGCAAGCCATAAAGCGTCCGCGTTTGCCGTTTCTAATTACCATAGGGCTGCCACACTTTTCGCATTTTTCATTTGTTTGTTCAACGGAAGTATTTGCACCGCTTAAACTTTTTTTACCTTTACAAGTGGGGTAATTAGCACAAGTTAAAAATTTACCGAAACGGCTTTGACGCTCAAGCATCGGCCCTCCACAAAGGGGGCATTTTTCGCCTTCAACAGCCTTTGGTGCGGGCTTTTTCATATTCTGTGCGGCATTGGCAAGATCTTTAACAAAGCCCTCGTGGAATTTACTTATAACATTAACCCAGCCTTTAGAACCTTCGGCAATATCATCCAAGGTTTCCTCTACGCCTGCTGTATAAGAAAGGTCCATAATATCTTTAAAAAATTCTTTTAATTGCTCGGTAACAACTATGCCCAAATCCGTTGCAACAAGTTTGTTTGTTTTTGGTTGCTTTGCCACATATTTTCTATCCATAATAGTTTTGATAGTTGGTGCATAAGTGGAAGGACGGCCGATGCCGTGCTTTTCCAATGTTTTAATAAGACTTGCTTCGTTATAGCAAGGCGGCGGAGTTGTTTTGTGTTCTTTTGTTTGTATATCTAAAAGATTTAAAGTATCGCCTTCTTCCATATTTGGCAAAAGGGCATCGTCTTTATCTTCGTCAGCTTTTTCTTCTTCCGGTTCATCTTGATAAACAGATAAATAGCCGTTAAACTTGATAGTTCTGCCATTTGCTCTAAGCAGGCATTTATCTGCACTCACAGCAGAAATATCTATTGAAATTGTATTAAACACCGCTTCTGCCATTTGGGAGGCAACAAACCTAAGCCAAATTAACTCATAAAGTTTAAATTGTTCCGGCGTTAAATATTTTTTAATATCTTGCGGTGTTTTATTTACATCGGTCGGGTGGATAGCCTCGTGAGCTTCCTGCGCGCCTTTAACTTTGCTTTTATAGACAGGCGGTTTTGCCGGAGCATAGGCTGCGCCGTATTTTGCCTTAATAAATGCACTGGTTTGGGTTTGAAGTTGCGTTGAAACATTAAAAGAGTCGGTTCTCATATAAGTTATAAGACCGGTTATTTGCCCGGCAATTTCCACCCCTTCATATAAACTTTGTGCTACCGACATTGTTTTTTGGGAAGAAAAACCAAGTTTATTATAAGCATCTTGTTGCATAGAACTTGTAATAAAAGGCGGTTTTGGTTTCTGTTTAACTTCCTTTTTTTCTATCTTTTCTACTTTTAGGGGGCCTTGCCTTAAAACGCCGTTAAGGGCGGCCAAACTTTCATTAGAATCAAAAATTGTGTTTTTAACTTTATAATCTTCGGCAAATAATTTATAAGTGGTGGTTCTTTCCACATTTTTGCCTTCCCATTTATAAGCACGAGCAAAGAAAGCAGGTTTCTCGTTTGGTTTTTCCAGTTTAACTTTCAAAGACCAATAGGGCTGCTCTTTAAAATCGGCAATCTCTTTTGCGCGTTCGGCAAGCAAGCGCACTGCCACAGATTGCACCCTGCCGGCACTAAGCCCGCTAGTTATTTTGCGCCAAAGTAGTGGCGATAATTTATAACCCACAAGCCTATCTAAAACGCGCCTAGCTTGTTGGGCATCAACTAAATTATGGTCAATACCTCTTGCATGGGCAAAAGAATCTTTAACAGCTGTCGGTGTAATTTCGTGAAAGAAAATTCTTTTTGTGTTTTCCGGTTTTAATTTTAAAAGTTCCTGCAAATGCCAGGCGATAGCTTCCCCTTCTCTATCAGGGTCGGTAGCAAGGTAAACTTCGCTAACTTTTTTTAAAGCATCTTTTAACTCGGCAATAATGCGCGGTTTGCCACTTACTACATAAGTAGGGGTAAAATTATTTTTTTCATCAACGCCGATTTCTTTTGAAGGTAAATCTCTAACATGGCCAAAAGAACTTCTAACAATAAAATTAGGGCCAAGTATTTTACTTATAGTTTTTTGTTTTGTGGGTGATTCCACTATAACCAGGGCTTTGCCGGTTGTTTTATTTGCTGTTTTAGCAGCTGTTTTTGCATTTGTAGCCATAAATATTATCTTCCTTAATTAAATTTACTGCGGCTGTATTTGCCGTCTGTGCAGATTAGCACGCCTGCCACTTCTAAACTAAATAAAATTGCGCTTAACTGCATTATATCAAAACTAGATTCTAGGGATAGCTCGTCAATATTTTTAGAACCTTCGCCTATTAAATCAATTATTTTTTGTTCTTGCTGGGTTAAAGGCTCACTTGGGGCCTTACTTTCATTATAGAGTTTTTTTACCTTTAGGCCAAATTTTTTATTGCTTGGTATGGCATCAATTATATCACTTGCCGATAGAACCATCCCTGCCCCTTCCTTAATTAATTTATTTGGTCCGCCGGAGGTTGGACTATCTATTGGGCCTGGAACAGCCATAACATCCAGCCCTTGATCTAAAGCCATTTTTGCAGTTATCAAAGCACCGCTTTTAACTTCCCCTTCAACAACCACAACTAAATCTGAAAGACCGGCAATAAGGCGGTTTCTTCTAGGAAAGTGATGCGCTAAAGGGGCTGCATCAAAAGGTAGCTCTGAAATTATGGCACCGCCGGTATCTAAAATTGCTCTTGCAAGTTCGCGATTTTCTGCCGGATAACAACGCCCGATACCTGTGCCAATTAAAGCCCAAGTGGCACTTTGGTTCTTAACTGCCTGTGCGTGAACTACGCTATCAATGCCACGCGCAAGTCCGCTTACTAAAACAATTCCGCTTTGGGCTAAATCCCCGGCAAGTTGCGTAGCTGCGCGCCTGCCGTAAGGCGATATTTTGCGCGTGCCAACCATACCGACAGAGGCTCTTTGAGTATCCCCCAAATCGCCACGGGCATAAATTAAAAGAGGAGCTTCCTTAATTTCGGCTAGTCTAGTTGGAAAATCTTCTTCCCCGTTAAATAAAATTTTGCCACCCACTTTTTCTGTTTTTTCCATCTCTTTTTGAGCGTCAAGCATAGCACAAGATTTTAAAAAGGCTTGTGCACTTTCAAGGGAAATTTTGCCCTCTTTACTAATAGTTTTGGCATCTTGTTTTAAAAACTCACTTGCGCTACCAAAAATTTTTATCATTTCAAGCAGCCAATCAGAACGCAAATAACTAAAAGAATTTACTTTTATGCGGGCAAGTTTTTCTTCAAAATTCATATATCTCTTACCCCTTTTCTATCTAAAGGCCTATATTGAAAAACTTCCATAAGATGTTCTTTTTTTATATCTTTAGAACCTTCCAAATCAGCAATCGTGCGCGCTGTTTTTAAAATTTTATCAAGGCTTCTTGCCGAAAGGCCAAGTTTCTTCATGGCAAGTTCCAAAACTTGCGCACCATCTTTTGGTAAGGCACAAAACTCTTTTATTTGCGCTACACTCATAAAGGCATTTGCTGTTGTAGTAGAATTCTTAAAACGCTCTTTTTGTATTTTTCTGGCGGCTATAACTTTTTCTCTGATTTCTTTACTTGTCGGGCCTTGGGCCTTCTTTTCCCAATCGCTGAAATTAACCGGCAAAAGATTAACGGTTAAATCAATTCTATCTAAAAGCGGACCTGAAATTTTTGCTTTATAGCGGCTTATCTGAACAGGCGTGCAGTTGCAAACTTTAACATTATGTCCGTGATAGCCGCACGGGCAAGGATTCATAGCGGCAATAAGCGTAAATTTGGCAGGAAAAGTCAGCGTTTCCTTTGCGCGCGCAATAGTAACTTTAAAAGTTTCCAAAGGTTCCCTTAAAACTTCAAGCGAAGTTCTTGAAAACTCAGCAAATTCATCCAAAAATAAAACGCCGTTATGGGCAAGGCTTACTTCGCCCGGTCTTGGGTTTTGCCCACCGCCAATTAAAGCAATGTTTGAAATTGTATGGTGCGGATCTCTAAAAGGTCTTTGGAAATTGCCTTTTCTTTTATTTAAAAGACCGCAAACAGAATAAATTTGCAAAATTTCCAACATTTCCTCTTTTTCAAGCGGTGGCAAAATGGTGGCAAATCTTTTGGCAAGCATACTTTTGCCTGTTCCGGGGGGCCCCATCATTAAAACATTATGACCACCGGCAGCGGCAATTTCTAAAGCCCTTTTAGCTAAGGTTTGGCCTTTAACTTCACTAAAATCTTCTGTGTAAACTTCTTGGATAGATAAATTTTCAGAGTTATCCTTTAGTTCCTGTTCAAAAGGTATTTTTTCTTCCAGTAAATCAACAACCTGTTTTAAATTTTGCGCGCTAAAATAAGCCATAGCAGCATATTTTGCCTCTTCTAAATTATCTTGGGAAATTATGGCTTTTTCTTTACCTTTGCGTTTTAAGGCTATTAGCATAGGCAAAACACCCGCACAGCCATGCACTTTGCCTGTTAAACCTAAAGAACCTATAAAAATATATTTTTTTAAATTTGCTATTGCCGTGTCAGATAATTGACCACTTGCCCCCAAAATACCAAGGGCAATAGGCAAATCAAAATGAGTGCCTGATTTTTTAATTTCAGCAGGCACTAAATTTATTGTTATTTTTTTTATAGGGGAATCAAAACCGCTGTTTCTAATTGCGGCAAGAACCCTATCCTTTGCTTCTTTTACTTCTTGGTCCGGCAAGCCCACCAAAGTTAAAGAAGGCATACCGGCAGCTATATCAACTTCAACATTAACGATATAGCCCTCTATTCCTTTTAAACAGGCCGAAGTAATTGAGCAAAGCATATTTTAGATAAAAACCATCTCCACAGCATCTGGAGTTGTGTTTAAAATAGTAAAGTTATTATAATATTTCCTAATAATTTTAGCGGAAAATTCTTCAGAAGTATTTACATTAGCCTGTACTTCAAAAGTAGCATTGGAGTTAACATATTTAATTAAAACAAAATCTTCAACTTCTTTTAACTCTCTTAAAATAGTTTGCAATTTTTCAAGCCTTTTGATAGTGTTTACCTCTTTAATGATAAACTTGAAAGTTTTTGCGCTGTTAATGGCGGCGTTCATAGGCTCTATCAACTGGGAAGCCGCTTCAAAACAAGCATTATTTAAGGCTTTTTGATAAGCCATCGTTTCATCGGCATCAAGGCCACTGGCACTTTGGGAAGTTTGATCAATAACTTTATAATTATTTGTGCCAAGGGCAATAATATTAACTTTTGCCCTAACGGGCTTAAAGGTTGTTGAAAGCTGGGCCGCACTTTCAATATTGCTGGCAGAAGCATCTGCAATAATAGCAAAACGCGAACCTTCTTTTTTTGCTTTATCAACAATAGAAGCATTATTGTCTATATTATTTTGACTTAAATTACCGCCGTCAATTAAAGTATAAGGCTGGTTTTTAAATGCTTTATAAATACCTTGTTTGCAATATTGGTTTAAAGAAACTTCTTCCTTTTCAAGTTCTCTGGTTGCAATAAAAATACTGGTTTTTTTGACATAAGAAGAATCTTGCAAATTTTTAATTTTTGTTGCCAAATTGCTAACTAAAATCATCACTCGTGCTTCAAGGATATAATTTTCCCCCATCTGCTCGCCGTGTTTGATATAGGCTTTTCTTATATAATTATCCGGTTTGGCCAGAATTTCTTCTTCAACCTTTTTAGGATAATCCATATTGCTGTTAGAAGATAAAAAGACATCTACGGCATTTTTTAAAGCATCTTGTTTTGCAATTTTAAAAGCTTCTTTTTTCATACCGGAAAGGTTTTTTGCATTATAGGGGACCTCGGCTTTGCCAATAACATATTCCCCTTCGCCTTTTGGGCCCAGGTTCATCCTTTGGCAAGCACATATAAGTAAACTTGCAATTACTAAAAGTGATAACTTTTTCATAAACCCTCTTTTAATTATTTAAGGACATCGCCCAAAACCCTAACATAACTGCTTGGTTTTTTGATATCCTCATAAGAAATTATGGCGCAACGGATCATCATAACTTCTAACATATGGGATAAAATATCGCAGAAATTATCCCTAATTGCCGGTTGTATTATTTTGGGATCAGGCCCCAAAATTATGGCAGCTTTTAAGTTTTTACTATCACAAACATTGGCAATTTTAAAAGCGGAGGCAATAATATGTTCCGTTGAATAGGCCGATTTCAAAGCGAAATTAAAACCGCCCTTAATACCCAATTCTTTTGCGCGTTGCATAGTGGCATAAACTATCCATTTAAACTTATCTGCACTTTCTTTAGGAAAGAAAAAGCCGAAATTGCCCCAGTTGGTATTTTCCCCCCGGCGAATTGAAAGTGGACTTGACAAATCCAAACTTTCAAGCTGGCTTGTGGTATCTTCCCCTGAAATTGCGGTAATATAATTTAATAATTGTTCATAAGAAATAGAAAGACTTCCGCTATCTTTTATGCGTCTTCTCAAAACTTTTGCTCTCTTAATATCTTTATCAATCATACCAAGAGTCAAGTTTTCTCTTCCAAAGAAACCGCGACACTGGGCTTCCGTCAAATCTACCTGAGCATCCAAAGCCATTTTAACATAAGCCTTTAAGAAGTGGTTAGGCCTTAAAGGTTTTAACTCGGAAATCCAACCCTGGCTGAGTTTGAAATTAGTTAATTCTTCAAACCTTGATAACCCTTGCGGCGGATATTTTGAGGCAATAACAAGTTGTTTTCTTTTTGCAACATAGTCATTTAAAACCTGGGAAATAAACTCCCTGTTTGTTTCGTTTACGGCCGTCAAATGAATATCGTCTATTATAAGCACTTGGGCAGAATCTAAAAAGTCTTTAACTTTATTTATTGTCCCGTTTTCAATAGCCCTTTGCACGCCTCTTGAAAAACGAACGCCGTTTGTAATAAAAATTTTATCTTGTGAAATCTTTTTTGCAAATTCCACACCAATAGCATTTAAGAAATGTGTTTTGCCGCAACCGCCCTCGCCAAAAACAAAGAAAGGGTTATACATAGTCCCCGGGTTATCTACTATAGACATAGCCGTTGCGTGAGCAAAACGATTAGAAGACATATCCATATTTTCCAAAGTATAAGAAGGAACTATCGGCATTTCTATAGGCCAATTACTCTTTTTATATACAGGAATAGAGGTTGTTTGGATAGTGTGGTCAAAGCCGTCAATTTGCGTTTTATCTATGGGCGGCATAACTATTGGTTTAGGAGTCGCTTTAGGCAAAGCAGCTTGTGGTTTGTTTTGCTTTGCCCCCTGTTTTAGTGCTGTCTGTTTGCTATCTGTTTGTTCTTTAGGCATAACTTTATCTTGGCTAGAAGCCTTTGCCGCATTTTTCATTTTTAAAACCTCTTCCTCGGAAACGGAGATCTTAGGCATTTTGTTTTCCTGTTTATCTAAATTCATATTAGTTTTGTTGTCAGCGGTATCCTTAGATTTACTGAAATTTTCCTCTTCAGTCTTTATAACTTTGGAAGAAAGATCTTTCTGTTGTAAAGATGCTTGAGGCGCGTTTTGATTTTCCTTTTTAAGTATTGGGGCTGCAGGTTGCTTAGGTAAAACGGGCATATCAGCGGTTTGTTTTGCAACAACTTTAGCAGCAGACATTACCGGAGCGCTGGGTTCAACAACTTTTGCACCTTTATCAAGTGAAGCAGCAGGCATTTGCGCTCCTTTATCTTGTTCTTCTTTCTCTTGTAAAACTTCTTTTTTAGGTGTTTCTTTAGTTTCTTCCTTAGGAGCAAAAACTTCTTCTTTTACCCCTTCTTGCTTAGCCCCCTGCTTCAAATTTTCCTCTAATATTTTATTTTGAGTTATGGTAATAACTCTTGGGGTTGGCATAGGGGTTGGATCTTCAATTTTTTCTATTTTAGGCTCTGAAGGATTTTGATCATCGTAAAATTGACAAATAGTTTCCGCCGCAAAGATATCATCAAGCGGAACTTGCGCTTGCAAAACCTCGCCGTGTTCTTTTTCAAAAAGAGGTTTTGTTTCTAAAGAAACTTCTTTAATCTTTTGAGCCCCAAGTTCTTCTGCCGGGAAGGCCGTTCCCTTTACGATAACCCCATGCATATTTTTATCATCTTTTTGATTTTTCTCTTGTGGGGCTTGAGGGGTTTGTAAACCTTTAGATTTTTGTTCGTTTTTAGATATATCGGCTTCTTTAGCGGCAACTTGCTCTATGGGTAAAGGACCTAATGAGACTTCTTCTTTAACTTTATTTTTCTTTTTACCAAAGGAAAAAAGCCTTTTAAAAAAACCTTCTTTTTTGGCAGAGGGAACTTTCTCTTCCTTTTTGAGTTCTTGTTTTTTAACCTCATTATTTTTGCTTTCTTTAGCGGAAAATATTTCCTCTTTAAATTGCTTATTTTCTTGAGATTTTACTTCGGGAATATTACTTGTTTTGGTATCTTCTAAATGAAGAGTGGACTCTACATTTAAATTTATATGGGTTCCATCAGTTGAAGAAGTTAAATCACTCTTTAAATTATCTTTGTGAATAATGATATCCAACGGAGCCCCTTCTGTTTCAAAATCAAGGCTACCACTACTTGCCTGTAAGGGAGTAGAACTTAAAGATTGGTCTTTATTATTTAAAGAACTTTTCTTTACTATTTCTTCTATCTTAGCGCGAATTTTCTGCAAAATATCATCATCTGTCACATTTAGAAGTTCAAAGATATGGGTAAAATTAGAAACTTTTACATCTACCAAAGAACAAAAAGAGGAAAGTTCACCCAAAATAAGTTGAGAGTCGCTATCTTCCCCCTGTATGCCAAGAACATAAGCAGAATTTTGTGTCCATTTATTTTCTAAAATTTCCCAATGTTTAATCATAATTTTCTTACCTATACTATTTTTATACCTGAACTCGTTCCCAAGCGGCTTGCGCCGGCTTCTATCATTTTTAAAGCGTCCTCGCGGGTTCTTATCCCACCAGAAGCTTTAACTTTTACCTTATCGCCGGCAGATTTAGCCATCAAAGCCACATCTTGCGCGGTTGCGCCGCCACCCGAAAAACCCGTAGAGGTTTTTACAAAGTCAGCCCCTTCTTCAGCACAAATTTTACAAACTTTTTGTTTTTCTTCATCGGTAAGGTAAGAGGTTTCAATAATAACCTTCAAGATTTTACCGGCACTAGCCTCTCTTACGGCTTTGATATCTTGTTTTACAATATCATACTGGCCGGCTTTAAGAGCACCGATATTTATAACCATATCAACTTCGCTAGCACCTTCCTGGATGGCAGTTTTTGCTTCAAAAGCCTTAACAGCAGAAGTGTTTGCCCCTAAAGGAAAACCTATAACCGTGCAAACTTTTACAGAAGAACCTTCTAGCAATTTGCTTGCATAGGAAACCCAAAACGGATTTACACAGACAGAGGCAAAATTATATTCTCTTGCTTCTTTGCAAAGTTGTTCTATATCTTTGCGTTCTGCCGTCGGTTTTAAAAGGGTATGATCTATATATTTTGCTATATTCATAAAACTACTTATTATAGTTTATTATTCTGATAAACTGCTCTGCAACAAGAGATTGACCGCCTACCAAAACGCCGTCAACATCTTCTTTTGCCATAATGGCGTCCACATTATCGGTTTTTACGCTGCCGCCATATAAAATGCGCACTTGCTGGGCAAAATCTTTATCAAATTTTTGTTCTAAAATATTTCTAATAGCCTTATGCACTTCCTGGGCTTGTTCCGGAGTGGCTGTTTTGCCTGTGCCAATAGCCCAAACAGGTTCATAAGCAATAACTAAATCTTTTAAATCTTGCGTTGTAAAACCTTTTAGCCCACCTTCAATTTGTTGTTGAATAACAGAAATAGTTTTTTCGCTTTCTCTTTCTTGCAAAGTTTCCCCTACACAATAAACAACTCTTAAACCTTGGGCAAGAACGGCTTTAACTTTTTTATTTAAAATTTCGTTAGTATCACCAAATAGGCTTCTTCTTTCGCTATGGCCTAAAATTACGCAAGTAGCCCCGGCATCTTTAACTTGATTTGGGGCAATTTGAGAAGTAAACGCCCCCTTTTCTTCATAAAAACAATCTTGGGCGCTAACAATAACATTGCTGCCTTTTAAAACTTCGGCAACGGCATTTAAACTGGTAAAAACGGGTGCCACCATAATATCGGCATTATTTTTATTTTGAGCTTCCTTAATTGCTTGGGCCAGTGCCTTAGACTCCGCAATAGTTTTATGCATTTTCCAATTACCTGCAATAAATGATTTTCTTGCCATATAAAAACCTCTCTGATATTAAATATTATTCTTATTATAGAAATTTTAACCGACTTTCTCAACCCTTTTTATATTTTTGCGCTAAATAAGCAATACCTATAAGGGTTAAATTTGGTTCAAAAACATCAAAAATGCCTTGTTTTGTATAGAGATTTGCTATCCCCCCGGTGCCTATAACAAGGGCCTTTGATTTTGGAAAAACTTCCTCTTTTAATCTTTTAGTTATTTCCTTTGCCCCGCCAAGCAAGGTAAAATAAAGCCCGGCCTGTATCTGTGTTTGAGTTGTTAAACCAGCAGCAAATTTTGCTTCCGTCAAAGGAACTTCGCCCAGTTGAGCTGCCCCTTGGGCAAGGGCTTTCATCATAAGATTTAAACCCGCACTTATTGCCCCGCCAAGATAATAGCCCTCTTTACTAACGGCGCAAAAAGTATTTGCCGTGCCAAAATCTAAAATAATAAAATCGCGCTTTGGATATAAAAATAAAGCGGCCTCAATATCGGCAATTCTATCTGCACCAAGATCGGCAATACTGCCTTTTTTAATTTTTAAAATTGTATTTTTATTGTCAACTATAAAAGGCTCTTTTTTAAATTCTTTTTTGCAAAAAGATTTAATAGGTTCCGTTAAAGCAGGCACTACACTTGAAATTGCACAAGAATTTATTTGATTCTTTTTTATTTTTTTTAAAGAAAATTGCTCTTTAATATATTTTAAAAAATCACCCGGCAAAAAATTTGCCGATGGATAGCGAAGCTCACAAAGAACTTTGCCCTCTTTTACAAATCCTATTGTTATATGGGTATTACCAATATCAAAAACCATTATCATATTATTATTTTAGCACATACGGGCCTAAAAGTGCTACAATAGTTTATTATAGACTTAATAAGGAGAAACGAGTATGAAAAAGTTATTAGTTTTCACTTTACTTTTACCAATGCTTATTGCTTGTGGCACAAAAGTAGAGCGTATGGATGCAAACACAACCAAAGATTTAAGTGGCAAATGGAACGATGCTGATTCCAGGATGACTGCTGAAACAATGATTAAAGACTGCCTTGAAGGCAACTGGTATAATAAAGCCCTTAAAGCAAAAGGGGGCAATGAACCTGTTGTTATTGTAGGAACAATCAAAAATAACACTATGGAACATATTAATACCTCTACCTTTGTAGAAGAAATGCAACGCGCTTTAATCAACAGCGGAAAAGTGGAATTTGTTGCTTCTAAAGAAGAACGCGGCGAAGTTCGCGATGAAAGACTTGAGCAACAAGAATATTCCAGCGAAGAAACTAGAAAAGAGTTCGGCCGAGAAGTCGGCGCTGATTATATGTTAAGCGGCGTTTTGGATTCTATTGTTGACCAAGAAGGCAGAAAGTCCGTTATTTATTATCAAATCAACTTAAAGTTAATAAATATCCAAACAAATCAAATCGTTTGGAACGGGCAGCAAAAACTTAAAAAATATGTCGCAAAGAATTCTTTAAAATTCTAAACATAAAATAATAAAATGATTATTAAAAGGCCCCGCTTTTTCATCCTAGTTTTAACAAGCTTGCTTTGCGCTTGTGCGGGGCCTTCTTTGCAATATAAAAAAGATATTTCGAAATTAATGGCAAACCAAAATTTTGAAAATGCAAGCGCAAAAATAAAAAATAACCAAAAAAAGCAATATGGCAAAAAAAATGCCGTTTTATACAACTTGGATTTAGCCCTTGTAGAGCAAGCCGCTTACGATACAAAAAACTCTACGGCAAATTTTCTTGAAGCGCAAAAATTAAATGAGGATCTTTTTACAAAAAGCATTTCTCAGAACCTCGGCACTTTAATAATAAACGATAATACTTTGCCTTACAAAATGCAAATGTATGAACAGGCCTTTACTTATTTTTTTACCGCTATGAACTTTTTGGCGCAAGATAATTTTGAAGATGCCGCTGTTGAAATGCGTAAAGCAGTTTTCTTTTTAGATAGATATAGAGAAAGCACCAAAAAAGTTTATAATGATGAACCTTTTGTGCAATATTTTGCAAGTATGGTTTTTGAAGATATAGGCCAGCTTTCTTCTGCCAGAATCGCCAGAACAAATGCTTTAAATGCTTATGAAAAACTAAAAGGCTATTTTGAGGCTTGGGCCCCAAACAGCGCCTTACCCCCAAATTATAAAGAACTCGGCGAACTTATTTTTATTCATTACAGCGGTAAAAGCCCTATAAAAATTTCCAGCCAAGTAAGCGTTTCTTGGGATAGGCTTGGTTTTATTTTAAATAATAATAATTCCTTACAGGGCACCCCTAAACAAACTATTGATGCCGTCTTTTCTGGTTTATACGGAAGAACTATTGCAATTTCTTACCCAAGTTATATAGATAACCCTTATTTTGGCAGATCTTCTGCCATAGTTTTGCCAAACGGACAAAAAATAGCCACCAAAAATGTTGCCGATCTTGCCAGTGCCGCCAAATTAACCTTGCAAGAAGAAAGCAACGCTATTTGGGCAAGAACTGCAACCAGAGTAGCAACAAAATTTATTTTATCTAAACAAGCCCACGATATTGCAAATAAAAACACTGATAATAAAAACGCCACTTTACTTATAGATTTGGCAACAACTATTTTTAATACTGCAACAGAACAGGCCGATACTCGCTCCTGGTTTACTTTGCCGGCACAAATAAAAATGGCAAATGTCTTTTTAGAACCTGGAGAATATGATATAGATTTTTATAATTATAACAACGCAGGTATGCCTATTGACACTTACCACTTTGATAAGGTAAAAATTAAAAAAGGCCAGCGCACTTACCTGTGGCGTTATAGTTCTAAATAAAATTAGGAGGAATAAAAATGAAAAAACTACTTACTTTGAGTTTTGCTCTGCTTTTAATCAGCGCTTGCTCAAACAAACATATACTAGTGAAAAATGCGGAAAAATA
The DNA here is from genome assembly GCA_017417005.1 of Elusimicrobiaceae bacterium. Classification (GTDB taxonomy): domain Bacteria; phylum Elusimicrobiota; class Elusimicrobia; order Elusimicrobiales; family Elusimicrobiaceae; genus Proelusimicrobium. The sequence goes on along the minus strand of JAFQAA010000014.1, from coordinate 4,432 downwards.
CCCCGCTGATAAGTATATTACTAAAGTTGCTTACGCAAGCAAAAAAGACCAGGCAAAGCAGCAGGCTTTAAAAGATATAAAAACCCTCTACGCCTCTTTACCTGAAGGCGACACCTACACCCAAGCCAGAAGACAAGCCGTTTTAGACAGCGCAAAAATCGTAGAAACTTGGAAAGATAAAATAAATAGAAAATATTATGCTATGGCCGCTATTGATAGAGAACAAGCAAAAAAAATTACAGAGCCGGCCTACACCCGAATTGACGGGAAATTAAAAAATATGGCCGAAAAAATAGAGCAAGAGCCAAACAAATGGCGCGCCGTGCAATATGCTTTTGCTATGGAAGAACTTTTTAAAGAACGCCAAGCCTTAGATGAAGAATATGCCCTTGTTTCCCATAATGAAATTGCCTATCAAGAAAATTCCTTAAATGATTTTAAAAACAGCCATGCAAAAGCCTTTGATAATATAAAAATTGTCTATGAATTTGAAGGCTTTGAAGATAAAATCGTTAAAAGCAAAGTTATTGAAGCCCTTAATGATTTAGGCTTTGGCGTAAGTGAAAAACCCCAAGAAAGCGATATTATTTTGCACATAAATATCGTATTAGATAAATTCCCTTCCCAAACAACAAACGGCCTTTATTGGTGCACTTCAACAGCTAATGTAAACTTAAAAGAAGCCCCCAGCGGTAATATTTTTGCAACGCTAAGCGAATCTCAAAAAGTAGGCACTTTTAGACACGAAGAAGCCCAAAGAAGAAGCCAAATTGCCGCAGGCCAAGCCTGCGCCCCGATAGTACGGGAAAAATTAGTCCAATACATAAATAAAAAATAGGAGAAAAAAATGAAAAAAATACTTATCTTATCTATTCTTGTTTTTGCCGCCCCTTTTGTTTTTGCGCAAAATCAAAAAGAAGATGAAACTTTATACGCCCTTGGCTACCAGCTTGGCAATAATGTAAGGGAACAATTTGTAATTTCTTCTAATGAAGAATATAAAGCCCTTTCCCAAGGTATGCTTGATTCTTTACTTAAAAGAAATCCAAAAGTTAAATTGGAAGATTATCAGCAGGCTATCCAAGCGCGTTATGAAGCAGACTCCAAAAAAGTCTTAAATCAGCGCAAAATCCAGCAAAATCAACTAATGGATAAAATTAAAAAGGAAAAAACTTCAAAAGAACTTGCTAACGGAGCCGTTATTAAAATAACCCAAAAGGGCAAAGGCAAACAACCAAAAGCAACAGATAAAGTTAAAGTGCATTATGAAGGCACTTTGCCGGATGGTAAAGTGTTTGATAGCTCCATAAAAAGAGGTCAAGCAGCAGAATTTGCCTTGAACCAAGTTATAAGTTGTTGGACTCTTGGTTTACAGGAAATGAAAGTTGGCTCTAAAGCAAAACTTTATTGCCCGCCGGCAACTGCTTACGGCGATAGACAGGCCGGCCCTATCCCGGCAGGAAGCTTGCTTATTTTTGATGTTGAACTTTTAGGTGTTGAAAATTAACTATTATGACAAAATCTGTAAAAGTAAAAATAATTTTAATAATAAGTTTTCTAACGCTAAGCGCCCTTATTATGACTTTTAAATACTTTACAGAGTTTAAGCAAACTCAAATTGAGGTACAGGAAAGTCAGGAAAATTCTTGGGATTCTCCTATAAATCAATTTGAGTTTGCCGACCCACAAGATACCCCTGCCCAAGAACAACAACCACAAGGCTCTATTTCTAAAATTAATTTAAACCCGCAAGCCTTTTTGCAAATTCAATATAGCACCCAACCTTTTGTAAAAACACCCAATGCCAAGGAAATGGCCGAAAAAATTGCCTTTTACGGCAAAGACCCCGCTATACAAAATTTTGTAAGAGATATGAATAAGGCTCTTGGTAAAGAGGAGTTAGATTTTAACTCTCTGCCGTCAGTGGAAGAGTTTAAAAAGCAAATGACCTCTACACAAACACAAAAAATTTTGCTTCAATATAGTAAAGACCCTGCTTTCAGAAAAGCCGTAAAGCAAATGATGCAGGACCCAGCCATTATGACCGGGTTTATAAATTATATAAATCAACCGGAGCAGGAACGCTCCAAGTGAGGATATTATGTTAGCACCAATACTTGCCGCAATAATTATAATACTTTTAATAATCTATGCCGCCTATCCGCTTTTGATAAGCAAGGAATTTCACGGCTGGGCAAATATCGCTTTAACCGTTTTAATTTTGTTTACGGTTATCGTTGTTTTATTTGTTATTTTAGGCCACCAAAAAGGCAATAGGTTGCACTTTAAAACTATCCCAACTATACATGAGGAAACTTCTTTAGATAAAACCCAAGAAGAAGTTAAAGAACAAACCCCCTTGCAAGAAGAAGAAAAAACTCCTACCCAAGTGGACAATAACCTCTCCGCCGCTACCCAGGAAACAAAAACCAATCCAGAAGAAATAAGCGACGAAGAAGCCCTTATGTTAATTGCCAAAGAATATGTTGAAGCTGAAGAAGCCTTTAAAGCTCAGGGCGACGCGGACTACCAGCAAAAAGCCGCTCAACAAATTATAGACAGATATGATTTTACCCACGAAGATTGGCAAACCTTCCTGGAAGATGCCGCAAGGTATGATTTATTTAACAAGGCAAAAGCCGAAATAAAATAAATCTTATTTATTTAAAACCCCCTTTCTTTTTAAGAGAGGGGGTTTTTTATTCTAAAAAGATAATTTATATCAATCTAGACAACGTCCGTCATAACTTTCTCTAACATAGGTTAAACAGCCATTGCCTCTTTCGTTTACGACACCGCCGCAAGGACCGCCACAAGCTAAATTCCCGGAATTATTGCCCGGATCTTCCCGGCAATAGCCATTCTCGCAAAATAATCCATTATAGTGTCCTCCGTCAACAATTCTGTCAACGCGATAATAATCATAATAATTACATTCGCCATTTGTTCCGATATGGTCATTATAACAAGTTGCACGAGTACTTTGATCATCTGACAAATAATCTAATGATCTTTGCCACTCTAGACATTCCAGGCCATTAAATCTTGTGCAAGATTCATTCAAGTATGCTCCGTTCTCAAAACCTTTATAATAATGCATATAATCGTAAGTATTGCAGGTATGATCTTGGTTCATGTGTTCAGCTTCACAATACATTGCCATATCCCCATTATCCATCATCTCGCCTTCAGCATAAGCTACATATTGAAAACAAGTTTCCCCATCAATAGAATAGCATTCCGTTTGTTGATATCCTTGATATGATGAACCACCTTCTTGCACCATGTCTATACAATAGTACGAAGCTCCAACTACTGCTGCTGTTTCTCCATCAAGTTCTTCACACATACCATATTTTAATTTGTTATCTTTTAATTTACAATAGTTAAGACTGGGAAGTACTGCTGCAAAATCGTCTACTTCTTCGGGCGGAACACCAAACATTTCTGCTATAGCGCCCAAATTATCAGAACAATTTGGCCAATCACTATCGTCTTCTTGTGTATTATAATCTTGCCCTTCTTCAAGCCCTAAATCTATACAGGTTTTATTATCTACAGGACGGCAATATATCCTACCCGAACCATATTCTACTGAAAGTTCATATTTCTTATCTTCATCAACATTTTTGCGCGTTGCTACTGCCGCTTCTTCATCATCTCCGTATATTTTATAAGTAAAATATTCGCTTTCAAAAGTGCTGCCCGTTGCTCTTTGCCCGCTTGCCTCATCTGTTAAAGAGATATCTAAATTGCCTACATTATCCGTATAATGCGCTGTGCCAAGTTTTTGTGCGTTTTGCGCCTTTGCTATTGAGGCAAGGTTTGCCATTGGCCCGGAAGCCCTGCTCTTTTCCACCGCTCTATTATAACTAGGTAAAGCAATGGCTGCCAAAATACCTATAATAAGAACCGCTACAAGTATTTCTATAAGGGTAAAACCCTTTTTCTTATTTCTTTTTTTATCTCTCATAAACTAATTCTCCTTTTTATTTTTTATTTATCATTCAAAGTGTTTTTGTTTTTAATCTAGACCGCTTTGCTCTCCCTTGACTTTTTTGGCTTTGCCAAAAAATTAGGGGAGGGATTAAGGGTGGGGTGTAATAATAAAATATATTCTTTTTACCACCCCCTCTTTACTTCTCCCCCGCAACTAAGTGGCAGGGGAGAAAATAAGCGGAAGAGATGCTGAGCAAAAACATCTCAGCATGACAATAGAAAAACCCTTGGAATATTTTTTCAAAAAAAAGAAAAAAATATTCCAAGGGTTTTATTTTATTTGCTACTACACAAATTTTCTCAGCGATACTCAGCATATACAGGCATACTTTTTCCTTTATTCCTCGCCCTTCTTTTTTAAAGAGGGGAGAGGGAAGGTGTGGGGTATTTGCCTTTCCACGCAACACAAAAAACCTTTCTTTCCTTTGTATAC